>JANLWG010000354.1:0-2567 GCA_031364405.1 Hyphomicrobiales bacterium
GATTTCAACTCCGGCAACTATCGCGTCGGCACTGGCCGCGGGAGCGCGGCGCGGCATTCTGGTGAAAGGTGGCGGCGTGCTCGAAGCGATCGGGAAGGTCAGGAACATCGCCTTCGACAAGACTGGAACGCTGACCGAGGGCAAGCCCAAGGTCACCGAAGTCGAGACCTTCGGGGGCATGACCCAGGACGAACTGCTGCGGCTGGCGGCTGCGGTGGAGACGGGATCGTCGCATCCCCTGGCCGTGGCCATCGTCAATCACGCCAAGGACCGCAACATCGCCTTCACGCCGGTTGAATCACAAGCCATTCCCGGCAAGGGCCTCTCCGCCACGGTGGAAGGCAAGCCCGTCATCATCGGTGCTCCGGTTCGCCTGGGGGTTACCGATGAGGCCATACTGTCGCGTGTCCGCGTCCTGGAGGCAGAGGGGAAAAGTGTTTCCGCGGTCATTGTCAATTTGCGCCCCGTTGGGTTGCTGGCCTTGCGTGACGAGCCGCGTCCCGATGCCATTGCGGGCGTCAGGGAGCTTGCGGCCCTTGGACTGAAGCCAATCATGCTGACCGGCGACAACCGCGCCAACGCGGAGGCCGTCGGCGGGATGATCGGCATGGAGGTGAGAGCCGAACTCCTGCCCGAGGACAAGCTCGCGGTTATTAAAGAGCGCGCGGCTGATGGCGGCATCGCCAAAGTCGGCGACGGTATCAATGATGCGCCGGCCCTTGCCGCCGCCACGGTGGGCATCGCCATGGGCTCCGGCACGGATGTGGCCCTTGAGGCTGCCGATGCCGCCGTGCTCAACAATCGCATTCTCGATGTCGTGGCGCTGGTCAGGCTGTCGCGCCGGACCATGGTGGTCATCCGTCAGAACGTGACCATGGCATTGGGGTTGAAGGCCGTATTTCTGGTTACGACGGTCATGGGTATGACGGGCCTGTGGATTGCCATTCTCGCCGACACCGGAGCAACCGTTCTGGTGACCGCAAATGCATTGCGGCTGTTGAAAAGGATATGATGGAAGTTTCTCCGGCGGGATTGTCGCGTGTTACAGCAATCGGTCTCGGTGGAGTTGTCGCAGTGGGCGTTATTGTCGACATTCTGACCTGCCACTGATGATTTCGTCCGGAAGGAGTTAGAGTCCGGCCTCTGGAAGAAGACGAACTGTAGCGGTTTTCAGCTATTCTCCGTGAAGTTGCATGCCTAGTCAGGCAGATATCGTTGGTCTTTCTTTTGGATAACAATCTTCGCCCAAGACAACGGGTGACAGCTTGAAGTGCTGCCGCCGAAAATGGTCAGTTGCCACTTGATCAACAGAGTAAATGGGAGTTGATCTGGATCATCTGTTGGTCGGCTGAGGCCGGATATAGTTTTTCCCCGAAATGAAATGGAAATACCATGATCAACGCACGCTACAAGAAGCTCACGGGGATGCATGCGGGCCATGTCTACCTGGTAGCCGCACCCTATAGTGAAGGAGAAAGTTCGCTCCGCTGGATGCTGCACTGCGATGCGCTTGCGGACAAAAAACTCGTAGTGTCGGAAGACGAACTGAATGACAGGAAGCTCTGGCAGCCCCTCGACTAGAGCGGAATGACTCTATATTGACCCATATCCTGCGTTGAGGAAGTAGTTTCTGCATTCGTCTTTTGTGAAGAGTGGAAGAAGTTTTCCGATGCGCTTCCATGCGGCCTCGACGGTGCGCTCTTTTGCCAGTCGCAACAGGTGTTTCAGTTTGGCGAAGACTTGCTCGATTGGGTTCAGGTCTGGGCTGTAAGGCGGCAGGAAGAGGAGCCGTGCTCCCACAGCCCGGATAGCGGCTCTGACAGCATTGCTTTTGTGGCTGCCGAGATTGTCCATCACCACAATGTCGCCCGGCTTGAGGCTGGGGACGAGGAACTGCTCGACGTAGCGCAGGAAGCTCTCGCCGTTGATGGGCCCGTCGAACACGCAAGGTGCGGTGATTGCATCACAGCGCAGAGCCGCGAGGAATGTCATGGTTTTCCAGTGCCCGTGCGGCACATGGGCGATGAGGCGTTCGCCCTTCCGGCTCCAGCCCCGCAAGGGTGCCATGTTGGTCTTGGCCCAGGTCTCGTCAATGAAGACGAGACGCTCGATGGCAACGCGCGGCTGATGCCTCTTCCAGGACGTCCGCCGTCTGGCGATGTCAGGTCTTTGCTGTTCGGCGGCGTGAACGGTTTTTTTTGAAGCTCAGCCCCTCGCCGTGGACGAAGTTCCAGACCGTCCGGTAATCCACCTTGAGGCCACGCGATTCCAGTTCGCCGGCAAGCCCCTGAAGCGTGAAGTTTCCCGCGGCAATCCTGCTCAGCAGCCACTCCCGCTGCTCCCCCACAATCTTCCGGGGACGATAACCGCCCACCTTGGCGGGCGCCGCGCTGCCTGTCCGCGCAAGACGGTCCAGCCACTTGATGACACTCGAAGCGCTGACCCCAAGACGAGAGGCCACCGCATGACGGCTTTCGCCCGCCTCCACAAACCGGACAGCCCGCTCACGCAACTCCATCGAGTAAGGCTTGGTCATTCATGCTGGCCTCCAATCCAGTCTCCAACAT
>JANLWG010000007.1:0-5389 GCA_031364405.1 Hyphomicrobiales bacterium
GCGCGAGCAGGGCAGGTTGACGAGATCGTCGAGGCGGGCGGCGGCCCAGCCGAAGTACCTGTAACGTTCCGACTTGTGGCCGATCATCGAGTCCGCCGTGTTGATCGCTTTGTACACAACGAGACCAGGCAGGCCGAGCGCCACGTACCACAGCACCGGCGCCACAACGCCATCAGAGGTATTCTCGGCCAGGCTTTCAAGTGCTGCGCGGGCCACGCCGGATTCATCTAGTTGCGACGCGTCGCGGCCAACGATTTGGCTGACGGTACGGCGGCCTTCGCCCAAAGACTTGTCGAGGCCTTTGCCGACTGCCCGCACGTGCTCGCGCAGGGATTTCTGGGCGATGAAGGCGGTGGCGACGAGCGCTTCCACAATCCAGCCGCTGTTTGCATATGAGAGCAATTTGGCGAGGAGCCAGGCGGGAATGAAGCCCGCGAGCATTAACGCAGCGAGTGCCGCCATGCCGCGCAATTTGGCTTCGGAGGCGCTGGCTTGCGGGAAGTTAAATGCCTTGTCGAGCCAGGCAATGAGCTTGCCGATCCACTCCACCGGGTGGCCGATGGCATTCTCAACAGGTTTGGGATAGCCGATGAAGCGCTCGACGATGAGCGCCAGGGCGACAGCACTGAAGCTGAGAACCGGCCACATCAGACCGGCTCCGCCAGCGCCAGCAACCGGTCGAGGTCGAGGTATTTTTCCAGATGGGCGGCCAGGGCATCGAGGCTGGCTTCGATACGTTGCTCATAGCGAAGGTCGCTGGTGGCGCCGAGGGCGGCCAGGAAAGTTTTGCGGAAATCATCGCCGCCAAAACAGCCGTGCACATAGGTGCCGACGATCCGGCCATCGGCGGAGATGGCGCCATCGGGCTCTATGCCGATCATGGCGAAGGGGCGGGCGCAATCGGGGCCTGCGGTTTTTCCCAAGTGGATTTCATAGCCAGTCAGCGGTGTGCCAGAAGGCCCATGGGTGGCGGCAACGCGGGTCAGGGTCTTGTCAGGGAGCAGGGTGGTCTCGACATCGAGGTGACCGAGGCCCGCGACGGTGCCCGCCTGGTCTTCGAGACCAGCGGGATCGTGAATGAGCTTGCCCAGCATCTGGTAACCGCCGCAGAGGCCCAGCACATGGCCGCCACGTCTCACATGGGCGGCGAGGTCGATGTCCCAGCCTTGGCGCCGGAGGGCGGCCAGATCGGCCATGGTCGACTTGGAGCCGGGGATGATGACGAGGTTGGTATCAGCCGGGATTACCTCACCTGCATGGATGAACTGTAGCGAAACGCCGGGTTCCAGCCGAAGCGGGTCGAGATCGTCAAAATTGGCGATGCGGGGCAGGCACAGGACGGAGATTTTACAATCTCCAGAATGGTTTGTCATAATCTCCTCCAACGCCACTGCATCTTCGGCGGGGAGGTCTCTTGCTTGTTGCAAATAGGGTACAATCCCGAGACACGGCCGGCCAGTTTCTGTTTCGAGAAAGCGACGACCCTCAGAGAACAGTTCCGCATCACCATGGAACTTATTGATTATGAATCCTTTTAGGCGATTTCTATCCTCTGATGCGAGGATGTGGAAGGTGCCGGCGATCGAGGCGATAACACCGCCCCGGTGAATGTCGCCGATCAAGAGGGCTGGAACATTGGCGGCGGCGGCAAAGCCCATGTTGGCGAGATCGCCGTCGCGCAGATTGATCTCGCCGGGGCTTCCAGCGCCTTCGACAATGATGAGATCGGCCTCTGCGGCCAAACGTCGAAAGCTGTCGAGAATGGCCGGCATGAACAGACTGCGGTTGCGAAAATAGTCGCGCGCCGTCATGGTGGCATGACGCTGGCCTTGGACGATCACCTGGGCACCGGTGGTGGTTTCGGGTTTGAGCAGTACCGGGTTCATATGAACACTCGGATCAACCCTTGCGGCGCGGGCCTGCAGGGCCTGGGCCCGGCCAATCTCGCCGCCGTCCACCGCAACCGCTGCATTGTTGGACATGTTCTGAGGCTTGAAGGGCTTCACTTTGAGGCCGCGATTGGCAAAGGCCCGGCACAATCCGGCGGCAATCAGTGATTTGCCGACATCGGAGCCGGTACCCATCAGCATGATGGCGCGGGCGCTCATGGTGCCTCGGAAATCACGTGGGCATAGGAGCCCATGACGCGGTCCCGCTTCAATCCCATCAATGGCAATGGGGTTCCGGCGGCATCGCTGGCGGCGAACAGGCGGTCGGCGTGGCCTTCACTGGCAATGGTCGAATAATGGAATTCGTGGCCTCGGAGCGGCGTCGTCCACGGGCCGCCCGGCAGGGGGTCGAGTTGGCGGTAGCCCAGATGCAGTCGGCGGGCAGCAAAGCTCGTGGTCAGCGGCAGGAGACCCGTCATGGAGTGCGAAACGCCTTCGGCATCAATCAGGGCATCGCCCAGCACCATGAAGCCGCCGCACTCGCCATAGATGAGCCCGCGCGCCGCCCTGATGCCATCGAGAAACACAGGATTGGCGGCCAGTCTTCCGGCATGGAGTTCGGGATAACCACCGGGCAGGAAGATGGCATCAGCGGCGGCATCGGGCGCTTCGTTGGCCAAGGGAGAAAAGGGCAGCACTTCAGCGCCGGCCTGCCGCCATTGATGCAGCAGGTGCGGATAGGCGAAGGCGAAGGCCAGGTCGCGGGCAACAGCGATCCTTTGGCCCAGTGGCGGCAGGGCGGGACGAATCACTGATTCGTCAAAGACTTGGCGTGCAATGGTTAACAAATTGTCAAGATTTGTTTCACGTGTAACGGCTGAGGCAGCAGCTTCAATGAATCGTTCAAGATATTGGTTTTCCTCAGCTTGTACCAACCCGAGATGGCGGGATGGCCAGCTCAGTGAGTCATCGTGACGCAGGACGCCGATAACTTTTTCGCCGAGGGCTGAGCGCAGGATCGCTTCGTGGCGATCGCTGGCCACCCGGTTGACAATGACGCCGGCGACCGCGAGGCCTGGCCGATAAGTGGCAAAGCCATGGACGAGGGCGGCGATGGATTGGGACTGATGACGGGCATCGACCACCAGCACCACGGGAAGATCCAGGGCTTCAGCCAGATCGGCGGTGGAGCCCTTGGCCCCATGGGGACCATCGAACAGTCCCATGACGCCTTCGATGATGATCAGGTCGGTTTCGCCTGCCAGTTCGGCCATGAGGCCAGCGATGACGGCGCCGTCCATGGCCCAGGGATCGAGGTTGAAGCAGGGCCGCGCCGTGGCTGCCTCGTGAAAACGGGGATCGATATAGTCGGGGCCGACCTTGGCTGAAGCGACCCTCAGGCCCAGGTTGCGGTAAGCCCGCAGCAGTCCGAGGGTGACGAGGGTCTTGCCGCTGCCGGAACAGGGGGCGGCAATCACGATGGCTTTAGCCAATGGGATTATCCCGCAGGGCCGGCTTGTACCAGTCGAGCATATCGCGCCAGCCCGAGGTGTGACCGACGACGACGATGGCCGGGGTCGGGGGTTCGCGGTCGCGCACGAAAACTCCTGCTGCCCCCAAGGTCGTGGCATGAACCTGCTGGTGCGGCAGGGAGGCGTTGGAGATGATGGTTACGGGATCAGACGCTGGCCTGCCGCCTGCCATCAGCGCCGCGGCAATGTCACCCAGGTTCTTCACCGCCATATACATGACGATGACCGGCGAGGCTCCGGCCACCGCCGGCCAGTTGACGTTGGCCGGCATCTTGCCGGTGGCATCGTGACCGGTGAGGAAGATCACCGAATGATTGGTGTCGCGATGGGTGGCGGGTATTCCGGCGTAGGCCAATCCGCCGACACCTGAGGTTATGCCGGGAACAATGCGGAAGGGCACGCCGGCGCCTGCCAGGTGCTGGCACTCTTCGCCGCCGCGGCCAAACATGAAGGGATCACCGCCCTTGAGGCGCAGCACCCGCTTGCCAGCCTGGGCCAGTTCGATCAAGCGCAGGGAGATGTCGCGCTGGACAGGTGAGGGCTTGCCGCCGCGCTTGCCGGCATATTCGAGTTCAGCACCAACCCGCACCCAGCGCAGGATGTCGGGGTTCACCAGCGCGTCGTAAACCACGACGTCACACGTCTGCATGGCGTGATAACATAAGAGCGACATGAGGCCGGGTGCGCCGGGGCCCGCACCCGCCAGCCAGACCCAGCCCGTTTCGAAAATTGGGAAGGGTTCGGCATCAAGGCGGGCGAAGCCGGCCGATGGCGATTTGGCACTCACCCAGTCTTCCACGGTTTTTGTTGGTCCCCGGCTCATGTGCCCCTTATACATTGGGGCTATGCGACAAGAAAAGCCCGAGGGTGAATTAAGACGCGGCTGGACCACGGGCGCATGCGCAACCGCGGCGGTGAAGGCGGCGTTTACGGCATTGAAGACCGGAAAGTTCCCCGATCCCGTGTCGATAGCCCTGCCGAAGGGCGAGACACCGGCTTTCGCCCTGGCGCTTGAAGGCATGGGGCCAGGCTGGGCGCAGGCGGGAATTATCAAGGATGCGGGGGACGATCCCGATGTGACCCACGGCTGCATGGTGATCGCCACGGTGCGCGAGATAGGCATGGGCATTACCTTCAAAGCGGGTACAGGTGTTGGCATAGTGACACGGGCGGGGTTGCCCATTGCGCCGGGTGAACCCGCCATCAATCCAATCCCGCGCGCCATGATGGGCGCGGTGATCGCTGAATTGGGTGGTACTGATGTCGAGATAGAAATTTCGATTCCCGGTGGCGAGGCGCTGGCGTTGAAAACCTGGAACCCCAGGCTTGGCATTGCCGGTGGACTCTCCATTCTCGGGACCACGGGGATCGTGCATCCATACTCATGCGCGGCTTGGATTGCGTCGATCCATCGCGGTGTTGATGTGGCGCGCGCCATGGGGCTTGCCCATGTGGCGGGCTGCACCGGGTCGACCTCCGAGGATGCGGTGCGGGCGCATTTTGGATTGCCGCTGGAAGCCATGCTCGACATGGGTGATTTTGCTGGCGGGCTTCTGAAATATCTGCGCGATCATCCGGTGGCCCGCGTGACCATTGGTGGCGGCTTCGGCAAAATGGTGAAACTGGCGCAGGGTGCACTCGATTTGCATTCAGGCCGGAGCCAGGTCGAACTTGACTGGCTGGCCAAGCTCGCGCCGGAACTGCCGCGTGAAAAAGTGCTGGCGGCGAATACGGCCCATCATGTTCTGGAAATGGCCGAGGGGTTCGGGCTGGCGGACCGGGTTGCGATGGCAGCGCTTGCCCAAGTCGGCCACGTGCTGCGGGGAGCGCCTGTCGCGGCGGATGTGATTATCGTTTCGCGCGCTGGTGCAATCATTGGCCATGCCGGCTGATCGCATTCTCATTCTGGGCGGCACCGGCGAAGCGCGCCGGCTCGCACGCGGGCTCATTGACCAGGGTTTTACAGTC
>JANLWG010000028.1:0-11142 GCA_031364405.1 Hyphomicrobiales bacterium
GGGCCGCGAGGAGGTTGCCACCAGGCTGGTTTCCAATGAGGTTGCCATTGCCAATGCGCGGCAAGCAGTTGAGGAGGCGGCAACCCGGGTCATCTGCGTCTACGCCGCCGAGAGCTATCTGAAGCAAACCGGCAAGGTGAATAAACGCGAGGATATGGAAGGGCGCCTGTTCGTTACTCATGTCGAGGATTTCGTCTGTAGCCGCGCATTGGACTATGCTGTCGAACTCGGCCAACTGATGAAGCGCCATTTTGAGTGCGGCAGCGTGGTCGCGCAGGTGGAGGCGGTGCGGGCGGGCCACGGAATAGGCATTCTTCATGATTATGCCGCCTAGCAGTTCCCGAAATTGATCCCGCTTCTGGCGGATCTGCGCTTCACGCGAACCTATTGGCTGATGTCTCATCCCGACACCCATCACACCCGCCGTGTTGCTGAAGTTTATCAGCACATTGCAGAAGGTATTCGGTCCGCGCGAAGCGTTTTTGTGCTTTCCTGAATTTGCGAGCGCGGCGCTTCGGCCGCCCTACGGACGAAGTTCACACCGATCTGGCGCTCTCGTGGGCTGCGGCGGCTTCACGGCCGTTCACCAGTAGCCGACGATCAATTGTTCCCGCGAAATAGTCGAGAATGTTCCGCACCGAGGCAACGGCCATTCGGGCGGCACATTCACGCGTCAGTCCTGCCGAATGGAGCCTAGATCCTTGAACATGTCGCCAAGTGACGCGTGGAAGGTGCGGGCGAAATGAAGCCCAAGCCCGAAGCCGTGGTTGCCATAACGGGAGAACCCCAGCCAGTTCTGCCTGACCTCGGGAAAGCAGTACCATAGTTGCAGTTCGGCGGTTGTGGGGTTCCTCCCGATGGTGCGATCGCGGAGGAAGCGGAGATAGGCGATCATCTGGTCATGCAGGTGCCGGTACTCGGGCCTGGCGCTGTGGAAGATGAGAAACGGGTCGATGAACAGCGGCAGGTCGCTGACGAGTGACACGTCAAAGGCACCGTGGTCTTCGAGCACCCAACGGTCGAGGTCGAAGATGTCACTGAAGAAGAGGGTGCGCAGTGGCATTCCGTGGCCCTTCAGTCCGGGATTGCGCGGCTGATGATGGCCCGCAGCTTCTGCTCATGGGCGATCTCACCCTCAAGGCCCCGCCGGACGATCGGGCCGGTCTCGGTCATGCGCTATTCCCGGTAGGCTCTGCTCCAACTTTCACGATAAGAATGTGCGCGGAATTCAATCCAAGAGCATCCAGTGTGATGAAATCTGGAGCTTCTGCTACGCAAAGCAGCGCAATCTCCCGAGCGCCAGTGCAGCTCCCGAAGGTTCCGGCGACGTTTCATGGACCGCACTCGATGGCGACACGAAGCTTATCGTTTCATGGCTGGTAGGTAGTCGCGATAGTTACGCTGCGCTTCTGTTTCTTCGCGATCTGCGGGCGCGGCTTGCAACAAATCCGCAAATTTCCACAGATGGGCACGGCGCTTACTTGCAAGCTATGCAATACGCGTTCGGAAACGAGATTGACTATGCCATGCTTATTAAGGTGTTTGGGCCTTCCATCGATAGCAAGCCGGGCCGCTATAGTCCGCTTAGCGTGGTTGGCGCGCATACGAAAGTAATCTCCGGCAATCTGGACCCTGCGCACATCAACACGTCCTTTGCGGAGCGGCAGAATTTGACAATGAGAATGTCGATGCGCCGCTACACGCGCTTGACGAACGGGTTTTCCAAAAAGTTTGAAAACCATTGCCATGCTCTCGCCCTCTACTTTTTCCATTACAATTGGCTTCGGATCCACAAAACTTTGCGAGTGACGCCTGCAATGGCAGCGGGCATTTCGAAGGGACTGCTTTCATGGGAAACAATTATTGAGCTTGTAGATCAAGCGGAGCAGAAGGCTTTAGTTGCAAAGCGTTGGGAAGCTGAACATTCCGGCGGGCCGACTTCCGGTATAGCGTTCCGGAACACTGGCGATCAAGTCTGAGGCGCGCGCAAGCGCCACCGCTGTTGAAAAACCGGCAACGCTGTAGTCCTGCAGAACGGTGACTGGCAATACCGGAAGAAAGGAGCCGCGGAACAGGATTTTTTCCCAAAGTATCGAATGAGGTAGGCGGCTTCAAAGGCACACATCGGTACGATGCGGTCCTGGTCCACAATCGCCCCTCGACCCAATTCACGTGAGCACGGCCTTCCCAGTCCTCGACTAGATCGACAATATCCTGCAGATCGACATCATATTCGACTGGCTCCTCGGCACATTTTCTTCACCCAGGGCAATTTGGTGCAAATCCCGATCATCAAGCAGTTTCCGCATCGCGCGGACCTTTCTCGCCAGACGCCGACTCACAGTGTAGTCACTTCTTCACTGTTGAATAGCGCGCATAAATGCCTTCACGCGATGGATGTCGACCTTGTTCCACCACACCCCGTCATGTTTCAGCGAGCTGGCGACGATAACACCGTCCGTGCAAGCAAGGATGCCGGCGACATTGTCCCTGTTCACGCCGCTGCCAACCAATACCGGCAGATCCGTCGCGCTTCGAATTGTGTCAATCTCTTCCATCGTTGCGGTGTCGCCGGTTCGCTGACCGGTCGCGATCACGGCGTCGGCATGGAAGAAGGCGACGTCGCGCGTGAGCTCCGTGATAGAGCGGTCGGCGACGATCGCATGGGCACCATGCTTGACATGGGTGTCGGCGAAGACCTTTACTTCGTCGGCCCGAATGGCGGCCCGATAGCGCAACGCCTTTGCCGCTTCCCCTTCGATGATGCCCTCATTGGCGACGTAGGCATTTGCCCATTGATTCACGCGGACAAAACCGGCTCCGCCGGCGCGCGCAATGGCAATCGCCGGCAATGCGGCATTAGCGAGTACGTTAATGCCCAGCGGTACCCCGCAGGAGCGCCGCACTCGGTCGGTGATCACAGCCATGTGCGCCGCTGTTTCCGGGCCGATATCAGCAGGTTTCAAGAAAGGGATGTCACCATGGTTCTCGATGATCAGCCCATGGGCGCCGCCTGCCACATAGGCCTCGGCATCGATGAGGGCCCGTTCATAAATATCCTCAATCGGCCCGCCCCGATGACCGGGAGATCCAGGCAGGGCTGGGCAGTGCACAACTCCGATGACGACCTTGTCGCGCCCGAAAAGATCGCGAATGACGTGTCTGGATGTGGCGGCGATGGGGGAAACCATTGGGACTCCGTACTAGTGGGCAGTTACAGTTCAGGGATTGGCAATGATCGCGTTGACACCCTGGGACACGAGCATGACCATCGACATAGTCTAGGTATGGGTTAGCCAGCGGAGCGCCTGACGCCAGAGCCTCGTATAGCCGGGCCAAACGACGAAGGGCGCCGGCAGCCAGTGGGGGCCGATATCGGAGGTCCAAGCAAGCGTGCGGCCGTTGCCGTGCGCGCCGATCACCAGCAGCGGGTGCCCGCCCTGTTCGGCCGGCAGTCTGGCAATGACTTCGATATCAGGCCGGTTCTTGACCACCACCTCGTTGACACCCAGCAATGCCGGCCACGGGATGGGCAGGCCGGCAACGATCGGATGATCAGGCTTGAGGATTTCCGCGACGATTCCCTCCGGCGCCTCGATCCGGTCGTCGTAAGGCAAACACTCGACGGGAAGCGCCTCCTCGACCGCCGTGCGCCGCCAGCGGGCCCGGCCGTCGATGCCCTGGAAGGATAAATAACCGCCGATCATCATCAGTCCGCCGCCTTTATGCGTCCAGTCGCGGATGAGCTTGAGGCGGTTCGGAACAGTCTTGCCATGCAGCCACACATCGGGATGCAACAACAGCGTATTCGCGCCGATGTCCGAAAGAATGATAGCGTCATAACCGGACAGCCCGTGCAGGGTCAGCGGAAATTCGGTCGCGGCCTCGTGGGCCTTCATGTAAGTGAGCGCGAACTCGCTGTCCTGGAGCGCGGCAACAAGCGGCTCGGCGCCAAGATGAAAGGTGACGCTGGAAAAACTGTCCCAGCCTTTGGTGTGGCTGGCAGAACTCATCCAGCTTTCGCCGACGAGAAGCACGTTCTTCTTCGCCATTCTCATTCCTCCTCTTGCACGTCCACAAACTCTCACGTCGCGTGAAACACGCGGCGCGGATTATCGGCCAGCATGGCCTTGATCTGGCTGTCGCTCACACCATGGCGCCTGAGGCGCGGTACGAAATGTCTGAGGACGTAAGCATACCCAAAGCCGCCATAGCGCGTCAGCATCATCTTGAGGAAAACATCCTGCGAGAGCAAGATGCGATCGAGCAACCCCCGATCGATTAGCCCTTTAATGGCGCGGGCATTGTCCTCGTCGGACGGGCACTGTACGCCCTGGTCGGCATACCAGTAGTCCATGCCCAGCATGTCATATTCGATGAACGCGCCGCGTTCTGCGAGCGATGTCTGATAGCCGACGTCCGCCCCGGACGGATTCATATGGCAGAGGATCGTGTGCAGGACATTGCCGCCTTCCTCGCCAACGATGTCAAGCACGCGGTGCCCATGCCGGTACCAAGCGGGGAGATGGACCATGAGAGGAAGCTCGCTGCGGCGTTGCGCCCGCGCCGCACCGCGCAGCGATTTTTCTTCCTCGGATGTGAAGTCGCCGGAAACGCCGATCTCGCCGATGAGGCCGATGCGAACGCCTGTATCGCCCACTCCGTGATGGGCTTCAGCCACGATCTCATCGGCAATATCGTCGATGCTCATAGCCCTAAGTGAAGGAGGATGAGACGTTTGCAGATAGTAGCCGGCTCCCATGATGATATTCAGTCCGGTCGCCAGGGAGATTCGCACCAGCGCCTCCGGATTGCGGCCGATGCCGCGGCAGGTCGGATCGACGACAGTTTGGCCACCGGCTTGAAAGAATGTCATGAGCTCGGCAATAGCCAATGGCTCGTCATTCAGGGTGCAATTGTCGAGACTGACGAAAGGATCCATCCGCAACTCGCCGATAATTCCGAGATGCACCGGGTCCTTGGCAAGGTGCTGCCGCTCTGGCTCGATGGGCTGGTTCCACCAACAGCGGCAGTCGTTCAGAATATGCTCGTGCGGCAGAGTGACACCCATCCGATCCGCTGGCATGACGCCCCGCACAGTCATCACCATGCCGGATCGAATATGGGTCTGTGCACGTTCTGTCATTGCGTTCTCGATTCAGGATTTGCGCGTCGGCGCGGCAAGCCGCGCAAAGACGCGCGTGTTCAGCCAGATCGCGACGAGAATGATCACCCCGGTGACGATCTGGGTGAAAAAGGGCGAGACATGGGACAGGATCAGCCCGTTGCCGATCACCGCGATGGTCAGCGCGCCAAGCACGGTGCCCACAATGGTCCCCTTGCCCCCCATCAATGCGGTGCCGCCCAAGACTACGGCAGCAATGACATCGAGTTCGAAACCGACTGCCGCGTTGGACGATCCCGAACCAAGCCGCGCCGCGATCACGATGCCCGCGACCGCTGACGCCACACCCGTCAGCACATAGACTATGACGATGCGATGTCTGACGGGAATGCCGGCGCGGCGGGCCGCTTCCATATTGGCGCCAATGGCAATGACATGACGGCCGAAACGCATCGCATCGAGCGCCACGAAGCCGAATATTGCCGCAAGGGTTGCAAGGACCGCCGGAAAGGGTACTCCCAGGAGCCAGCTGCGGCCGATATCGATGAACCAGCCCTCGGTGGCGATCGGAATCGAGAATCCTTGCGTCATCAACAGCGCTACACCGCGCAGCACGGAAAGACCGGCGAGTGTGACGATAAATGCCGGAAGGCCCTCATAGGCAACGAACCAACCTTGGGCGGCACCCACCGCAGCACCGATCAGGAGGAGCATGCCTACGACAATCGGCCAGGGAATGCCAAACTGCATCAGGATTGCAGCAGCCGCGTTGACGAGAGCCACTGTCGAACCTACTGACAGGTCAATTCCACCCGTGGTGATAACGAAGGTCATCGCCACGGCGACGATCAGCATCGGTGCCGATTGACGCAGCATGTTGAGCAGATTGCCCGGCGTGAGAAATGCATCGCTGCTCACAGAGAAAACGACGAAACAGGCGATGAAGAAGATGGCGATCGAGAGAACTTGTGCCTGGGCCGCCATGAAATCGGTCCATGGCGAGCCTTCAGGCCGCATGTTGTAGGCCGTCATGCAAGCGCACCTTTCGGAGCTATGTGCCGCTCTCCGACGATTAGCCGCACGATGTCGGCCAGATCGGTCTCGCCGATGCGGCGCTCGGCAACTTTGGTGCCTTCGTACATCACCGCGATCCGGTCACATACCCGGAATAGATCCTGCAAGCGGTGAGTGATCAGCACTACCGCCACGCCGCGCTCCTTGACACGCTGAATCAGAGCTAGCACAGCTTCGACTTCGGCAACTGCAAGTGCGGAGGTCGGCTCGTCCATGATCAGCACCCGGGGATCGAATGCGGCGGCGCGGGCAATCGCGATCGACTGGCGCTGGCCGCCGGAGAGTTGCGCTACAGCCGCTTGGAGATTGGGGATGCGAATTTCCAGCGAATCCAGCATGCGCCTCCCTTCCGCCAGCATCCGCCGCTTGTCGAGAAATCCGAGCAGATCAGAACCTCCGATGAGCTCGCGGCCCAGGAAAAGATTGCCCGCCACGTCGATCGTGTCGCACAGCGACAGATCCTGGTAAACCATCTCGATCTTCAGCTTTCGCGCCTCGGCCGGAGAGGCGTAGGTAGCGCGGATCCCGTCGAGATCGATGGTGCCTTCGTCGGCCAGATAGGCGCCGGAGAGCACTTTGGTGAGCGTTGATTTTCCCGCCGCGTTGTCACCCACCAACCCGAGACATTCGCCCGGATAGAGATCTAGGTCGACACCGCGGAGCGCTTCGATTGAACCAAAGCGTTTTCGGATGCCGCGCATCGAAGCGCGCGGCACGATGTGGATTCCAATGGAAGCGGCCGAAACCGCCTCCATCTCGGAATTGACGATCAATTAAAGACGGACCGATAGGGTTCGACATTGTCCTTGGTCACAATTGTGATAGGCACCGCGATTTGCTTCTCGGGCGTGCCACCCGCGTGAATCTTGGCAAGAGCATCGACTGCGGCGCCGCCCATCCCGGCCGGATCCTGTTGAACCACACCCGCGACATAGCCCGCGTCGATACCCTTGATGGCGGAGGCCGTGAGGTCCCAGCCGACAATCTTGATTTGGCCCTGCTTACCCTGGCTTTCAACTGCTGCCACGGCGCCGAGAAGTGCCGGTTCGCCGGTGGCGTAGATCGCGGTCAAGTCCGGATTGGCAGTAATCAGATTTTCGGCGGCAGAGAGAGCATTATCTTGGACGTTGCGGCCGTCGACGACGCCTACCATGGTGACTCCGGTCGCAGTTTTGATGACATCTTCAAAGCCCTTCTGGCGAATATTCTGAATCGTCGAGTTCAAGGCACCGACGATGCCGATCTTGGACTTGCCGCCCATCGTTTCGTTCATAACCTTCACGAAATGCTCGCCAATCATTTTCCCAGCACCTTCATTGTCAACGCCGATCTGGGCTCTTTGCGGCCCGTCCGCCGGCAGCACGGCATCGACGGCAACAACCGGAATCCCGGCTGCGTCGGCGGCCTTCACCGCCGGCATGATGCCGTTGGTGTCGATCGCGACGACGATGATGCCGTTCACCTTCTGTTGAATATATGTCTCGATGGCGTTGTTCTGCGCTGTCGGGTCGTTGTTGGCATTGAAGATGACAAGATTGGCGCCTGCCTTCTCCGCCGCTTGAGTTGCCCCCTCGTTCATCTGCGTAAAGAAAAGGGCCTGCTGGTTGATTTGAACGAGGGCGAACGTCGGCTTGTCCGCTGCTTGCAACGGCGCCGAAAGCCCAAGGGCCAGCATGCCAGCGGTGGCAATAAGTGTTCTTCTATCAATAATCATCTTGCTCTCCTGTTTCTGTTTTGGCGGCCCCTGTTGAAGTCATGAGTGGGCGGAACCACCGCTTCCCGCTGCATGAATTGCCACAATTCTTTTAACTTAAAGATCGCGCCGGACCGCTGATCTGCCAACCTTAAAAGCGTGACTTCCCGTGTGCTGCAGTTCATGACAGAAAGACCAAGGGATTCCGCATTGACAAATTCCATGCCGTGACTATTGTGACAATCGAAACACGTGTATTAAAACAGCAATCCGCTGACAGCAAGGGAAGAAGTAACATGATGCTCAAACGCCTCTGCGTCCTTTTACCCGCCCTCCTGGCAATGCCTTTATCGATTGCGGCGGCTCAGGATCGCCAGCCCATCAGCAACAAGACATGCGACGAACTGCTCGCATTCTACGACAAGCTTCCCTTCACCGATATCTTGCCGCTCGAAGCCGGGCCCGTCATGATTGATGGCAAGGAACGCGCCCTGACGATCGGCTTCTCCCAGACCGGCTTCAATCATCCCTGGCGTATCTCTATGCTCGAGGCCATCCAGGCTGAAGCCTGCCGGCATCCCAATGTGTCGCTGGTGGTTCTCGACGGCAATGTCGATGTCGCCAAGCAGAACAATGACGTTCGCGATCTTCTCGCGCGTGGGGTTGATGGCGTGGTGATGAGTCCGGTTGAATCCGCGGGGCTTGTACCAGCCGCCCGCGCGGTGATGGATGCAGGGCTCCCGCTGGTTCTGCTCGACCGCGACGTAACCTCGGAAAAAACGCTGTTCATCGGCCAGAGCAACGTGACTATGGCCGAGAAGGTGGCCGAGCGCATGGCGAAGGATCTCGGCGGCAAGGGAAATATTGTGGCGATCACCGGATTGCAGGGTTCCTCGCCCGCGGTCGATCGCGACAAGGGGATGCAGAATGTCCTGGCCAAATATCCCGACATCAAGGTTCTGGTAAAAGGCGACGGGCAGTGGATCCGCGAGCCCGCCGTCAAGTTAATGGAAGATTGGCTTACGGCTCACCCGGACATCAACGCGGTATTCTCGCATGCCGAGGAATCTTCCTGGGGAGCCCAACTCGCCATCTCGCGCGCCAATCGCTGCGCTGAGGGAATCCGCCACTACACCTTCGACGGTTCCAATGCCGGTTTCAAATCGGTCAAGGCCGGAACATTCGGGGCGGACGGCAATTACACCCCCTTCATCGGCGACATCGGGCTTCGCGCGGTGATCTACACCTTGATGAAGAAGGAAATTCCCAACCGCCAGGAATATCAGAATGCGGGCTACCAGCTTGTTCTTCCGGATTCACCCGCGGTTGTAGCCGAGAATGCCGACGAATGGATCGGACGCGGGTGGGGCGATTTTGAGCCCACTCCCGACCCGTGCAAGAAGTAACAGCCCTGACGCGGACGCTTGAAAATACATGTCCTCAAGCGCGGATGCTGCTGTCGAATTGAAGCAGCCGCTGCTCGAAGCGCGGAAACTTTCGAAGTCGTTCGACGGCAACCTTGTTCTCAACGATGTGAGCCTCGCCATTCGTCCTGGCGAGGTTCACGCCGTTGTCGGCGAAAACGGCGCCGGCAAATCGACGCTCATCAAAATCCTGGGCGGCGTCTACCCCGCCGACCGGGGCGAACTGTTTCTTGATGGAATCGAGAAGCGGCTGAGATCCCCGCGTGAGGCGCTCGCCAATGGAATAGTTGCAATCCATCAAGAACTGTCCCTGGCCAAGCATCTCTCTACCGAAGAGAACATCTTTCTCGGGCACTTTCCAACCCGGTACGGAGCAATCGATCGTCGCCATATGAGACAGCGCACCGAGCAGTTGCTGGGGCGGCTGTCGGTCGAGGTGGAGGCCGGCCGTCCGGTGGGGGAGCTCAGCATCGCCCAGCAGCAAATGGTGGAGATTGCCAAAGCGCTCTCGGTCGAGGCCAGGGTTCTCATCCTTGACGAGCCTACCGCGGTTCTGGACCAGGACCGGGTCAAGACGCTGTTCACGGTCATCGGCAGATTGCGCCAGCAGGGCATCGGCATTGTCTACATATCGCATCATCTGGAAGAGATATTCCAGATCGCCGACCGCGTTACGGTCCTGCGCGACGGGAGGCTGACGGGCTCGGAGCTTGTGCGGGAAGTCGACCAAGATTGGCTCGTAAGGCGGATGATCGGGCGCGATTTTCCACCCCATTCCCCTCATCAACGCAATTCGGGAAATCCTGCCCTCGAACTTCAAGGGCTGTCCGTTCCCGGGCAATTCGCGGATGTTTCCTTTACCGTGCGGGAAGGCGAGATAGTCGGCCTGGCGGGACTCGTGGGCGCCGGCCGATCCGAAATTGCGCAGGCCATTCTCGGGATGTCCCGCCCTGCGAACGGCGAGATCAAGGTGTTCGGCCAAAACGTTCGAATTCCTAATCCCAACGCGGCGGCGCGGCTTGGGATCGCCTATGTCAGCGAGGATCGCAAGGCGTTCGGGCTGCTGCCGAACCGGCCGGTCCGGGAGAACATGACGATTTCCAGCCTCAACCGCTTTTATCGCTTCCCGTTTCTGCGGCTCGGCCAGGAGCGCGCCTTTGTCCGCGACATGATCCAGCGCCTAGACATAAGGCTGGGCGCCATGAGCATGGAGATCCGGAACCTCAGTGGCGGAAATCAGCAGAAGGTGCTGATTGGCCGCGCACTCTCGGTCGAGCCCCGAATTCTGATCTTCGACGAGCCGACACGTGGCGTGGATATCGGCGCCAAGCAAGAAATCTACGCCTTCATCGAGAAACTCGTTGCCCAGGGAATCGCAATCCTGTTGATCTCGTCCGAAATGGAGGAAATACTCCGCCTCTCTGATCGTGTCATCGTCCTGCGGCGTGGCCGTGTGGCAACGGTTCTGCCGCGAAAATTGGCTAGCGAAACCACCATTATGCGAGCGGCTGCACTTGCCTGAGCACCCCGACAAAACACCAGTCTCATCGCGACGCTCCAGTTTGGCGCGGAACGTGCTTGCGCGCCAGGAATTCGGCGTGGTTTTGGCCTTGGTGCTGCTCATCATCGTCGCGTCTTTCGTCTCCGATCGCTTTCTGACTGTGCCTAACCTCCTGAACATCCTACGTCAGGTGTCGATTGTCGGCATCCTCGCCGTCGGTCAGACTTTCGTCATCCTGACAGCCGGCATCGACCTTTCAATCGGCGCGATTCTTGGCGTGTCGGTGGTGCTTTATGCATCGCTTCTCGAGACTCACAGTATGGCG
>JANLWG010000133.1:0-3449 GCA_031364405.1 Hyphomicrobiales bacterium
GCACGGCCAAGAACCTCTGCATTGATAGGCGACGGCAGGCCGCGAGATCTGTGGCGTTCGAGCAAATCCAAGATCACGGAGGCCGGGGCGTATGGAGCCGGTTTATCGCCAGTAACAGCCATGATTTTAACCTCACATCGCAATGCTTGGTACACCTACACTCATGGTTCAAAAATGGCAAGCGTGTTTTTCGCAGCTGTATGTTACAGAAATATGCGATCTAACATATTGAAATTACATTGACTTTTCAATTAGCAGCGGATACATTTTCAAAACCCATAAGGAAGTTCATGATGAACACGACAGGATCGGCGAATCATCCAAGAGTTGTTGAACGAAAATGTGGGGGTTGGCTAGCTACATCACCCGTTGGGGCCGTTCTTTGCGTGGGCGTGACGGCTTCTACCGAGGCTGAGGTCAGGGCCAAATACAGTCACTCCCTGAAAGAGTGGATCGACCTGGTATCGGATGATTTTGATAAACTTGCTTCAAAGGGATAATCCCCGTCAAGCCTCCCCTAACTACATTTCGAAAATCCGCATGAGAGACACGTAGCGCAACCCTCCTGGAAGACCAGCGCCTGTTCGCCACATCTCGGGCAAGACGACCGCCGCCCCTCGCCGACGGCAATTTGCAGATTGGCGCCCTTGGCTTGGTCGTCGCGCTTGAGAAAGCCGATTTCGAGCATGTGTTTTTCGATCACGCCGCCGATCGCCGCCAGCAGGCTGGGCACGTAACGCCCTTCCATCCATTGGCCGCCGCGCGGGTCGAAAACCGCTTTCAGTTCCTCGACCACAAACGTCACATCGCCACCGCGCCGGAACACCGCCGAGATCATCCGGGTGAGTGCTACCGTCCAGGCGTAATGTTCCATGTTCTTGGAGTTGATGAAAATCTCGAAGGGCCGGCGGCGTCCGCTCTCGAGAATGTCATTCACCGTAATATAAATCGCGTGATCGCTCTCCGGCCACTTGAGCTTGTAGGTGAAGCCGGGCAGCACCGCGTGGCGTTCCAGCGGCTGTTTCATGTAGACGACTTCGCCACTGCGCGGGGTGGGCTCGACCGAAAGCACTGAACCCGTCACATCATTAGGGCGGAATGTCGTGCAGCCCTTCAACCCGAGTTCATAGGCGCGCTCGTAAACCGCTTTGAAATCCCCAAACGATAGAGACACCGGCACATTGATGGTCTTGGAGATTGAACTGTCGATATGGCGCTGCACCGCCGCCTGCATGACAAGATGGGCCTCGGGGCTCAAGGTCCCGGCGGTAACGAAAGCAGGGGGCAACGGCGTATCCTTGCCTTCATGGGCCCACCACAGCGATGCTGCATAATCCGTCACCTGCTCGATGCGCCGGGTGCCATCGGCATTGAGGATCTTGCGGTCATAGCCAATACTGAAAATGGGCTCGATGCCGCTAGATATATTACCAGCGAACAGCGAAATCGTCCCCGTTGGCGCAATCGAAGTGAGAAGGCCGTTGCGGATGCCATGGCGGGCGATGTCGGCGCGAATTTTCTTCGGCCACCGCGAGGCGTGGCCCGAAGCGCCAAAGCGCTGCTTGTCGAATAATGGAAACGCCCCGCGCTGCTTGGCCAGATCAATGCTGGCGTTGTAAGCGGCGGTTTCAATGCGCGCCATCCAGCCTGCCGCGGCATTGGCGGCGGCCTCCGTGCCATAGATGATGCCGCACATGGCGAGCGCGTCGGCCAGTCCGGTTACTCCCAAGCCGATACGGCGCTTGGCCATGGCTTCCTGGCGTTGGGCTTCCAGAGGGTAATTCGAAACATCGACAACATTGTCCATGAAGCGGACGGCAATGGCAGTCACCCGGTCGAGTTCGTCTTTGTCAACATGGGCATCTTCGGCGAATGGATTTTTTACAAACCGTGTCAGATTGATCGAACCCAGAAGGCACGCACCATAGGGCGGCAGCGGTTGTTCGCCGCACGGGTTGGTGCAACCAATGGTCTCGCAATAGGAGAGATTGTTTTCGACATTGACGCGGTCGATGAAGATGACACCGGGCTCGGCGTATTCATAAGTCGCCCGCATGATCTGGTCCCACAGGTCGCGCGCCCGCAAGGTCCGGAATACCCGGCCCTCGAACACCAGCGGCCACTGGCCACCGGTCCTGATCGCCGCCATCAAGGCATCGCTCACCAGCACCGAAAGGTTAAAGTTGCGCAAGCGCGCGCCATCGCGCTTGGCCGCAATGAAGCTCTCGATATCGGGATGATCGCAGCGCATGGTGCCCATCATGGCGCCACGCCGGGTGCCCGCCGACATGATGGTCCGGCACATCGCATCCCACACATCCATGAAACTCAAGGGTCCCGAAGCATCGGCCCCCACACCTTTCACCGGCGCACCCTTGGGGCGCAGCGTCGAGAAGTCGTGGCCGATGCCGCCGCCCTGCTGCATGGTGAGAGCCGCTTCCTTCAGACCCTCAAAAATGCCGGTCAGCGAATCGGGGATGGTGCCCATGACGAAGCAGTTGAACAGCGTCACCGCGCGTCCGGTTCCCGCCCCTGCGAGAATGCGCCCGGCCGGCAGATAACGATAATCGGCGAGAATGCCATGAAAAGCCAGGGCCCAGCGCTCCCGGTCTGGTTCGGCCTCGGCCTGGGCCACGGCGCGGGCCACCCGCCACCAACTCTCATCCGGCGTCGCCTCGGCGGCCAAGCCATCAACCGGCTTGAACCGGTATTTCATATCCCATATCTCATGGGCAATGGGATCGAGGGCGCTGTCTATGCTCTGGTCCATGGGACTATCCGCTTACAGAACTGCCATGATAATCCCGTAAACGCCGGGAGTCGAGTTAATGTTCTCTATTTGTACGCAAGTTTTGCCGCCCGTCCCTCGGCCACCAGTTTGGCTGTGGCGGTTTCGATGGTGGTCTCCAGCCGGACCTGAAAGGCTTTGCGCGGCAGGCCTGCCGGAATGGGGGGCAGGAATTCCAGGATGATGGTGCCGGGATAGCGCAGAAACTTGCGGCGTGGCCAGTAGAGACCGGAGTTCAGGGCAAATGGCACGCAAGTCACGCCCAATGTGGCGTAGAGGGCTGCGGCACCTGGTTTGTAGTCGGGCGGATCATCAGGGCCCCGGCGGGTTCCTTCCGGCATAATGACGATCTGGCGGCCCGCCGCGATTTCTTCTTCCGCACGCCTGACCATGTTCTTGAGCGCCGCCGAGCCCGCACTGCGTTCAACCGCAATCATGCGAAACTTGTGAATGAACCAGCCAAAGAAGGGAATGTAAGTGAGCTCCTTCTTCAGCACCATGGCGGGGTCGTCAAGATAGGGCAGGATGGCAAAGGTTTCCCAGAATGACTGGTGCTTTCCAGCAACCAGTGCGGCGCCATGGGGAATATTACGGTGGCCGCGCACCTCGATCCGCGTGCCGGCGATAACGCGCAGCAGCCACAGGGAGGTACAAGCCCACG
>JANLWG010000166.1:0-6831 GCA_031364405.1 Hyphomicrobiales bacterium
GGCAGTACCAGAAGAGCAAAAGCCTGCATGGTCGCTGGCAGGTTGGCTGGCGACAAAAGTCCACCACTAGCGGTCATCAAGGTGTTCGAGAAAGCGTAGAACCAGCCGGCGACCCAGGGGAGCAGCAGGAAGAAAGCAACAAAGTAGGGTGCATAGGAGGGTTGGCGGCGCAGTCTCGCCAGCATCATCGAGGTGCCGGGATCGTTCTCGTTGGCAGGCCTACCGCGCACCGGGGCAACATCAAGGCTCACCCGCGGCGGCTCTCGACGCTGTGTTTCGGCGTCAGCCTGCCGTTTGTCCGGACGCCGTGTTTCGGTTGTGTTGCTTGCCATATTGTTTACCCACACCCATAAATCATCACGGCTTCCATTGCCACTTCTCGGTCATCGCGTGAAGAATCCCAAAATTCCGGTCACGCTTTGATCGTGAACCCGGACACAGGATTGGCCTCCTCGACGGCAACAACCGTAGTTTTTACCATAACCCATCGCTAGTCCAGCTTGAACCCACAGCCGGGCTACTGGAAAGAATAACTTAAGTTTTGGTTAAAATTGTGGATCGAATTGAAATGATTCAGGAAACCCCGTGTTGACAGCGTTCGTTCACAGCTTCCTGACGGCACGGGACTAGTTTGATCCGGTCAAATCTAACGGATTTTGCGGAAGGAAGTCGTCTATGGGTACGAAGGGCAAGCCAAAAACGCCGGATGCGGCGGCCCGCAAGGCCATCCTCGACCGCGCCCATCTTGCCCATTATACGATGAACAGCCCGGAGCTTGAGCGCGAGATCATTGCTCTGTTTCTGCAGCAATTGCCCGCTACGGTTGCATTGCTCAAAACCGCCTCGTGCCATGCGGATTGGAAACTTGCCACCCACACGCTCAAAGGCTCCGCAGCAGCGATAGGTGCTGCCCTCATCAATGAGTTGGCGACCGAGTTAGAGAAATATCAACCTAACGTTGACGTCAACGTTATTTATGATCTGCTATTGGCGCTGGACAAGGCTGTCGCCCAGTTCCACCGGGCAGTTGCGCGCATCTACCGATAATTCAACCGGTTGAATTTCATCGCGCGATCCCCTAATACGCCGTTCGGAAAAACGAACGTCTTGTACCGGATCGTCAAAATGGCAAAAATTACCTTTATTCAGCACAATGGAACCGAACAGACCGTGGACGGTTTGCCGGGCATGTCGGTCATGGAAACGGCGGTCAAGCACCAGGTGCCGGGCATCGATGCCGATTGCGGCGGGGCCTGTGCCTGCGCCACTTGCCATGTTTATGTGGAGCCCGAGTGGAAAGACCAGGTGGGTGTCCGCAATCCGATGGAAGAAGACATGCTGGATTTCGCTTTCGATGTGCGCGACTCGAGCCGGCTCTCGTGCCAGATCAAGGTGTCCAATGCTCTCGATGGCCTCCGCGTCAGCGTTCCCGAAAAGCAGTTCTGAGAGTTCCGGAGTTCAATAATGTCCGATGTGATCACCACCGATGCCGTAATCGTAGGTGCGGGCCCCTGCGGCCTGTTCGCCGTGTTCGAGTTGGGCCTGCTTGATATCAAATGCCACGTCGTCGACATTCTCGATCGTGCCGGTGGTCAATGTGCCGAACTTTATCCGGAAAAACCGATCTATGACATTCCGGCCCTTCAAATCGTAACCGGCGCTGAACTTACCCACCGGTTGATGGACCAAGCCAAGCCCTTTCATCCCGAATATCATTTCAACCAGATGGTGACAGAACTCAAGAAGCTCGACGATGGCGGCTTCGAACTCACAACCGACGGCGGCATCGTGTTCCGCTCGAAGGTCGTGGTGATCGCTGCTGGCGGTGGATCGTTCCAGCCGAAAAAGCCGCCAATTCCCGGGATCGATGCCTATGAGGGCACTTCGGTTTATTATTCGGTCAAGAAGATGGAGACCTTGCGCGGCAAGGACGTGCTGATCGTCGGCGGCGGCGACTCGGCACTTGACTGGACACTCAATTTACAACCGGTCGCCCGCAGCCTGACGTTGCTGCATCGCCGCGACGAGTTCCGTGCTGCCCCCGACAGTGTGAAGAAAATGCGCGAATTGGTGGCGGCCGGAAAAATGCAGTTCAAGCTTGGCCAGATCACTGGTCTCAAGGGCGAAGGCAGAGTTCTCTCCGCGGCCGAGGTCAAAGGTAATGACGGCGTCAGCTTTGATATCGCCGCCAATGCCCTGCTGCCGTTTTTCGGACTTACCATGAAACTCGGTCCGGTCGCCAACTGGGGTTTGAACCTTCACGAGAACCTGATTCCGGTCGACACGGCGAAATTCGAATCCTCCGTACCCGGAATATTTGCCATCGGCGATATCAATACTTATCCCGGCAAACTCAAGCTCATCCTCTCTGGTTTCCACGAGGCGGCATTGATGGCGCAACAGGCCTTCCGCATCAAGAACCCCGGCGAGCGGCTGCTGTTTCAGTACACCACATCAAGTTCCAGCCTGCAGAAGAAGCTGGGGGTCAGTTAACTACAGCGTGGTCTTGCGCCGGCGCATGGTCTTGCGGGCGAGGTCGATGGCTTCGCGCCGGTTGGGCCTGCCCAGTAGTTTGCGCGAGGCATCGCGGCGCTCGTGCACCGAGGCGATGGCAAGCCCCATGGGAATGCCCGCTTCGACAAGCAGGGCTTCGCCCAGTTGCAGGCTCGACTCGGTGGTTTCCGGCACGGCCTCGGTGACACCGGCGATATAAAGCTTCATGGCGTGGCGCTCGTCACGGGCGCGGGCGATGATCTTGAGATCGGCCCGCTCGGCCCGCGCTGTTTTGGTTACATCATCGACGCGGACCGGATTGTCCATGGTGACCGCCAGTGCCCTGGCTTCAGCCAACCCGCATTTGCGCAGGAATTCAGGATTAGCGGCATCGCCGTAATAGACCGGGAAACCGTTGCGGCGTTCGCGCGAAACCAATTCCGCATCTTGGTCGACGGCGATGTAAGCAATCTTGTGTTCGTCGAGCAGCGAGCCAATCAAGTGGCCAACGCGGCCGAAGCCCGCAACGATAACACGCGGCTGGTGATCGGCCGGGAGCGGCACTACGGCTTCTTCCGCACGTGTCAGAGGCTGCCTCATGATATTGGCAATCCGGCTGCCGATGCGGGCGAGCAGTGGTATGGCGATCATGGTGATGGTGACGATCAGCAGGGCATCGCGATTGGCTGCCGCGGTTAGCAGCCCCGAAGCAGCCGCCGCACCAAGGATGACAAAGGCGAACTCGCCACAGGGCCCAAGCAAGACAGCGGCCTCCAGTGCTGCCGAACGGCCTACCCTGAACAATCGGGCCAGCCCATAGATAATGGCGCTCTTCAGGGCGACGAGAACGACCGCCGCCGCCACAATGCGCCACGGATTTTGAGCGAGTCCCGCGAGATCAATGCTCAGTCCCACGAGCAAAAAGAATGTGCCGAGCAGCAGCCCCTTGAAGGGTTCGATGATGGCTTCGATGGCGCGGCGGTATTCGGTTTCGGCGAGCATCAGCCCGGCAATAAAGGCGCCCAGCGCCATCGAAAGCCCGGCCATGCTGGCGGCCACCCCGGTGCCAACTGCTATCAGCAGGGTTGTCGCCATGAAGAGATCGGAACTGTTGGTTCCCGCCACCATGCGCAACACTGGGCGCAGGCCAAAACGGCCAACACCGACGATGATGAGAATGGCGAGCGCCGCCTCGGCAAGGGCGATGACAACACCCTGCAGCACCGGGCCGTTAGTGTCGCGGCCCAGTATTGTGACGAGCAGCAGGAGCGGGATGACAGCCAGATCCTGAAACAGCAGAATGGCAAAACTGGTGCGCCCGGTTTGCGATCCCAGACGTTTTGCGTCGGACAGAAGTTGCACAACAATGGCGGTAGATGAAAGTGAAAGCGCGGCACCGGCAATCAGGGCCGCGTCAATATCGAAACCCATCAGCCCGGCAGCCACGGCAATGACGGTTATGGTCACCGCCACCTGCAAGCCGCCAAGACCGAACACCAGGCGGCGCATGGTCATTAGGCGTTCGAATGAAAGTTCAAGCCCAATCAGAAACAGCAGGAAGACAACTCCCAGTTCGGCCAGTGAGGCGACATTTGCAGGGTTGGCTATAATTAGCGCATCAAAAGCCGGAAAGCTGGTGGCGAGCTGCCCCATGAGATCGGGGCTGAGCAGGATGCCTACAATCAAGAAAGTCAGAATGGCATTGACGCCAACACGCAAGAAGAGCGGCACGACGAGGCCGGCCACGCCAAGAATTATGAGAAACTCCTTGTAGTGTGAAATGCCTTCTGCTGCCATGCTCAACCACTTCCAATTGTCCAAGTGTGTGGCAAAGAAACAGAAATTGAAAGCTCAATATGGTGGAAGGCGGAATATGGCGAACGCGCAAGCAAAACGGGGCCGGGATTCGGGACTGCCATTTGCGGAAACGCCCGGCGCCAATTACACCATCACCGATGTGGCGAGGGTTGTGATTGGTACTGTAACGCTGATTTCGGGCGATGGTCCGCTCGGTGTTGGCAAGTTGAAGCTTGCTGCAAAGGATGGCTTGGCGCTGGCGAAAATAGTCCGGTAGCCGATAAAAGTGACAATCAGCCCGGCCTCCATGACAACCGCCAGCGTCGGATCCGACTGGCCGAAGAGGTCCATGAAATTCAGTACCTTCACGGGGCTCACCATGCCCGACACGGTGACGCCCGCGCCAAACAGAAGGCCTGCGATGAAGATCGCGGGCCAGGAAAACTCACTGTCGATTGTGCCGGTGAACAGTCCGCCGAAGATCCCGCTGAGCCTGGCGATGCGGCCGGCGCCACCCGTCAGGACAATCGCGGAACGGCCAATGAATATTCCGCCGGCGCGACCGGCGAGTAGTGTGAAGTCTGTCGGCAAGGTGCCAGGCTGGTCAAGCTGTTTGCATTTGCGCCATACTGGCACGGAGCGCCGGATAGTCAATGCGGTAACAGGCGAAGCGGCCTGCGATTTTGCTCGCAGCGGAAACAATTCTTATTTCCCGGGCGGTCAGATCCTCGGTCCAGGATTGCGCCGAGGCGAAGACTTCGGTGGTCTTGCGCGATGAGGTGCGGACGACCTGAGCTTCGCCGAACAGCGTTGGTGTCGCGAGGACCGGCGAATAGGGAATACCGAGAAACGCCGCGACCTTCGTCATGGTGCCAACCGTATCGGCGACCAGATCTTCGTAGGCGAGGAGATACACACCGGGATCGTTGAGGAACCTCGACTGGGCCACCGCGACACGCATGGGGTCGAGCGTCTCGCGGATAATCTGGCTTGCCGACAGCCGGATACCCTTGCGCTGGCGGTCGTTGATGACGGCGCGTGTCACCATCAGCGGGTCGCGCACGATCAGCAGGACCTTGCCGTCCGGAAACATCTTGCGCCAGTTCGTCACGATGAGATCGGTCGGGCCGCCGACTTCCTTGGCGCACCACATCTGAGGATCGCCAGTAGCCGCAAGGCTCCGGCGAACGGCCCATGCATCGAAGCGGATGAACTCGCCGAGTGAAGCCATGTCGCGCCGGGCGAGAGCCTCGGCCCACAGGCTTTCGTAGATACCGGGATTGAAGGCCGAGGACTTCGCTGTCGTTACCCGCGACTTTGCGTGATAAACCGCGAAATCGCTGGCCTTCTCTGGGTGGCGCGCGAAATACTTGAGCTTCAGTTCGGCCGGATAGGCCATCAGCTCGCTGGTGCCGTCGAGAAGATTCTGGAACAGCGTGGTCCCGGCCTTGCGCGGCCCATAGACGAGCATGCCGCGCTCCAGCCATGGGGCCTTTGCCTGGCCCGGCCTGAACTGGATTGGCATCGCCGTGAGTTTTCCGGTCAAATCGAGGTGTCGAGAACGAAGGACTTCACCGGATCGGAATTATAGAGTTCCTTCGCAAGCCTCTTGCGGACCGGGTCGAGCACGCGGCAGCCGGGGCCCGGCTTGACGCTGTTGACACGCGCATAGCTGGCCATGAGCACGAAACGGTCCAGTGTATTGCCACGGCTTCCGTAATGCAGGCAACGTGCCGTATCGACGATGAAGCCGGATCCGGGTCCACCCGTGGTGGCGATGACCTTGCTTTCCGGAACCGCGCTGTAGACGTCCTCATCGGTGTAACGGCCCTGGGAATAACCCACTTTCGCGTCGACCTTCAGGCAATCTTGGGCGGAAATGAAGTGCAGCGGACCGGACTCCTTCGTCACGTTGTTGAGATTGATGAACACCTTGGCCTGGCGGTTGTCCCGGTGATCATAGTGATAAAGTTGGTCCCGTTCCGCCGTCTGGTTCGGCGGCGGCCACCACAAGGTGAGATTGTACAGGCGCGGCAACTGTCCGATGCAGGACGAGATGGCGGCGAGTATCTTGTCATGCACAGCGAGATCAATAAAGGCGCGATGCTCGAAGAGGACTTCTGAGCGCAGAAGGTTGTACGGGAACTTGTTTTCATCGCGGATGCGATTGGGAACCGTTTTCCAAGTCTCGCCAAGATGGGCGAGCTTGGAAATTGTGTCGGGAGAGGAAGCCAACTTATTGGCATCGAGGCTTGCATAGCAACTCTCCTCGGTCATCGTGATGAGGCCGTTGCCGCGCCCGATGGCCTCGTTCTGCAGGCGCTTGGCAAGACGCTCCAGTGGTGAGCGCAGCAGCATGCGTCCGGCCCGCAAACCGCTCCGGATGGCTTTGTTCACAAATCCCAATGCAGCGAATGGCATATCCTATCTCCATATCTGTGAAGCAGGCCGGTCTGAAAACAGTTTCCATTTACCCTAGCCCGCTGTATCGACGCAAGCCGTTCGGCAAGACGGGACTTACTTGAGTTCGATGAGGTCCTT
>JANLWG010000223.1:0-3921 GCA_031364405.1 Hyphomicrobiales bacterium
GGACGTGACCCGTTCGTGCGAGCAGGAACAGCGGAATGCAACCGGACGCGGCTCGAATACGCGCACGTCTTCCTGGTGATAGAGACGGCGGATGATTTCCGGTGCCGGCAATCCAAGCAATTCCTCGGGCTTGATGGTTTCGCCCAGGCGAGTCGCACGGTTCCAGGCATCAACATCTTCGCTCGGCGCCGACGGCAGTTTCTGCAGCAGCATTCCGGCGGCCTGATGTGAATCCGAAGCGAGCCACAGGCGAGTTTCCAGCTGTTCGGATTTCGCCATGTAGTGCTCCAGTACCTGCGCAATGCTTTCGCCTTCGATGCTCACGATGCCTTGATAGGCCTGCTTGCCGTTGGACGGCACGATCGAGATCACAAAACGTCCCGCACCCAACAGCTCGGTTACATTGCCCTGGGCGAGATCCCCATCCCATTTTGCGGTGGCGCGCAGCGTGCGTTCGCTGGTTGCTTCGACGACGAGCAATTGCACCGGCCCGCTGCCTTGCATCTGCATGATCAGCGAGCCTTCGAACTTGAGCGTTGCCGACAACAGCGCGGCCGCCGCCATCATCTCGCCGAGCAAGCGTTCCAGCGGGGCCGGGTAAGTCCGCCGTTCGAGCACGGCGCGCCAGGTGGCATCCAGATGCGCAATCTCGCCGCGAACCGGTGTGCTCTCCAGCAAAAAACGTTGAAGTGAATCGTTCATGATTGTCGATATAGCCGGAAGCGTTCCACCTTGTCGCCGGGACGGCGTCCTTCCCAGATCAGTTTCCAGGAACCGCCGACGTGGGTTGGTGACTTCCAATTGTCTTGAATGATCAGCAGATCGCAATCGGGGCGCTTGCCCGGCTTTTCAAGGCGCACGGTCAGGATATTCCCGAAGTAATGCAGCATCGCCCGCTGCGGTTCTCCCAGCGACTGACTGTAGATGCAGCCGTGCGAGACCGGTACCGCTTGCGATAACTGCGCAAATACGGCGCGATAGGTCTTACCGGTATCGATGTATCTGACCAGCAGCAATGCGACCAGCGCCCATAGCATGGTAATGCCAATCCCCCAGGTGATCACGGGCCTCTCCGGCCGGCGCTTGATGTTGAACAGCAGCACGAGCCAGGCGAAAGTGAATAGCCCTGCAAGCATCACCACAATGGTCCGTCCGCCCGAGTGATAGGCCGGCTGCATGTCCATCATGTGCTTCCACAGTCGCGACGGTATGCCGAGGTCGATCGCCATCCAGTAGAACCAGCCGACGATGGCGAAGAAGGTGAACAGGATGATCGCGAACCAATAGTAAAGGTTGGCGGCACCGCGCTTCAGGGTTTCGAACGACACCACCGCAAGCAGCGAGATCGGCAGTAGCAACGGCATGCCGTAAACGTCGCGGCTCTCGCCGATGATGCTGAGGAATAGGAAGAACGCTGCAAATGCAGTAAGTGGAAGAACGATCCCGGGCGTTCGAAATCCGGGACGACCTTCGACCCACAGTCCCCATAGCGCGAAAGGCCAGGCCGGCCAGGCAAACCAAGGGAGCACATTCGCGTAATAGAAGTAATCTTCGTCCGCCGTGAAAATGAAAATGCCCCTGAGCCTTTCCACGTTCTCGACCCAGAACCATTGCGCAAACAGGTGCGGCGAACGAGCCTCCAGCAGCAGCGGCCAAACTACCGCCCAAGGTGTTACCACCACGAGAGCCACAACTACCGTCAGTAGGTACTGTCTGGTGCGCCAGTGCGATGACACGAGCGGTAGCAACGCCATTGTGACCAGCAGCATCACCGGTTCGACCAGTCCCTCGGAAAGAATGCAGATGCCCAGGCCCGTCCCCAGCCATAATCCGGCGATCAGCGGCCGGCGAGCCGAAATTGCCAGGGCGTACAGGCCGATCGCCAGGCCGGCCAGCAAGGCAGTTTCCGCGATCAACTGGTGTCCTCGCAGCAGCAACCCCCCGCAGCCGAGCAGCATCAGCGCGGAAACCCAGCTCTTGCTGCTCCCGTACAGTTCCTTCGCGGTCAGCGCGATGAACAGGAAAGCCAACCCCATGTAGAAGCCGGCCGCGAGGCGTGCGCCGTCGTGCAGGGGCAATATCGGGGAGAACAGCGTGCCGGTCAGCGCCGCTGTCAGGTAGATCAACGGCGGCTTGGTGAGAAAAGGTTCGCCGGCCAGCATTGGAACGACCCAGTCGCCGTCCTTCAGCAATTCATAGACGACACCAAACGTGTGTGCTTCGTCCGGTTTCCAGGGATCGTGACCGACCAGCCCGGGGAGAATCCAGGCTATGCAGACCAGGACGGCCAGCGTGACCGGATTCTCTGTAATTTGTGCGGCGATAGTCTCGTTACGCAGCAGATGGGCAGGGCGAAGCATGGGGAAGGCAGGGGGGAGTATGTCGTGCTGGTGACCTAGGACGCCGCCGCGTGGTCGTTGCCATTGAAGCTCATCGGTTGCATTTCACGCGAGCGGCCGCCCGTAGTGGCTTTCGAGAATACGCAGCGGCGAAATTCGTTCGTCCGCCATCGCATGCACTGGCAAATAGAACGTCTGCTCGAGCAGGTACTGCCCGCCAAGGGCAGCGTGTAGCACACGATCGGTGAATACAAACCAGCTCGATCCCGCTGGGAAATTTACCTGCTCACGCGGTGCACTACGTTGATAGCCGATATCGCGCTTCACTCGGTCATGCAGGTTGAGCATCACGTGATCGTAGGGCGTGCGCAGACTCTTGGTTATGTGCAGTTTCTTCAGCAGCCAAGGGTCAATGGGTCGCGGCAGCCCTATATTGGGCAACAAGCGTGGGGCGAACTGTTCGAACGGTTCGCCGACCTGCCAGACACGGGGCTCTCCCTGTGGGTTGACATTGGTGAACAGCCGAAGGATGCGCCGCCGCTGCACCGGGCTGGATGCGAAGGCGTCCACATGGAGCCGCGTATCGTCTTTGGTGGCCGAGGTTGTTCGCCCGAGGACTTCCACGGGCCGGTAGCTGGTGCGCCCCATTTCCAAATGCCCCGCGTAGACGGGCAACAAATGGTTGGCGAAGCTCAGCGCCTGAGCGGCAAACCGGCGCATCATCGCAGTCAAATCCTCCCGGTCTTCACCTTGCAGAGTGGTTCCCCGAATCTTGTCGGTGTCGGAGTCGTAGCTGATATTCTTGGAACGCGGGTCGGCGCATTCCGGGCTAAGGAAGCGTTGCTCCTGCGGGGTCAGCGAAAATCCTAGAAACTTGAACAAAAGGATGCGGCCTCTCTCCAGCGCCTGCGTCGCGTCCGCGGCTTCGGAGGCGTTGATGAAGTGGTCCCAACTCGTCGGAGACAGTAACTCCAGAATGCTTGATTCCATCGCGGTTTTTTCGAACCTCCTCGATGCGGATGCCGAGCTTCAGCCCAAATCCATGCGCCATTCTATCGGTCGCCCGACAGCTGGTGAAGAAAAGAAAAAGGCAGCCAAGGCTGCCTTTTTTGCTGGGGCCACAAGTGACCACTCAAGCGGCGGTGGTCTTCGCGTCCGTCTTGCCCTTGGCGTACTTCTGGCGGAATTTCTCCACGCGTCCGGCGGTATCCATAACCTTCTGCTTGCCGGTATAGAACGGGTGGCAGGCGGAGCAGACTTCCACGTGCAGGGGTTTGCCCAGCGTGGAACGCGTAGTGAACGTATTCCCGCAGCTGCAGGTCACTGCGACGTCGGCATATTGAGGATGAATTTCAGCTTTCATTTTGGTTCCTTATCTGATGGCAGCGGGATTTGCGCTTCCGAAGGGGGCGGATTATCCCCAAGCCGTGGGGGCTTTGCAAGCCCGCACGGCGGTGACGGGTGACAAGTGACGGGTGACTAGATTAGGGCGCTTATTGAACTTTCAAGGCTTTACGTCTCGCCGGGCTGGCTAGCCACGATCGACCAAGGTCTCCGTGCCGATGACCCGCTGATTGGTCGC
>JANLWG010000225.1:0-8711 GCA_031364405.1 Hyphomicrobiales bacterium
TGATCTGGTGCTGGTGATGACGGTTAATCCCGGTTTTAGCGGCCAGGCCTTTATCAAGGCCATGCTGCCCAAAATTTCCGAGCTGCGCGAAATGATCCGTGGACGGAACATCGACATCGAGGTTGATGGCGGCATCAGCGCTGAAAATGCCGGTCTGGCGGTCCGCGCCGGAGCCAATGTGCTGGTGGCAGGTTCCAGTATTTTCAAGAGCGCTGATTACGCCGCCAGCATCAGGTCGATCCGCGCGGCGGCAACCGCCGTTGCCGTTTAAGGCTTGTTCTCAACCCACTCGATAAACGCTTCCAGCCATTTGGAAAGGTGCTTCCGCGTTTCTGCGTCGGTGAGGGTACCGTTTGCGTCGAACTTGTCCTCGTTGTGGTTCACGAAGATTTCAGGCTTTGGCATGACGATGGCTTGCAAGGCCTGGAGGTTTTGACGGAAGTGGTATTGCGAGCGGCCGGTGCCATGGAAGAAACCGGCGCCCGCCCCCACAATTCCGGTACGCTTCCACTTGAGGCAGGCGGAACCGCGTGATAGCCAGTCAGTGGCGTTTTTCAAGACACCGGGAATTGAAAAATTGTACTCAGGGGTGGCAAAGATCACCCCATGGGCGGCGCGGATGCGGGCATCCAAATCCTTGACTGCTTGCGGCTTGCCGTCCGCCGCCTCAACGTCACCGTCATAAAGCGGGATGCCGTGCAGAGTGGCAATCTCAATTTCCACTGACGGTGCAGCCATTTCCTTTAAGGCACGCAAGAGCCCGGTATTGGTGGAGGCGGTGCGCAGGGCGCCACTGATTGCTAGCAGATTCATCATGCAGGGATCAGGCTTTCACCTTGGCCTTTTTCCCGCGCTTGGCGAGAACACTTTCCAGCCAGTCCGTACGCATTTCAGGGACCGATGCCAGGAGGCTCTCGGTATAGCTATGGTAGGGCGGCGAGAATATCTTGGTCGTCACGCCCTCATCCACCAGCCTTCCCTTGAGCATTACAGCGGTGCGATGGGCAATGCGCCGGACAATGCCAAGGTCATGGGTAATAAACAGATAGGCGACACCCAGATCCTTTTGCAGTTTCAGAAGGAGCTTCAGGATGTCGTCCGCCACCAACTGATCGAGTGCCGATGTCGGCTCGTCACAGATTATGAGATCGGGATTGGCCGCCAGCGCGCGAGCAATGCAAATGCGCTGTTTTTGTCCGCCGGAAAGCTGGGTTGACAAGCGGCCGGCATAGTCTTCCGGCAGACCGACCTGGCGCAGCAATTCAGCAACACGTTCTTTCACCTCGCCAGCCGATTTCTTGAAATAGAACTGAACCGGTCTGCCAATGATTTCAGCAATGGTTTGCCGCGGGTTAAGCGCGACGTCGGGCAGCTGATAGATGAACTGGATGCGCCGCAAGTCTTCGATCTTGCGCTCTTTCAAAGTAGCGGGCAACTCTACGCCGTTGAACTTGACGGACCCCGATTTGCGCGGCAGCAGCCCGATGATCAAGCGTGCCAGAGAGCTCTTGCCGGAACCCGATTCTCCAACCACCGCCACGGTTTCACCCCTGGCAACGTTCAGCGACACATTGTTGACCGCCTTGAAGTCCCCATACTCACCGAGAGCATTTTCAACCGACAGGATGATGTCTCCACGCTTGATATCAAGCGCGGTGGACAGTTTATCCGCTTCCTTGCGCTCGCTGACGAGCGCGTTGGTGTAGGGGTCTTTCGGCTTGTTGAGGATCTGCCCGGTGGTCCCGATCTCGATCATCTTGCCGCCGCGAAGAACCATGATGCGGTCAGAAACCTGTGCCACCACCGCAAGGTCATGGGTGATGTAAAGTGCGGCGGTGTTATAGTCCTTTATGATCTTCTTGATCAGCGCCAGCACCTCGATCTGGGTGGTCACGTCGAGGGCGGTTGTCGGCTCATCAAAGACCAGCAGGTCCGGGCGGCAGGACATGGCCATGGCCGTCATGGCGCGTTGCAGCTGGCCGCCGGAAACCTGATGCGGATAGCGTTCGCCAAATGTCTCGGGGTTGGGCAGGTCGAGGGCTTTGAATAGTTCGATCGCCCATGCCTTGGCCTCGTCCGGTTTCATCAGGCCGTGTTGAAGCGGCATTTCCATCACCTGATCAATGATCCGGTGCGATGGATTGAAGGAGGCGGCGGCACTTTGGGCAATATAAGCGATGCGCCGTCCACGCATTTCGCGGCGCCCTTCCATATCGAGGTCGCGGATCGATACCCCGTCGATCTCCACCGTGCCGCCGACGATGCGGCAACCGGCGCGCGCGAAAGCCATGGCACCGATGCCGATTGTCGATTTGCCGGCGCCGCTTTCGCCGATGAGGCCAAGCACTTCGCCGCGTTTCAATTCCAGCGAAACATTGTCGACGATGCAAAGGCCGGAGATCGACTCGATGCGAAGGTCACGGATTTTCAGAACCAGATCGGCGGCCATCTCACATCTCCGCTGACGCGCCGGACGGCCGGGCGTTGATCGAAAGGATCCAGTCGACAATCAGGTTTACGCCAATTGTCATGAGGGCAATTGCGGAGGCGGGCCACAGCGGCGCGGCAAGGCCAAACGAGATGGCCTTGCCGTTCTCGCGCACCATGCCGCCCCAGTCGGCGAACGGCGGCTGAATGCCAAGGCCGAGGAAGGAAAGGCCTGCGACAAATAGAAAGTTGAAACAGAAGCGCAGGCCGAATTCGGAAATCATCGGCGGCAGCACATTGGGCAGCACCTCGCGGCGCATGATCCACCATAGCCCTTCGCCACGGAGTTTTGCCGCTTCGACATACTCGAGCACTGCCACATTCATTGCAACCGCCCTGGAAAGACGGAACACGCGGGTTGAGTCGAGGATTGCAATGGTCATGATTAGCGTGGGGATTGACGAACCGAACACCGACAAGATGATCAACGCGAAAACCAGAAGCGGGATTGACAACATGATGTCAACAATACGCGAGAGAAACTGGTCGATCACCGTCCCCCCTGTCGCGGCCAGCAGGCCAAGTGTCATTCCGATCAGGAAAGACAGGATCGTCGTAATCACAGCCACGGCAATCGTCATGCGCGCGCCATAGATAATGCGCGAAAGCAGGTCACGGCCGATGTTATCGGTCCCCATCCAATAGGCGGAGGAACTCGGCGCCCAGGTATCTGACACGATCTCGGCTTCGCCATGAGGTGCGATCCACGGAGCAAAGACGGCGAGAATAACAAAGAAGCCAACGATTGCGAGACCAACCCAGGCGGTAACGTTTGGTTTGTATCCGAAGAATGCCACGGCTAACCTCCCCGGCTCGGCTTGCGCAGCCTTGGATTAACAAGAATTGCAAGAATGTCGGCCACGGTATTGAGCGAGATGAAAGTGGCGGCAAATAGCAGGCCACAAGCCTGGACCACCGGCAAGTCGCGCTTGGTGACGCCATCCACCATGTATTGACCGACACCGGGATAGACAAAGACAACCTCGATCACCACGACACCGACAATCAAATAGGCGAGGTTGAGGGCAACAACCTGGATGATGGGTGCCGCGGCATTCGGAAGGGCATGTTTAATGATGACACGCGATCGTGTCATGCCCTTGAGGAATGCCATTTCGATATAGGGCTGCGACATGATTGACAGAACGGATGAGCGGGTCATGCGCATCATGTGCGCGGTAACCAGCAATGTCAGGGTCACCGCGGGCAAAGCGATCTTGTACAGCATTTCGCTGACAGGCATTCCGGCAAATATGGTTGAAAGCGAAGGGAACCAGCGCAGCTTGACGGCAAAGACCAGGATCAGAATATAGGCGATGAAAAACTCGGGAACAGAAATCGCCGCGAGCGAGGCAATGTTGGAAAGGCGATCCTGCCACTTGCCTTCCTTGACGGCGGCGATGATGCCCAGACCTACCGACAGCGGAACAGCAATAAGCGCGGCCATACCTGCCAGAAACAGGGTATTCTTGAATTTTTTCATCAGTTCAGGGAGGATTTCGCGTTTGTTGGTCAACGCATAACCAAAATCGCCCTGGATCGCGCCGGTCAACCATTCGAAATAACGGACCATGGCAGGACGGTCGAGTCCAAGCTCATGGCGGAATACCTCCAGCGCTTCCGGAGTCGCACCTTGGCCGAGGACGGCACTGGCCACGTCACCCGGCAGGATTTCAGTTGCGGCGAAAATCAGCAGGCTGACCGCAAGGAGAGATAAAATGCCGAGGGCGATCCTTATGAGAATAAACTTCACCATATGATCGCCCCCGTTTAGCTACCGCACCCGTCTTCGTCAGGCCTAAGCGAACCAGCCTTTTTCCGCAATACGTTCGTCGGCCAGGTCGTAACGGGCATGCGGCGCATTGCCCATCACGTTCTTGGCATAACCGTCGAGGTAGTCGGTGATGGCAAAGCAGATCATGCCGCCATCCTCGGCAATCATTTCCTGCGCCGTGAAGTACATTTCCGTGCGCTTGGCATTGTCGAGTTCGACACGGGCTTCGGTGATGAGCTTGTCGAACTCCGGCACGCGCCAATTCGAATCGTTCCAGTCCGAGCCCGAGCTGTAAACCTGGGTGAAGGTCTGGTCGGCCGAGAGACGGCGGCCCCAATAGACGGCGCAGAACGGCACCTTGAGCCAGACATTGTCCCAATAGCCGTCGGCCGAGACCTTGTTGACGGTCAGGTCGATGCCGGCCTTCTTGAGTGACTCCTGGTAGATCTGGGCGCAGTCAACCGCCGTGCCCCAGGCACCTTCGGACGTCTGCAGTTCGATCTTCGTGCCAGCGGCAAGACCCGCCTTCTTGAAGTGAAAGGCGGCCTTGTCCGGATCATAGGCGCGTTGCGGCATTTTGGTGTTGTAGTAGGGGTTCAGCGCATCAAGCGTATGATCGTTACCCGGCACCGCATAACCATTATAGACCTGCTTGATAATGGACTCGCGGTCGACGCCCCACTTCAGCGCCAACCGGAGGTCCTTGCTGGTGAACGGATCGTCGGTCACACGGGAAACGAAGCAAAAACGGTTGCCAGTACCCTTGGTGCGCACGATGTTCAGATTCTCATCCTTCATCAGCAGGTCGATGGTGCGGGAATCCATGCGGTTTGCCGCGTGGATTTCACCCGACTGCAGTGCCGCCGTACGAGCGGCGACGTCCTGAATGTTGCGGATTTCGACGGTGTCGAAGTTGGCACGATCGGGTTTCCAGTAGTCGCCCCGGTTTTTGAAAACGAGGCGAACCCCAGGTTCAAAGCTTTCCAGCGTGAAGGCGCCGGTACCGATCAGTTTCTGCCAATCGGCAAAATCCTTCGGCACGACGATAAGATGATAGTCACCGAGGATGACCGGGAAGTCGGCATTGCCGGACGACAGAGTAATGGCAACCTGGGTCGGCGACAGTGCCTTGATTTCCTTGATCTGCTCCAGAATGCCCTTGGCCGGAGACTTGGTTTCTCCCCGGTGAATTTGGATCGAGTAAATAATGTCGTCGGCATCCAGGGTCTTGCCGTTGGAGAACTTGATGCCCTGACGGACATTGAAGACCCAATCCACCGCACCTGGCTTCACATCCCAGCTTTCAAACAGTTCGCCGGTCGGATTGCCCTTGTCGTCGAATTCGATCAGGCAGTTGCAAACTGCCAGCGAGGCGCCGATCATGACCGAGTCCGCATAGGTGCGCGGGTCGAGCGAGTCGGACGCCGAACCGCCCTCCATTCCAATAATGAAGTTGCCGCCCTTCTTGGGCGCCGCCTTCGCGGTTTTGGAAAATAGCGTGGTCGCGGCCGGTAGTGCCAGACCGGCGGCCAAGCCAAGCTGGACGAAGTCGCGGCGGCTGATTCTACCATTACGTGCTGCGTGCTCTGCAGCCTTCAGTTTCATTTCAAATTCAGTCATGGATTTCTCTCCTTAGCGGGTTTTGCGAGCTGGATTGGTGATAGCGAAAAGATACGCCATCGCGCGTGCGATCTTGCGTTACCGGTGGGCCAGTGGTTTGGCTGTAACCGTCTTCTCCCCTACTTCTTCTTTTTTATGGACGGTTTTGTACCTTGTCCCACGGATAAACCTGTCATGGACAGCAGTCCCCGTCAATCTCGGTCTAATGGCCTTTTGGTGAATTGAATTGACGCATTGGACGAGTCATGGCGAAAATACGACACCCGGGCGGCGCGTTCAGACAATTTCACGGGCGTCAGGCGCAAAACGATAGCTGGCCGAACAGAATTCGCAGGTGACGGTGATGGCGCCATCTTTCACCATGGCAGCACGATCCCCGGCCGGAAAGCCGCGCAACACGTCGGCGATGCTTGGCCGTGAACAGGTGCAATGGCGGGCCAATGGGGCGCTCGGATAAACCGTCACACCGTCTTCGTGGTAAAGCCGGTACAGCAAGCGTTTCGGCGACAGCGTGGGATCGAGCATTTCATGGGCTTCAACCGTGTCGAGCAGCAATCTGGCCTTGACCCATTCATCATTTTCAACAGAGTGTTCCGCCAGCCCTTCCGGCGCATCGCCGGACTGAACGGGAAGCGGGCTTGAGCCACCTTCGCGCGGCAGGTGCTGCACCATGATGGCGCCGGCCCGCCAGCTTTCAGCACCCGTCCCACGGGTGATGAGTGGCCCTGCCGCAAGATGCAACCTGGTGGGAATCTGTTCGGACTGGGAGAAATAAGTGTGCGCTGCCGCGGCAAGATCGCGGCCATCAAGCGGCACGATACCCTGATAGCGCTCCATGTCGGCACCCTGGTCGACGGTCATGGCGAGATAGCCTTGGCCGAGAAGATCGGCCTGACCGGCGGCGGCCCCGAGGCTGGTCACCTTGTCCCGGTCAAAGCGGGCATAGCCGCGCAAACCGCCGGGCGACACGAAATCCGCCACGATCATGTCAACCGGGCCATCGGTCTTGGTTTGCAGGATAAATTTGCCATCGAATTTTAGGGCGGCACCCAGCATGGCGGTGAGGGCCACCGCTTCGGCCAAGAGCGCCGAGACGGGGGCGGGATAATCATGGCGGCGCAGAATATCGTCGACGACGGCACCCAATCGCACCAGCCGCCCGCGCACGCCCAGGGGTTTCACTTCAAAGGCGAGCACCTGATCATCGCTAGGGATGACGCTGCTCTCAGCCATTGGCCGCCAGGCAATGGAGCAGAATGGCCTTCTGCACGTGAAGCCGGTTCTCTGCCTCGTCGAGCACCAGCGAATTGGCGCCATCGAGCACATCGCTTGTCACTTCCTCGCCGCGATGGGCCGGAAGACAGTGCATGAACTTGGCATTCTTTCCCGCCATGGCCATCAGCCGCTGGTTCACCTGATAAGGCATCAGCTGGTTATGGCGGCTCACCGTGTCGGTGTCGTGCATCGAAACCCAGGCATCGGTGATCACGCAATCAGCGCCCGCCACGGCCGCTTCAGCACTTTCAGTCACACCGACATCGGCCTTCAAGCCGCTGGCCCATTGCAGCAGCGCCTGCGGCGGCATCAGCGCTTTGGGACAGCCCAGGCGCAATTTGCCGCCAAGACGGGCGACCGCATGAATCCACGAGGCCGCGACATTGTTGCCGTCGCCCACCCAGGCGATGGTGGCATTGCGCAACGGCCCAACATGTTCCTCCACGGTCATCACATCGGCCATCACCTGGCAGGGATGGGAAAGATCGGTGAGGCCGTTGATCACCGGCACCGTGGCGCCCGCAGCCAGATCGGTGAGGTGGGAATGCTTGGCGGCGCGGATCATGATGGCGTCGACATAGCGCGACAGCACCCGGGCGGTGTCGGATATGGTTTCGCCGCGCCCCAGTTGCATATCAGTGGCGGAGATCACCAGCGTGTCGCCACCCAATTGGCGCATGGCGACTTCGAACGACACTCGGGTACGGGTTGAGGGACGCTCGAAAATCAGGGCGAGCACGCGGCCTTTTAGGGGTTCACCTGCGTCGCGGATACCCTTGGGTGCGCCAGCACGCGCCACCTTCATGGCTCGCGCCCTCGCGATAATGCTGGCCAGCGCTGGTCCGCTGAATTCGGACAGGTCGAGGAAATGTTCCGGGGGTGTGGCCACTGGCAATCTCAGGCCGCTTTGGTTGCAAGATTGCGGCAGGCGGCATCGAGCCTCCTCACCGCTTCGGAAATATCGGCATCAGTCACAATCAGCGGCGGCAGCAGGCGCAGCACATTGTCGCCAGCTCCTATAGTCAGAAGATGCTGGTCCATGGCGGCAGCCTGCAGTCCGGTGTTCGGCACCTTGCACTTTATCCCCATCATCAAACCAACCCCGCGAATTTCCTCGATAATGGCGGGATGCTCGTCCTTCAGTTGGGCCAGGCGCTGCTTGAGACTGAGGGCGCGCTGGCGGACGCTTTCGAGGAAGCCTTTTGCCAGTACGACATCGAGCACCGCATTGCCAACGGCGGTGGCCAAGGGATTGCCGCCAAAGGTCGAACCGTGGCTGCCCGCCGTCATGCCAACCGCCGCCCTCTCGGTGGCAAGACAGGCCCCCAGCGGGAAACCGCCGCCGATGCCCTTGGCAATTGCCATGATGTCAGGCGTGACCCCAGCCCATTCATGGGCGAACAGTTTGCCGGTACGGCCAATGCCGCATTGCACTTCGTCGAACACCAGCAGGAGGCCGTGCTGATCGCAAAGCTCGCGCAGGTCCTTGAGCCATTGGGCGGGAACCGGCCGAATGCCACCCTCGCCCTGCACTGGCTCGATCAGGATCCCGGCC
>JANLWG010000232.1:0-13133 GCA_031364405.1 Hyphomicrobiales bacterium
CGCAAGGCTGGCGTCACCGTGCATGAGCGTAGCCTGCGCTGGGAGGAATTCCTCGATGCCGACGAAATTTTTTCGACGGGAAACTACGGCAAGGTGGTGCCCGTCACCCGCATCGAAACCCGCAATCTACAGCCCGGCCCGGCGAAGGCTAAAGCGCGCCCGCTGTATTGGGAGTATGCCCACGGGGAAAAATAATCAGTCGTCCACGTTGAGAAAAAACGGCTTGCCCTCGAAGGCATCGGTACCGCGGCCGATCTTGTCGATGGCGCGCACCATGCGGCCGTTGCGGCCAAGAAGCTGATCGGTGAAGGACACGATCAAGCGGTTCGGCGTGGCCGAGCTTGAGGCCTTGCGCAACCTCCAGGCAAGCTCTTCTTCATCGGCCTTGGGATTGAACAGGCACATGGCGGTGTAAGCCGAAGCAGTTGAGCGGCTAATTCCAGCCCAGCAATGAATGAGCATCGGAGCCGCCCGATCCCACGTTTGCAGGAATTCCACCAAACATTCGGCATCGGCGGCGCGCGGTGGAGTGTAACCGTCCGCTGGCAGAACAATGTCGTGGAATGTCAGCCTGAGATGGCGCTCCGCCTCGACGCCATCAAAACTGCGATGCGGTGTTTCTGGTCCAAGCAGGCTCACCACATGGCTCACACCATGTTCATCGACGAGTGGCTGGACCTTGCTGAGCGGGCAAACAATGATCATGACTTCACAGGAGCTGTTGGAATTTCTTTATATAGATTTGGGCGGCTTCGGGTGGCGCCAATGGCTTCAGCCGATGAAATTTCTGTGAACCCTCGCCATCAAGCCCGCGCGGACGGCCAAAGAATTTTTTAGCCTCCGGCACGCTGAAACCGGCAAGCTGGGTTGCTTCCAGATAGGCGGCCATGCGATCGGCCTTCTTGATTTCGATTTCCAGCCCATCGCGGCACTTTGCCGGCAATCCGAAACGGACATGAATGGCCGCCATCAACCGGTGCTCGAAGGTTTTGTAGTCGTAACCCAGTGCTGCCTTGAACGGTGATATCATGTCGCCAATCACATATTCGGGCGCATCATGTAGCAGGGTAGCGAGCCTGGACTGGCGGTCGAGTTTTGGAGCCAGGTGAAAGACGATCTGCTCCACCAGCACGCAATGCTGCGCCACCGAAAAAGCATGGTCGCCCTTGGTCTGGCCATTCCACCGGGCGACGCGGGCAAGGCCATGGGCAATGTCTTCGATTTCGATGTCAAGCGGTGAGGGATCGAGGAGGTCGAGCCTCCGCCCCGAAAGCATGCGCTGCCAGGCGCGCGGTGCCTCAGCTTTGGCGCGCGGCATGTTTCACGGCATCGTGGCGGTGGCAGTCAACAAGATGATCATTGGCCAGCCCGCAGGCCTGCATGAAAGCATAGACGATTGTAGGGCCGACAAAGCGGAAGCCGCGCTTCTTCAAGTCCCTGGAAATCTTGTCGGCAATAGGCGGTGCGGCGGGAACATCTTTCATGCCGCGAAAGTTATTCTGAATGGGCCTGCCATCGATGAATTCCCAGAGATAGCCTGAGAAATCTGGAATGGCGAGATAGGCCTGGGCATTCGAAACGCTTGCCTCGATCTTCAGCCGGTTCCTCACGATGCCTTCATCCTGCATCAGCTTTGCCTGTTTGCGGGCAGTGTAACACGCCATCACCTCAGGATCGAAATGATCGAACGCCGCGCGGAAATTGTCGCGCTTTCTGAGAATGGTGATCCACGACAACCCCGCCTGAAAACCGTCGAGTAATAACTTCTCAAACAGCGCTTGCGAATCATACTCCGGCACGCCCCATTCTTCGTCGTGATAGGTCACATAGAGAGGATCGCTGCCGCACCAGCCACAGCGGCAAATGCCATCTTCATGCGTGATTGAACTCATTCGATGTCCTTGGCGCCCGGCACATCATAGCGCACCCACCGGGGTTTCAGAACCTCGACGCTGACACCTTCTGTCAGCAACGGCTCCCGGGCCTCGGCCAGCCGGTCAAGCCTTAGCAGCGCCAGTGCCATGGAACCCGCCGATGAAAGTACTGTACCAATGGATTTTTCGCCAGTCCGGATGTCCGATCCTCTGGGCGGCGCAACGCCACCAAGCCGCACCGGTAAAATGCGGCTTCTCGCCGTTCCCCGATGTTCGATGCGCGAGACCACCTCCTGGCCCACATAGCAACCCTTCGCAAAACTCACCGCTCCCAACTGGTCGAGATTGGCTTCATGTGGAAAGAATTCACCCGAACCCAGATCTGCATCGGTATCGGCGAGGCCGTGAAGTATGCGGACGTCATCATAGCCCATGGCCTCCGTCAACGAACCCTTCGGCGCGAAGAACCGCCAGCCCATCGTTTGCACGCGTGGATCGCGGTAGCGTCTGTCACTTGGGGGCTGTTGCGATGACACGCCAACCTCCATATCGGCCAGCTCCGAAATCACAACTTTGGCGCGCAATTGGTAAAAGCTGAGGCGCTTGATGAGATTGGCACTCTGAGCCGCCGAACAATCGACGAGGAACGCCTCGCCTTCGCTAAACACCATCATGTCGAACAGGATTTTCCCCTGCGGAGTCAGCAGCGCCGCATAGTTGGCTTCCCCCGGTTTCACCGTCTCGATATCGGCGGTCAGCAGATTGTGCAGGAAATGCCGGGCCTCCGGCCCCTCGATCCGCAACGCGGCCCGTCCCGATATAATTCCCGTTCGAAATGGTTCAATGTGCATCTTTGTTGCTTCGTTCCCCAACCACATTTACGATTGCGCCATGGCACAATCAAGGAAGGCTTATGACATTCACCGCAGAGATGATCCTCAAAGGCGGCATTGTCGTCAATCATGATGGCGCGGTCGGGTGTGATGTGGCGATTTCGGGTGGCCGGATTGCCGGGATAGGCAGCTTCAGCGCCAAGCAGGCGGGCGCGGTGATCGACTGCCGCGGCCTGCACATCCTGCCCGGCGTCGTCGACAGCCAGGTGCATCTGCGCGAACCAGGGGCCGAGCACAAGGAAGATTTGGAAACCGGCGGCCGTGCGGCGGTGATGGGGGGTGTCACCGCGATCTTTGAAATGCCCAATACCCAGCCCCTCACCGTCACTGCCGCAGCACTCGCCGACAAGGTGAGGCGCGCCAGCAACCGCATGTATTGCGACTTCGCCTTCTACGTGGGCGGCACCCGCGACAATGCCCATGAACTGGGCGAATTGGAACAGCTTCCCGGATGTGCCGGCATCAAGGTGTTCATGGGTTCATCCACCGGCGAACTGCTGGTCGAGGATGATGCGGGCGTCGCCAGCATTCTCAAAGCTATCCGCCGCCGCGCCGCCTTTCATAGCGAGGATGAATACCGCCTGCGCGCCCGCAAGAACGAGCAACGCGAGGGCGACCCATCGAGCCATCCGGTGTGGCGCGATGCCGAGGCTGCCCGCCTGTGCACCGAGCGCCTGTTGCGGCTGGCGCGCCAGGCCGGCAAACGCATCCATGTGCTGCACGTCTCGACGGCGGAAGAAATGCCGCTGCTCGCCGCCAACAAGGATATCGCGACCGTTGAGGTGACGCCCCATCATCTGACATTTTCATCGGACGATTACGTCCGTCTCGGCACGCTGATTCAAATGAACCCGCCAGTGCGTAGGCCCGAACATCGCGCTGGCATCTGGCATGGGCTCACGTCCGGCATCGTCGATGTGCTGGGTTCCGACCACGCGCCGCACACGCTCGAAGAAAAGCACAAGCCCTATCCCCATTCGCCTTCCGGCATGCCTGGCGTGCAGACACTGGTGCCGGTGATGCTCGATTGGGTCAACCAGGGCAGGCTAACGATTGAACGTTTCGTCGATCTCACCTCCCATGGACCATCGCGCATTTTCGGCATGGCGCGCAAAGGCCGCATCGCCGAAGGCTATGATGCCGACCTGACCATCGTCGATATGAAAAGCCGCCGCGAGATCACCAATGACTGGATTGAAAGCCGTTGCAAATGGACGCCCTATCACGGCATGACCGTCACCGGTTGGCCGGTTGGAACCATCGTGCGTGGGCTGCGCGTCATGTGGAACAGCGAAATCATTGGGAAGGCCGAGGGCCAGCCCATCAAATTCATCGAAGCACTGTGAGGTAATTCCATGTCATTCCGCGCCATCCTGGTCAGCAAGACGGACACCGGCCAGAAACTTGATTTCGTTAATCTGACTGAAGACGATCTCATGGCGGGCGATGTCACCGTCGATGTCAGCCATTCCTCAATTAACTATAAAGATGGCCTCGCCATCACCGGCAAGGCGCCGATCATCCGCAAATTTCCGCTGATCCCCGGCGTCGATTTCGCGGGCACTGTGCGCCTCTCCAGCAATCCGCGCTGGAAGCCCGGCGACAAGGTTGTGCTCAATGGCTGGGGTGTTGGCGAGCAGCATCACGGCGGATTTTCCGAAGTGGCGCGAGTGCCGGGAGAGTGGCTGGTGCCGGTGCCAAAGGGCTGGACCTGTGCCGATGCCATGGCCGTGGGGGTTGCAGGTTACACCGCCATGCTGTGCGTGTTGGCGCTGGAAGAGCAGGGCGTGAAACCAGCCGGCGGCGATATTCTGGTGACCGGTGCGGCGGGCGGCGTGGGTACCACCGCCATCGCCATACTAGCCAAGCTCGGTTACCGGGTTGTCGCCTCGACCGGGCGCACGTTGGAAGAGGCTTTCCTGAAGGAATTGGGAGCCGCCGCCGTCATTGACCGCGATGAATTGAATACACCGGTGAAGCCGTTGGCCAAGTCGCGCTGGGCCGGTGCGGTCGATTGCGTGGGCTCGGTGACGCTCGCCAATGTGCTGTCGCAGATTAACCCTGAGGGCACCGTCGCCGCTTGCGGGCTCGCCCAAGGCATGGATCTGCCCACCACGGTTGCACCCTTCATCCTGCGTGGTGTGAAGCTTATCGGCGTTAATTCGGTGACCACACCCTTGGCCCGCCGCCTCATCGCCTGGGAACGCATTGCCCGCGACCTTGATCTGGGCAAGCTAAAAACTCTAACCACCCATGTGAAACTCGAAGACGTGCCGCGCATCGGTGCCGATATCGTGGCGGGCCGGGTGCGTGGCCGCGTCGTCGTCGATATCCGCTGATTAACGGAGTTACTGCGTCGACCTGCCAAGGGTGAATTCGCCCGACCTGATGCGTTCGGGCAGGCGTTCGCACATCACCGCGACGGGTTCCTCGCCATAGGTCGCAATCATGTCGGAGAGGGCTGCAAAAATTGCGGCGGTGGCGATGCAGTCGGGATCGAGCCCGTCATAAATCGCTTCTTCCCAGGCGTCGAGAATATAGCGCAGGGCCAGATGCTTGGCCTCTGCCGGCGTCGGTGGAGTTGGCGACTTTGGGGTAATCTTGAGCATTTGATCTAATTCTTTGACTTGGGGCACCAGCATCGTTCACGGCCGTGGCATCCAGCGCCCACCTTAGCAATTGTAGTATCGCAAGCGACTCGATCCTTAAACGAAGGTTAATTTCCACAGTTCACTTTGAATCAAAGGTTTAACAGGAGCCGGGAGGCGGCGATCGCTTCCTTCACATTGGGGGTGAATACCATGCCGCCAAATTCACCGGGATTGGCCCAGCCCACCGCCATCGCATCACTTGCCGCCACCCCATCGCCCGATTGCCAGAGCCCGGTATAACAGGCAATCACATAATGCACTGAGATACCCCCCGCCTCGTTACGGCGAATGAGATCGTAAAGGCCAACTAGATGTTGCAGGCGGGCTTCGATGCCGGTTTCCTCGGTAAGTTCGCGGTGGGCGGCAGCAAGCACGGTTTCGCCTGGTTCCACATGGCCACCGGGCAGGCTCCAGATGCCCGCCAGTGGCGGCTTGGCGCGCTGAATGATCAGTACGCGGCCTTCCCGCCACACGCAGGCCGAGACGCCGAGTTTGGGGAATTGTTGAGGGTTGCTCATCTGGGGTAATATCCCGGCATGTGTGGACTGTATAGCTTCAGAAAAACCGCGGAGGAAGCCCGCTCGCTGTTCAATTACATGGAGACGCCGGATTTTCCACCACGCGCCTATGTGGCGCCGGGCGGCCCCATCGCCATTGTCCGCATCGACAAGGGCCAGCGTCATTTTGCACTGGTACGCTGGGGTTTCATTCCCTCTTGGGTGAAGGAAGTGAAGCCCGGCAAGCCGCTGATCAACGCCCGTGGCGAGACGGTTGCCGGAAAACCCTCGTTCCGCAATGCCATGAAGCGCCGCCGCTGTTTAATTCCCGCCGATGGTTTTTATGAATGGAAGGGCGATATACCCGGCAAGAAGCAACCCTACTTCATCCACCGCCCCGATGATGGTCTGTTTGCTTTTGCCGGCCTGTGGGAACACTGGATGGGGGCGGATGGTTCGGAAATTGAGACGGGCGTGATCATCACCACCGAGCCGAACAGGACGGTTGCTCAAATTCACAACCGCATGCCGGTCGTGGTTGAACCCTGGGATTACGAAACCTGGCTCACCGGCGATGTGCAGGATGCCGGTACATTGATCCGCCCCGCGCCTGACGATTATTTTGTCCTGGAAGCCACCCGCATCGAACGCAATGTTTCGCCGAAGAAGACCGTCTCGCCTGGCCAAACAAGCCTGATTTAAGCACCTCGGCATGAGGTCTATTCACGATCAATCCACTTTCCCATGCCAAGCACGGGGCTCACTTCGTATTGCAGTTTTTCATAGAAGCCACGCACCATTTCATTCTCGCTGCGGATCAGCAGATTGATCTTCCACACGCCGCGCTCGCGCAACCAGATTTCGGCGGCGCGCACAGCCTCCGAACCGAGACCCTTGCGCTGAAAGGCTGGATCGACCGCCACATAATAAAGTACACCGCGATGGCCATCGTGGCCGGCCATAACCGAAGCAACGATGCGTCCGCTGGCCCCGGCAACCAGGATCGTCGATGTCCCGCCCGAGCGCGCAAAGGCTATGTCCTTGTACGGATCATTCCAGTCGCGGGTGAGCCCGCAGACCCGCCACAAAGCCACGACCTGCTCCACGTCGGCATCTTCGATTTGGCGGAAGGTGGTCAATCGGGCAGCACCTTGCCGGGATTGAGAATGCCGTGCGGGTCGAACAGGCGTTTCAAGTCCCGCATCATCTGCAATTCCACTGGTGATTTTATCTCGCGCATGTGATCGCGCTTCAACTGGCCGATGCCGTGTTCGGCACTGATTGACCCGTTGAGCTTTGCCACCACTTCGAACACCAGCGCATTCACCTCGGCCCACGCGGCGAGAAAGGCTTTCGTGTCCATGCTCAGCGGCTGGGTGATATTATAGTGGATGTTGCCATCGCCCAGATGGCCATAGGACATGATGCGCGCATCGGGCATGCTATGCAGCACCGCGCGGTCCGCCTCCACCAGGAATTGCGGAACTTTCGATACCGGCACCGAGATATCATGCTTGATCGAGCCGCCCTCGAATTTCTGCGATTCCGGCATCAACTCGCGGATCGCCCAAATTTCATTGCGCTGGGAGCCGGATTGGGCAACCGTTGCATCGCTTACCAGGCCGCGTCCCATGGCCACTTCAAGAACCGCCGCGAACGTGCCATCCACCGGATCGGAGAGCTCCGCCAGCACATACCACGGCGATGGCGCTGACAACGGATCGCGCACGCCCATGTGCTTGATGGTAAAGCCCATGGCGAGGACCGGCATCAACTCGAAAGCCACAACGCGGTTGCCACTCATCTCGCGGGCCAGCGACAGGAGATCGACCGCGGCCTGCGGCGAAGGCACCGCAATGAACGCCGTTTCGTAGTGCTTGGGCCTGGGATAGAGCTTGAGCACGGCACCGGTGATGATCCCCAGCGTGCCCTCGGCACCAATGAACATGTTTTTGAGATCGTAACCTGTGTTGTCCTTGCGCAAGTGCTTTAGGCCGTTCCACACCCGGCCATCGGCAAGTACCACTTCAAGGCCCAGACACAAGTCACGCGCATTGCCATAGGCGATCACATTGAGCCCACCCGCATTGGTGGAAAGATTACCGCCGATGCGGCATGAGCCTTCCGAAGCGAGACTCAAAGGGAACAGCCGGTCCACGCTACCCGCTGCATCCTGTACCGATTTCAGTGTGGCCCCCGCCTCGACAGTAATCGTATTGTCCGCCGCATCAATGTCCATAATGCGCGTCATGCGGTCGAGCGAGAGCACCACTTCATTACCACTCTCGTGCGGAATTTGTCCGCCGACCAACCCGGTGTTGCCCGACTGTGGCACGATGCCGACGCGCATCTCATGGGCGAGGCCAAGGATTTGTGCCACCTCCTGGGTTGAGCCGGGCCGCAACACCATGGGCGACTTGCCATGCCACAAGTCGCGCCATTCACGCATATAACCGTCCATCTCGGCGGGCACGCGAATCGCGCTCTTCTCGCCGACGATGGCGGCAAGGCGGTTGAGCGTTTCTTCGCTGGGTTTCAATGTCATGTCCGGTCCCGTGGTGCTGCAGCACGCATCAGCCTGTCGTTGATAGCCTCGCCCAACCCTTGATGCGGAATCGGCGCCACCGCAATCGTTGAAACGCCGGTCGCATCGATATCGTGCAGTAGGCGGAAGAGATTGGCCGCTGCCTCGACAACATCGCCCGACGCCGACAGTGTGTAAGGTCCATGCGAATGCAGCGGGCCAAAACCGAGGTAGGCCTCGCCCATCCGCGGAGCTTCCGCGTAGAGTCGGATTTCGGCCCGCGGCGCATAATGGCTGAGCAATTGGCCCGGCGCATGGGGTCGCTGCGAATGACTCCCGGCGGCAAGTGCCGAACCAATGACCTGCTCGATCTCGCGCCGCGAAATTCCGCCGGGCCGTAATAATCTCGGCGCCCCATCGAGAAAGCCGATGACAGTTGATTCGACCCCGATCTTGCAGCGGCCGCCATCGAGTATCATGGCGACCTTGGCACCCAAATGCCGCCGCACGTGTTCAACGCTGGTCGGGCTCACCCGGCCGGCTGGATTGGCGCTCGGCCCCACCAGGGGCCGGCCAAACTGGCGCAGCAGTTCGAGTGCCACGGAATGATTGGGAACCCTTATGGCAATTGACGAAAGCCCGGCCGAGGCCAGCAACGACACCGGGCAGTCGGGCGCGCGTTCGACCACGATGGTGAGTGGTCCCGGCCAGAAAGCCTTCGCCAAGGTCTTGGCCATGCCGGGGAAGATCCCGAGGCGAAAAGCTGCATCCGCATCGGCCACATGGGCAATGAGGGGATTGAAAGCAGGCCTGCCCTTTGTCGCATAGACCAACGCCACCGCCTTGTCGTTGGTGGCATCGGCACCCAGACCATAGACCGTTTCGGTGGGGAAGGCGACGAGCTCTCCACGTTTCAGGGCTTCAACGGCTGCGGCAGTGGTGTTGACGGTGGTCATCTGATCGGCGTCTATAGCAGTCCAGCACGGCTCCAGCTACAAGCCTCCCATGACCACCGCACTTTTTACCCATCCCTCGTCGCTCACCCATGTGACGCCTGACGGTCACCCTGAACGCGTTGACCGCATAAGGGCCGTCAACAAGATACTGGCAACTCCGCACTTCAACAATCTCCTGCGCCGCGAAGCTCCATTGGGGCGCGATGACGACATTCTGCGCGCCCATACCAGAGAGCACCTGCAACGTATTCGTGCAATCGCCCCCGAAGAAGATTTTGAATATCTCGATCCCGATACGCCGATGTCACCGGGAACGCTTGAAGCTGCCTTGCGCGCCGTGGGTGCCGCCACCGCCGCCGTCGATTGCGTATTCAAGGGAGAGGCCGACAACGCCTTCTGTGCGATGAGGCCGCCCGGCCACCATGCCGAGCGCAGCCGGCCCATGGGGTTTTGTTTCTTCAATCATGCCGCCGTGGCCGCCTATTACGCGAGCGCCCGCTATGATGCCGAGCGCGTCGCCATTGTTGATTTCGATGTGCACCATGGTAATGGCACCCAGGATATTTTCTGGTCTGATCCCGCCATGTTCTATGGCTCGACCCACCAGATGCCGCTCTATCCCGGCACTGGATCGGCCCGGGAAACCGGTGCCGGAAATATCTTCAATGCGCCATTGCGGGCGGGCGATGGCAGCGCCCAGTTCCGCGAGGCCATGGGTTCGGTGATCCTGCCGGCCCTTGATGTGTTTGCGCCCGACCTCATTATTGTTTCGGCGGGCTTCGATGCCCATCACCGCGACCCGCTCGGCAGCCTGCAATTGACCGAGGAGGATTTCGCCTGGATTACCCTCGAACTGATGGAGGCGGCGGAAATCCATGCTGATGGCCGCGTTGTGTCGGTGCTGGAAGGCGGCTATGATTTACAGGGACTGGCCTCATCCGTAGGCATTCACGTGCAGGCGCTGATGCGCGGCAATGCTGATGCGGCTGCGGAAGGTAACGACGAACCCGGAGATGATTTCTGATGGCTGCCGAGACCGCTGACATTGCCAGTCTGCCCTTCGAGAAGGCACTTGCCCAACTGGAAGAGATCGTCACCAAGCTCGAATCCGGCAAGGTCGATCTTGAGCAGTCGATCGCTATTTACGAGCGCGGGCGGATTCTCAAAGAGCATTGCGAGAATCTTCTCAAAGACGCCGAGGCGCGCATCGAGAAGATCACCCTGAAGCCCGATGGCACCGCCGCTGGCACCGAACCCCTGGATGTCGAATAGGCTGCGCCTCGACGAGATGTTAGTCGCGCGCGGGCTCTATCCCTCCCGCGCCCGCGCCCGCGATGCAATTTTGCGTGGCACAGTCAAGGTTGCAGGCGAGTTGGCGCGAAAACCCGCTCAGATGGTGGCTGCCGATATGGCCTTGGAAACGCTTGATGCGGCGCAAAACTACGTCTCGCGCGCGGCATTGAAACTTGAACATGGTCTCAACCATTTTGGCATCGACCCCAGGGCGCGCAACTGTCTCGACATCGGTGCCTCGACCGGCGGCTTTACCCAGGTGCTGCTCGAACGCGGCGCTGCCCATGTGACGGCGATCGACGTCGGCCATGGCCAGTTGGCGAAAAGTATCCGCAATAACCCCAGGGTAACAATGGTCGAAGGATTGAACGCCCGCGATCTCGCCTGCGATCACCTTGCCGGTGCCATTGATCTCATCGTTTGCGATGTAAGTTTCATATCGCTGAAGCTAACCTTGCCGCCGGCCTTGGCGTTGGTCGATCATGGCGCGGAACTCATTGCCCTCGTCAAACCGCAATTCGAAGCAGGCCGCGATGCTGTTGGCAAAGGCGGGCTGGTGATTGATCCGCACGAGCATGACCGCGTCTGCCGGGAAATTTCTGGGTTTCTCTCCCGCAGCGGTTGGCACGTCCTTGGTATTACCCCATCCCCCGTCGAAGGCGGCGATGGCAATCGCGAGTTTCTGATTGCGGCGAGGAAGCGTTAGATCATACTTACATCTCGGTCACCTCGTAACGGTGCCTTCGCACCGTTCGTGCCACCTATTCCTCAAAGCGACCCGTGGCGTCACGATCGCGCTCGTATCGTCTGGTGAGCGGAAACGGCGGCAACCAGGACTCGCGACGGATGGTCCAGAGTTCGTAGGTTGGCATCAGTTGGTCAGGGGCATCCAGGGATCCCAGGTTCACTTCGATTTCGTCCGCGCTGCGTCCGAAAATGGACGAGCCGCAGCGGGGACAGAAAAACCGCCCGGCGTAGTCGCGTGTTTCGCCATCGATCGTCACCGCATCTTGAGGGAACACCGCAGAAGCGTGAAAAAGCGCCCCATGATGCTTGCGGCAGTCGAGACAGTAACAAAGGCCGACCCGGTATGGGCGTCCCGACGCCACAATTCGGACATTGCCGCAAAGGCAACCGCCCGTGAATCGGTCCATGCTGCGTCTCCACTTAAGTCAAGCGGGCGAAATGTTTACAACGAACCCCGTCGGGCGTCCATGAAAGATGCGCCAGCCCTTTCGGCTATAGCTTATCCTTCTCATCGGCATCGCCGAGGGAAAGGTGGCGCGCGCGATCCTTCGCGCGTGACAGATGGGGCCTTTCCTCGTTAATACAAAGACCCCATCCGTCAGTTGCTTCGCAACTGCCACCTTCCTCCCGCATTCCGCGCGGAAAAGGATAAGGAATAGAAGCCCTACCCCACCTGTCCCCGGTGGCGCAGGAAATGATCGGCCAGTACGATGGCCAGCATGGCTTCACCAACCGGAACGGCGCGAATGCCGACGCAAGGGTCGTGACGCCCCTTGGTACTGACATCGGCGTCTTCGCCCGACGCCGTGACGGTCTTTCGTGTACTGACGATCGACGAGGTTGGTTTCACCGCGAAACGCACCACGATGTCCTGACCCGATGAAATCCCGCCGAGAATGCCGCCCGCGTGATTTGACATGAATTCAGGCTTGCCGTGGCGCATGCGGATTTCATCGGCGTTCTCTTCGCCTGACAACGCGGCGGCGGCAAACCCCGCACCGATCTCGACGCCCTTGACCGCGTTGATGCTCATCATCGCAGCAGCGATATCCTGATCGAGTTTGCCGTAAACCGGCGCCCCCCAGCCCGCCGGAACACCTGTGGCCGTGACTTCGATGATGGCACCGCACGACGAACCAGCCTTGCGCACGCCGTCGAGATAATTCTCCCAGAAGCGAGCGGCCTTCGCATCGGGGCAGAAGAAAGGATTCTTGTCGACTTGCGACCAATCCCAATTGGTGCGGTCGATCTTGTGCGGCCCCATCTGCACAAGGTTGCCACGAATTTTAACACCTGGAATAATCTTGCGCGCTATGGCGCCAGCCGCCACCCGCGCCGCCGTCTCCCGCGCTGAAGATCTGCCGCCGCCGCGATAGTCGCGTAACCCATACTTTGCCTGATAGGTCCAGTCGGCATGGCCGGGGCGGAACTTGTCGCGGATCTCGGCATAGTCCTTGGAACGCTGATCGACATTCGCGATCAACAGCATGATAGGCGTGCCGGTGGTCAGCGGGCCGCCGGTGCGGTCATCCTCGAATACCCCCGACAGGATTTTCACCTGATCGGGCTCTTGCCGCTGGGTGGTGAAACGCGATTGGCCGGGGCGGCGCTTGTCGAGGAATATCTGGATGTCATCCGGTTTCAGCGCGATGCCGGGCGGGCAACCATCGACGATGCAGCCGATGGCTGGCCCATGGC
>JANLWG010000239.1:0-1900 GCA_031364405.1 Hyphomicrobiales bacterium
CACCAAAGTCCAATTGCCTTTTCCGCTACTGAATTCCGGATAGTTATGTAGATACCAATGGGCTTGCCCCGCCGGAGCCATGTTTAGCAACCAGAACCGACAATAGGAGATGAGAGGAATTCGCCGCCGCCCGGCTCGTCCGGGCGGAGCGGTGTTTCGACTGGCTCCAACACCGCTCCAGCGGGGCAAGCCCATTGGTATCTACATAACTATCCGGAATTCAGTAGCGGAAAAGGCAATTGGACTTTGGTGATGAGTGCCTTCAAGGCGGAGAGGTCGTAGTGTTCGAGAGTGTCGAGCATCGAGAGCAGGGACCAGAGTCCGGCGAGAAGAGCGGGGGCGGTGAAGGGTTGGCGGCGTTTCATTTGTCGCCCGCTGAGACGCACCAGGACGGTTTTCAATTCGGTGGCGGGAGGCGACTCATCGGCCAGGAGTTTCCAGACCGTTACGGCCGCCATGGACACGACGAGCAGTCGCCGGGCAATCGCGATCCCAGTTTCTTGCAGCCAGTCCTCCAATTGAAAACCATGACTCTTGAGCAGTTTGAAATAGGTCTCGATCCGCCAGCGCCAGTAGTAACAGCGGGCTAACAGCGCCGCATCGGCCCACTCCGCGGGGACGTTCGACAGCAGATACCATTCGGCCAGCAAACGGCCTTGCTCATCGACGATGCGCGTCAGAATCAACCGCATTTCCAGCGGCGGGCCATGCACCTCGACACGTTTCTTGTTGATCGTCTTCCGCGCGGCACGGTGGAGAATCACCACTGTTTCGGCCACTTGCAAACGCGCCTTGCGGCCGTGATACAAAGCTGGACCGACATCCTGATACGCGCCTTGTTGCAGCAATTCCGTGCGGAGGTCCGACAGTTTCAAGCGGCGCTCGCCCGACTTCACCCGCCGATCATCGGCACGAATCAGGACTTTGTGACCAGCGGCAGCCCACTCGCGATAATGGCCGACGGAATCCGCTTCCCGATCGATGACATGCACGATGGGTTTGCCGAGGTTCCAGCCGTGACTGGCCTGCATGGTTGGCAGAATCTGATCCAGATGCGTCACGGCCGCGGGGGCCAACTCACGCGTGCTGAGTATCGCCGCTCCCGTCTTTATATGCATTTCGACGGGAGCCAGCGGAGTCCCATCGGCCGCGTCGATCGCGAGCGAAGTCGTGAGCTCATACCCCACATCGGTCTCGTTCGAAAGCTCCGCGAGATCCTGGCGAAAGGTGTGCCCCGGATAACTCAGCTTGCACCAATCATGGGCCAGCAGCACAAACGGCGCATTCGATGCGCCCAACTGCTCCCGCGCATAGTCGCGCAAAGGCTCGATGAGTTCGGGCAGCGTCACCCGCTCATTGTTGTAAAACCGCCAGGCCGCCTGCGTGGCCGCGAAAGCCTGGGTAGTACTGGGCAAACTCCCCACGCCCGCCGCCAAGGGCGACGCCGATTTCATCTGCGACCGGACCAACTTCAGCCATCGCTTCCCGAGTCGCTCGTCCTTGAGCTTGATCATCATGCAAAACGAGAAGCTTACTGCAAACCTCGAATTGTGTAGATACCAATGGGCTTGCCCGCCGGTGGCAGCTGGCGGTCGAACGCGGTGAGCTGGTTGATAAACATCGCTCCGCCCGGGCAAGCCGGGGGGTGACGATTGTGCGTCGAACATTCGTTGCTCTGACATCCGGGAAGTTATTTTGCGTGATACTTATGGACATCTTCATCGCATGTTGACGCTTACTGAGGGCCTGGCAGCAGGTACGGCATCAACTGCTTCCCCACCGCCACGACCGCCACCACGGTGATCGACACAAATGCCAGCCACAGCATGATGTCCATCGCCAGCGACGGCGTCAGGCGGCGGTCGAGTTTTTTGTAGCGGAAGTAGATCGTCGCGGCGGA
>JANLWG010000251.1:0-5085 GCA_031364405.1 Hyphomicrobiales bacterium
CCAGAAGCAGATGTCAATTGTGTAACTGTGGGTAGAGTTTGCAATGTCCGCCTGACCGCCCAATTGTCCATTCGAGAAGATGGAATAAATTTTGAGTACCACACAAGGACTGTGGCTCACATTCTCCTTTCGAAAAAAGCAGTACTGAGGTCGTCAAATCGCTGGTCGATTGTCAATCCAGGGCCTCGCGCTTTCCAGCTGGCTAGCCAGGCGAAAGAGCAAAGTCTCGCTGCCAAGGGGGCCAGCAAACTGGATGCCAATGGGCATTCGGTCAGTATTCCAGTAGAGCGGGACGCTCATGGCAGGTTGGCCTGTCATGTTGAAGAGCATAGTATTGGGTGTTTTCTCGATCATTGCGGCCGCCAACTCAACCAGCACCCGTTTCAGTGCTGATTTGATCGGGATTGTTCTGAGCAGGGTCAGGCCCAACCGCTCGATAGAATTTGGCAGGAGTTCCCCAAGACTTACCGGCGGATAGGCCATGGTGGGACTCATGATGACATCATATGTGTCATGGAAATGTGCAAGCTTTCGGGTCGCCGTTCCTATCGTGGTGCGTGCGATTTCAAGCTCTGCGGCCGAGAGGGCGTGGCCGACCTGGGCCATGAACCAGGTCGCGGCCTCGACATCATCGTGACGAGGTTGTCGCCCGACAAGTTGGCCCATGGCATGGATGCCTTCAGCGGTGCAAGCCGCGACCACCGTCAAATAAGCTAAACGCAAGGAGTGACTCTCGATCGGCAGATCAACTACCTCCACCCGATGTCCAAGGTCTTCCATCAAACGGCCCGCATCTTCCACCGCATTGCAGCAATCCGCATGGGTGTGCTGGCCCAAGATGGATTGCCGAACCAATGCAACGCGAAGTTTTGACATCTTCTGGCGCGTAATCGGAAATTCAGGATCGTCTCCTCCCAGAGCCCTATAGGGAGCGCCTATATCTGGGCCGTGGCTGATTCTAAGAAAAGTAGCACTGTCGCGGACACTCCGGCTGATCACATGGGGAATCGCAAATCCGTTCCATACTTCTGCTGCATCGGGGCCCATTGGCATCCGACCGCGTGTTGGTTTGAAACCAAAGAGGCCGCAAGCTGAAGCGGGGATACGGATGGAACCACCCCCATCATTGGCATGGGCCACTGGCACGACCCCAGCAGCAACGGCCGCGGCGGCCCCACCGCTCGAACCACCAGCCGACCGGGATACATTCCAAGGATTCCGTGTTGGACCATAGAGTTCTGGTTCAGTGGTGCCCATCAATCCAAATTCGGGCGTATTTGTAGAACCTATGAAAACTACGCCTGCCCGCTTGTAACGTTTAACAAGTTCGCTATCTTGCGACGCCCTGTTTTGCCGCAAGCAGCGGCTGCCCATGGTTAGCGGAGTGCCTTCAAGGGCTCCGTCGGGCAAGTCCTTGAGAAGAAATGGAACTCCACGAAACGCTCCATTGGGCAAGCTCGCGCGCGCCATTTGGAATGCCCGGTCATCATAACGATGAATGACAGCATTGATCTTGGGGTTCACTGCGTCAAGACGTGCTAAAGCAATTGACGTGAGTTCCATCGGGCTAACCTCAGCCTTTTTGACAAGCATTGCCAGGCCCGTTGCATCATTGCGATTGTACTCTTCATAGGTCATGGCGATCTCCTACGTCCTAAGGAACCAATCGATTGGCGTCGTCACGCGGGGGCGTGGTCTTGCAAGCGGGAATTGCGTGGCAATATGCCCGGTCATGACAAAGCCTGGGTCACACGACTTTCAGGTGTGATGCTGCAAAAATAGCGGAATGCGGAAACAAGTGCACTGGAACAGCTTGTCGAAACATGGGACATGCCATTCTGATGCAAAAAGGTCTCGGTGATGCGGCGGGCTTCCACAAGGCGGATGACGGGAATCGTCGGAAAAAGGTGATGCTCAATATGATTGTTAACTCCTCCCAGCAAGAAGTTGCTTAACCAGGATCGACCGAGATCGCGCGTCGATGCCAGCGTACGGTCGAGCAAGGGCAGATGCGCAAGTGTATCAACTTTGCTCATACCCTCGTGATTCAGAACAAGTACGGTGCCGACGTACAAACCTCCAAACAAGATGACCATCACATAATTGAGGATGGCGTTGGCAAAACCGATGACTGTAATGGGAATGACCAGCCAGAAGATGAAGTGCAACACCATCATGAACCTGTCCATTCGCGTCGCGCTCCAGTTCCGCGCGACAAAGCGAATGCTTTCCATCTTGAAGGTAAGCCCGCGCAAGCAAATCATCGCAACGCCAAAAACCACGCCGTCCCAAGCAAAAATGCGTTTGAGCCACTGCACTTCGTATGGATTGACATTATCCAGTTGATGTCCGGCCGCCCCCAGACCGCGATGCAGCCGGATATGATGGGCCCGATGGAGAAGGTTGAAATAGCTGCTGCTGAGCGACGACAGGAAACTCATCAGATAGTGCCGCAGAAGAAACGCTGCCTTTGGATTTCGCGTGACAGCCCCGTCTCCCACGTCATGGGCAATGAAGCCTGCCTGAACCGTGGCAAGGGCAACAACCATAGCGAAGCCTAGCTGCGAGAAACCATTTGGTGATAGGAATAGTCCTGCATATCCAGCAAAGTATACGAAAGAGATCAAAAGGATGCGGACGAGATAGGCCGCGCTTGCAGGGGCGAAGCAATTCGCAGCCGCTATCTGTTGCTTGAGTTCGAGCAGCAACATCCGATTCTCCTCCTCGATCGGCGGCCGAATCTGTGCGACGAGTGTCATGGCGCTCTCCTCTTCAGCGGCTGTCTATTTCAATGGGTAATTATGGATTTAATTAACCAGTGTTCAATTTATATATCTTGTAATTATCCACCGGTCAATATAATAATGATCACTGTTCAAAATAATTTAATTTCAGGTTGCCAATGGCCAGACGATCCGATCACACCCGTGAGCAGTTGCACCGCATGGCGCTGGCGGCCGCCCGTGCCATTGTAGCGAAGGAAGGGCTTCGCGGTCTCTCGACCCGCCGCATTGCTAAGAGGTTGGGATATTCGCCGGGTACGCTCTACCAGCTGTTTGTGGACCTCGATGATCTCATCCTGCATTTAAACACAACGACCCTGGAGGCACTTCTGAAGGCCTGCGATGGCATCAATTTATCAGGTGATCCTGAGATGGCCCTTGATGATCTGGCGGAACGCTATATCCATTTCGTCAATGCACATCCCCGGCTGTGGAGCGCTCTATTTGAGCACAGCTTGCCGCGTGGCAAGGATTTGCCCGATTGGTATACCGGGACGGTTGAGAAGCTTCTGGGCCTGGTGGTCATTGCCCTCGAACCAGTAATACCTAGCGATACAACGAAGCAGCGTGAACAGGAAGCGCTTGTCCTGTGGGCCAGTCTTTATGGCATCGCCTCGCTTGCCAGTGCCGACAAGTTAGGCCCGAACGCCAATCCCACGGAGATGGTGAAAGCGCTGATAGCCAATTATGTCGCTGGTTTGCGCCAGAGGACAAGGCAAGCATCGATGTCCGGATAGGGTCGATGCTGTCGAAAAAGTCGCTGGCATTGATGGCTTCCCTTCGTAGTAGGGTAGGCTGGGCAGGTAGATTCATACACTTGTTGCTTTCAGCCTCGGGTAATAGCCGAGGTGTTGAGGCCATGAGCACCAGGCACGCTCACGCAACGCACCTGGCGGTCGATTCGGGCGGTGGCCCGAGAAGCCGCAGGGCCATCGTCTTGAGGTTCTGAACGATGGCTGCGAGATGGAACTCGTCGCGGGCGCCAGTCAGGCCGCGCAAGCGCAGGCGCTCAAAGCGGTGATGAGTCTTGAGATGTGCAAATCGCATCTCGACCCTCTTTCTCTCATTGCGGGACTTCTCGAACTCCGGCGTGCCCATGAGCGCACGGGCGTGATCACGGGCATCTTCGTTGACATCGCGCGGCACTTGGCGCGCTGGCATGTTAGGGCAGCACTTCGGCTTGAGGGGACAAGCGTCACAATCGAGCTTGCTCGCCCGATAGCGGACCGAGCCGCCGTCATGCACCCTGCCGGTCGTACGCAATACCTTTCCGGTCGGACATCTGTACTCGTTCTTCTTCTTGTCGAAGGTAAAGTCGCGGCGCGAGAATGTTCCATCATCGCGGTTGCCCTTGTCCCATACCGGGATGTGCGGCGTGATGCCGGCAGTGGCCAGCCAGCCCAGGAACTTGCCGGTTCCATAGGCCGTATCGGCGGCAAGTCGATCGGGCTTCAGGTCGAGCCGCTCTTCGGTACGTTCGATCATCGTCCTGGTGGCCGCCACCTCATCGTAGGTACGAGCCGGGGTGGCCTCGACATCAACGATCACCGCATTCTCGATGTCGATCAGATAGTTCAGCCCATAGCCGAACTGCACACGTTTATTCGCCTTCGCCGTCCACGCAGAACATGGATCGGTTGGTGAGATCACCTTCGGCGTTTTGCGATCGGGATTGAGCTCTTCGTGCTCAAGTGCCGCAAGATATTCCGCAACCGCCCGGCTCTGTCTCCCAGATTGCGACCAGTCGATCTCGTCAGGTGCCTTGCCGCGATAGCGGCTGGCATCGGCCTCCATGACGCTGGCATCAACCGCAAAGCCCTCGCCCTTGACCAGACCCTGAGCCATGCACGCCGCAACTACGCGCTCGAACACGTGACGCAAGATATCGCTCTCCCGGAAACGATTGAGCCGGTTCTCCGAGAACGTCGAATGATGGGGGACCTTGTCATCGAGGTCGAGCTTGCAGAACCAGCGATAGGCCAGGTGCAGCTTGACCTCTTCACAAAGTTTGCGCTCGTGGCGGATGCCGTAACAGTAGCCAACAATGAGCATGCGCATCATCAGCTCGGGATCGACCGAAGGCCGGCCGATGTCACTGTAGAAGGGTTGCAATTGCTCGCGTAAATCTGTCAAAACCATCGTGACAAACACATCGAGCCGTCGCAGCAAGTGGTTCTCAGGGATTACATCATCAAGGTTGAAGTCGTAGAACAAACTCGCCTGATCCCGATCCCGCCGACCCATCATTGCCGCCTCCAAACACCAATTCCGTCATACCAACGGAATCAGTATTCGCCCGCAG
>JANLWG010000268.1:0-2243 GCA_031364405.1 Hyphomicrobiales bacterium
CTCAAGATGGAAGAAAACATGCGCACCGAAATGACCCCGCATCCGGTCGAGTTCGACATGTATTACAGCTGCTGAACCAGCGGCTCACTCGGACAAAAAAGGCCGGAGCGCGATCTCCGGCCGTTTTTGTTGCCTAGCCGCGCGTCGCAATCATGGCTGGTGCTGCCGCATGCGACGGTGACAAGCCGGGCTAGCTGCTTCATCGTGCTGGCCGATGACTCCCAACCGAACTCTTGCCACAGCGCAGGGCGCCCATGCCGCCGATTTCCGGCTCGGCATTCTGCTGGTCGCGGGCTCCGCCGTCACCTGGAGCTTTGGCGGAACAATCGCGCGTTTCCTGACGGTTGAGGACAGCTGGACCATTGTGTTCTGGCGCTCGGCCTTTGCGGCGGGCTTTCTCCTGATCTTCATGCTGATGCGCGATGGCTGGCGCGGCACCTTCAGACTTTTCATCAGCATGGGCTGGGCCGGGCTTGCCGTCTCGGTGTGCTTTGCCATTGGCTCGACATCCTTTGTGGTGGCCCTGGCGCATACGACGGTGGCCAATATTCTGCTGATGCAGGCGGGCGTCCCGCTGATCGCCGCCCTGCTGGCCTGGGCCCTGTTTGGCGAACGGGTGCCGGTGGCCACCTGTCTTGCCATTGCCGCGGTGATCGCCGGCGTGGCGATCATGGTGTCGGAATCTTTCACCGGAAAGGTCTCGCCCTTGGGCGACGGGTTGGCGCTGCTCATTGCGGTGGTGTTCGCGGCCGCGGTGGTGATCACCCGGCGCCACGCCAACGTGCGGATGACGCCCGCGGTGTTTTTCGGCACGGTTATCGGGGCGGTGGTTGCCAGCGGACTCACCGGGCAATTCGTGGTCACACCCGTCGACTTCGCCTGGCTCTTCGCCTTCGGAGCGCTCAATCTGGGATTTGGCCTGGCAATGTTTGCAACCGGCGCGCGGCTGATCCCCGCCGCGCTGGCAGCACTGGTCGGAACGATCGAGCCGGTGCTGGGTCCGGTCTGGGTCTGGCTTGTGCACGCCGAGGTGCCCAGCGGTCGAACCATCATCGGCGGTTCCATTGTGTTTTCCGCTTTGTTCGTTCATCTGCTGCTCGATTGGCGGCGGCAGCGGAATATACGCGGCGCGGCCTGAGCCGGGGCCGGACTTTCCTGGTGTCCGCCAGCATGGGCTGGAACAGCTTGCTGGCGCTTTGGGCGGCCTTGTGTCTGATCCCGGCCGGAGAAAAATCCCCGGCCGTTATTGTCGCGCGGTCACGGCACCAGATTGAACTTGAAATCATATTCGGAGCCCTCGGGGTTGCGGGCGTGGAGTTGCATTTCGCCCCGCGCCGACAAGTATTTGCCGGTTCCCCCGGTGACCGACCAAGCCGAATCCTTGCCATCGATAAACGGGCCTTCGACGGTGAGCTGGCCATCGGCGAGGCTCACCGTTGCGTTGCACTCCCAAGCCACGCCCTTCACGGTGCGAACACACCAGCCATTGTCGCTGCCGGTTTCGTTCTGATTGGCTTCATCGTAAACCTTGTTGGCAAAGGTCAAGATGTCGCCGGTACTATCGCCTGTTGCGCCGGTATCGGTCACCAGATCAGACGTCGCCCGTTCGACCACCGTGATGGCGTCCGCCCGCGCTGCAGCAGGCAACAGCGTGATGATCCCGACGGCGCTCAGCGCCGCAATTGATAGAGCACTCCGAAGATTTGCAATTGTCATGTGTTCCTCCCTTATGGCATTGGCAGCCGTTGGGCCGCGGTCACGACAGTAACATCTTCCGCCATGTGCTGGAACAGCTTGCCGGCGCGGGCGGCCAACAGGGCTTTGCCGTCGCGCCTGCTCCAGTCGTAAACGCCCTTGCCGGATTTCAAGCCAAAGTTACCATCCTTCACCAGCGCCGCGATGGCGGCGGGCGGCTGTTTCGCGGTGTCGAGACCGGGCAGCAGGAACTCGGCGAATTTATGCATGATGTCGAGGCCGCCCAACTCGGCTGACTCGATCGGGCCGGTCACCGAATAACGCCGGCCCAACGACATTTTGAAACACGTATCGATGGCTTCCGCCGAAGCGATGCCGTTGGCCCACATCGACCACGCTTCACGCAACACGGCAAACTGCAGGCGGTTGATGATGAAGCCGTCGACTTCCCTGTTCATCACGGCCGGGGTTTGCCCGACGGATGTCAGCAGATCGCAGGCCCAGCTTACCACTTCGGGCGCCGTCTGCGGCCCGCCGCAGACTTCCAC
>JANLWG010000296.1:0-1659 GCA_031364405.1 Hyphomicrobiales bacterium
AGCAAGGCCGTGATAGCGCTCACTGCCGAGCGCAAACCCGAGCGCGAACCCGGCCCCAAGGCGCAGGCAGCCACCAAGAGCAATGCGGTGCCCGGCATCAAACACATCGTCGCCGTGGCTTCCGGCAAAGGCGGTGTCGGCAAATCAACGACCGCGATCAATTTGGCTTTGGCGCTGCATTCTCTCGGCCTGAAGGTCGCTGTGCTCGATGCCGACGTCTATGGCCCTTCCATGCCCAAGCTGTTTGGCCTCACCGGAAAACCCGAGGCAGCCGACCGGGACGGCAAAAAAATGAAACCGATGACGCGCTTTGGCGTTGAACTGATGTCGATCGGTTTTCTCGTCGCCGAAGATACCCCGATGATCTGGCGTGGGCCCATGGTGATGTCGGCCCTGACCCAGCTGCTGCGCGAAGTGGCCTGGGGCGAGACCGATATCATGATCGTCGATATGCCGCCCGGCACCGGCGATGCCCAGTTGACGCTGGCCCAGCAGACCCCGCTCGCTGGTGCGGTGATCGTTTCAACGCCGCAGGACCTCGCGCTGATCGATGCGCGCAAGGGCCTCAACATGTTTCGCAAGGTGAATGTGCCGGTGATTGGTATTGTCGAGAACATGAGTTATTTCACCTGCACCAAGTGCGGCGAGCGCCATGAGATATTCGGCCACGGCGGTGCCCGCCAGGAAGCGGCCCGGCTCGGCGTGCCTTTCCTCGGAGAGATTCCCCTCGACCAGGATTTGCGCGAACGCTCGGATCGCGGCGAACCGGTGGTCGCCACTGTGCCGGACGGCGCCCATGCCGCAATTTACCGCGATATCGCCCGCCAGGTATGGGCTGCCGTCGAAGCAGGAAACCTCGTCCGGCCGGCCCCGAAAATTGTGGTCGAAACCTGAAGCGGGCCGGTCTAGACTGGTTCAAGAAAAATTAACCGTAAATGCGGTTGGTGGTGACAAATGACTACGGGCGAATCAGGGCAGCCCAAGGGGGAGAAGCATGTCAAAACTGATGTTAATCGCCGGTATTTTGCAGATGGCAGTGGCAATTGCCTTAGGGCTGATGATTTTTTTCTCGCTCAGCTCCGTCGTTGGCTGGGGCCTCACCCCCGAGGTTGCGGCGATCCTGCTGGTTGGCGGGTTTTTGTCCCTTGGTCTCGGCGCTGTTATCTCAGCACTTGAAGCTGGAATTCCCCTGCACGGCACCGCGGCTGACCATAGCGCAACCGCTTCACCGGCGAGCCAGACCGAGACTGCAATTCCGGAATTTGGCCGGAGGTCGATGGAGGCCGCCGCCGCTGCAACCACTGCCATGTCCGATGAGGTATCTCCCGCCGTCTATGATACCATCAAGGCTCTCGAACAGGCCAAGTCCGATATCAGCAAGGCCTTTGACCATGAGTCCCAGGCCCCGGCCGAAATAGCCGAAGAGGCAGCTGCCGCCAAAGAGCAGGTTACCGAAATTCAGGCCGAAGAACCGGTGGCCGAAGTGGAGATCGCCGAGAGTGAAGTTGCGGTTGAAGAAGAGGGCCAGCTCTATGTCGTCGAGGAAAGGATAATCCGCGCCCGCCCGGCCCGCATCCTGTCCGACGGCACGGTGGAAGCTGAAACCGACGAAGGCTGGATGCGCTTCGAAAACCTCGAGCATCTCGACGAATACCTCGA
>JANLWG010000299.1:0-3189 GCA_031364405.1 Hyphomicrobiales bacterium
GAGAACGCCGTCCCGTGCCAGCAGAACCATCGGCCCTGGTGGTGCTTCGATACGGTCGGTGAGGATTGAAATAATTCTGCGTTCGTTCATATTCGCAACCATGCTGGCTCCTGAAACAGGAATTTGTCCATGACGACCAAAACCAGAGTAGCACTGTTCATCGATGCGGAGAATGCGTCCGCCAAACATCTGCCGGACTACCTCAAGCTTTGCCGCCAATTAGGCAAACCGACCATTGCCCGCTGTTACGGCGGCGCGGCGGGTCTCAAGAAGTGGGAAAAAGTCATGGCGGAAAATCACATCATGCCGATGCTGACGCCGCCAAGTGCCAACAAACAGAATGCCAGCGACTTTGCATTCACCATCGATGCGGTTTCGCTGCTGCATCGCGGCCTGTTCGACCATGCCATCATTGCATCGAGCGATGCCGACTTCATGCAGCTTGCGATCCATATCCGCGAATATGGCAAAGGCATCGACGGCATCGGGGAAAGCAAGGCGACCAAGCCTCTCCAGCTAGCATTCGATACCTATACGTTCGTTCCCGCAACGCCCGAAAGAAAGGCAACGGCGGCCAAGGCACCGCCCGCCGTTGCCAAGAGGCCGCCCACGCCACCGGCGGCCACAATCGACACAGCGTCGCTCAAGCAAATCTATCGGGAGCTCAGCGCCAAAGGCAAAACGGTAACGCCGCAGGCCTTCGGAATAGCCTTGTCGGCAAAGGTGCCGAATTACAAGAAGGGGCACCGGACGCTCGACAATTTCCTGCGCAAATCCGGGGCATTCAAAATTGAGAACGGCTTGGTACTTCCACTTGGCTGATGACCGGGTCAAGCCCGGTCACCATGAGAGCGGGGGAAGCACTATCCTAATTTTTCATCTTGACCGGGCTTGACCCGGTCGTCCCCTCACCCCAGCCGTCTCAGCGCCTCGCCGACTTTGCCTTTACGCGCCTCGAGTTCCACCATGCGTTCACGGGCTTCGGTCAACACGTCCTCCGGCGCTTTGGCGACGAAGCTGGGGTTGTTCAGGCGGCCATCGATCACCGCTGTGTCCTTGGCGATCTTTTCCAGTTCCTTGTTGAGGCGGGCTTTCTCGGCGGTAAAATCGATGACGCCTTCAAGCGGTAAGGCAATTGTCGCTTCACCGATGACGATTTGGGCCGACGCCTTGGGCACGCTGTCCTCGAAGGAAATCGACGACAGCCGCGCCAGCCGCATGATTTCGGTTTCCCAGCTTGCCGCCCGCCGCCGGGTTTCCTTGGCCGCCCCGACAATCACGCAGGCGATCTTGGCACCGCCCGAAACATTCATCTCGGCCCGCACCGAACGCACTTCGGATATCAGTGAAATCACCCACTCGATTTCGGCGTCGGAGTTGGCATCACCCAAACCCTTGTAGGCCGGCCACTGGGCATCGATCAGCCAATGCTCGCGTTGGGCGGTCTGCTGCCAGATTTCCTCGGTGATGAACGGCATAATGGGATGCAGCAACAGCAGAATCTGATCGAGTGCCCACGCCGCCGATGCGCGGGTCTCGGCCTTGGCCGCTTCATCGCTGCCGGTGAGGATCGGCTTGATCAATTCGAGATACCAGTCGCAATAAACGTTCCACACGAAGTGATAGAGTGCGGCTGCCGCCTCGTTGTATTTGTGCTCCTCGATGGCGCGGGTAACGGCACGTTCGGTGCGGGCGGCTTCGCCGGCGATCCACCGGTTGACGGTAACGCGCGCCGCCACCGGATCATAATTGGCATCCAGCACCACGCCGTTCATCTCGGCAAACCGCGCGGCGTTCCACAGCTTGGTGCCGAAATTGCGATAACCCTCGACGCGGGACTTAGCCAGCTTGATGTCGCGGCCCTGGGCTGCCATGGCAGCCAGCGTGAAGCGCAGCGCGTCAGCACCGAACTCGTCGATCAGGTCGAGCGGGTCGATGACATTGCCCTTCGACTTCGACATCTTCTGGCCCTTCTCGTCGCGGACCAGCGCGTGAATATAGACCGTGTGGAACGGCACCTCACCCATGAAGTGCAGCCCCATCATCATCATGCGGGCGACCCAGAAGAAGATGATGTCGAAGCCGGTGACGAGAACGTCGGTCTTGTAATGGCGCTTCAGTTCCGGCGTTTGATCGGGCCAGCCGAGCGTCGAGAACGGCCACAAGGCGGATGAAAACCAGGTGTCGAGCACATCCTCGTCGCGCTCGAGCACAATTGGCATCAGAGAGTTGTTGCCATAAACGTATCCTTTTTGCCACGCGTCGAACTCTTCAGTGGTTCGCGCAATCCTTATTGGAGTACCCTTGGGATAAAGCGCCGTAGCCGCTGCGAGGGCCTCTTCCTTTGTTTCGGCTACAAACATTTCCCGTTGAGTAACCACGCCGCCGCGAAACACCTCTAATGGCTGTTTTCCGTAGGTCGCTGGATTTTCCGGCCCATACCACGCCGGTATCTGATGTCCCCACCACCACTGCCGCGAGAGGCACCAGGGCTGTATGTTGTGCATCCACTCGTAATAGGTCTTGTCCCAGTTTTTCGGCACGAACACCGTGTCGCCATTGTCCACAGCGGCGATGGCGGGCTTGGCGAGCTCGGCGGCGTTCACGTACCACTGCTCGGTCAGCATCGGTTCGACCACCACGTTGGAACGGTCGCCGAAGGGCTGGGCAATGATCTTGTCCTCGCGGCCACGGTAAAAACCGAGCTCCTCGATTTCCTTCAGCACCATCTCGCGCGCTACGAAGCGGTCCTTGCCGGCGTAGCGTTCGGGCACGTTGTTCTCGAGCGTCGAAATCATCCGCGCCTGCTTGTCCATCAGCACGATCAAGGGAATGCCGTTGCGCCGCGCCACTTCGAAATCGTTGAAGTCATGGGCGCCGGTGATCTTGACCGCACCAGTGCCAAATTCCGGATCGGGATATTCATCGGCGATGATGGGGATATGGCGTTCGGCAATGGGCAGCCGCACCAGCTTGCCGACGAGATTCTTGTAGCGCTCGTCGGAGGGGTGCACGGCCACCGCACCGTCGCCCAGCATGGTCTCGGGCCGCGTCGTTGAAATCACAATCTCGGAAATGCCGTCCACCGGTCCATCCACCAGCGGATAGGCGAAGGACCACATGGCACCCTTGACCTCGCGGGTTTCAACTTCAAGGTCGGAAATCGCGGTTTCGAGAACCGGGTCCCAG
>JANLWG010000302.1:0-9817 GCA_031364405.1 Hyphomicrobiales bacterium
CCTCGAAGGCGAAGGAGCGCTTGCGCTGATTGAGCAAGCGGCGGCGGGCGTGGAATTTCTGGCAAAAACAGAAATCCTCTATGTTGCTACGGGATCGAAGGCGGCCAGCTATGAGAGCAAACTCGCGGCTATCAAGCCCTATGATTTGTGGACGGCGCCAACCATACCGGTGTTGCTCAACCGTCTGAAAGTAACGCTCAATAGTGCGAAAATGGGAATGAGACTCTATGTGGCGGGCACCGAAGGCTTCATCGGTCAGGCCCTGCAAATAGCACTTGATGCAGGCATCGACCACAATTCGGTTCGCACCGAACACCGGGGTTCTGCCGCACGGCGCGTCCAATGCGTGCACTGCAAGGGCATCACCGAGAATGTGACAACGAGCCCCTGCTCCTGCAGACATTGCGGATTGGCTCTTCTGGTGCGCGATCATTATTCCCGCCGCATCGGTGCTTTTCAGGGCGTCAATATAGATGCAGAGGAGCCAGGTATTCTGCCCGCACCCGAGGAGCTTTTTCCGTGACCATCAACACCGAGATGAGTGTGCGCGTCGCGGCGATCACCGAGGTTGCCGACAAGGTGAAACGCTTCCGCTTCGAGCGCGTCGATGGACAACCGATGCCGGTATTTTCCGGCGGTTCCCACGTGGTCGTTGCCATGCGCGACGGCTCCATCCTCAGGCGCAATCCCTATTCGCTGATGTCGTCTCCCACCGATACGTCGGGCTATGAAATCAGTGTACTGCGGGTCGAGAATTCGCGCGGCGGCTCAGCCTTCCTCCATGAAAAACTTGAAATCGGCGATGCGCTGACGATCAGCCAACCAGTCAATCTGTTTCCCTTCGATCACCGTGGCCGCAAGCATATAATGATGGCGGGTGGCATCGGCATTACACCCTTCATTGCGATGATGGACCAGATGATGCTTGAGGACCGGTCCTTCGAGCTCCACTATGCGGTGCGAACCCGGAGCCATGGTGCTTACTGGAAGGAATTGCAGCAACGTTACGGCACGCACCGCGTGAAGATTTACTGTGATGAAGAAAAGTTGTTCATTCCTGTCGATTCCATTCTGGGCAGTCAACCGCTGGGAACTCATCTTTACGTTTGCGGTCCGGCGGGCATGATCAAGGGTGTGCTGGGCACGGCTACGCAACTCGGCTGGCCCGGGCAAAATCTTCATTCCGAGGAATTTCTCGCGCCGCCGCCGGGCAAGCCGTTCAGGGTGGTGCTGCGGCGTTCGGCCAAAACCATTGATGTCGGCACTCATCAAAGCATTCTCGAAGCCGTTGAAGCCGCTGGTGTGGATGCGCCCTATTTGTGCCGGGGCGGCGCCTGCGGACAATGCGAAACCCGCGTCATCTCCTGCGATGGCGCGCTTGAACACAACGACCACTACCTGCCCGCCGAAGACAAACAGTCGGGTACCAAAATCATGATCTGCGTGTCACGGCTGAATGGCCGGGACATCGTGCTCGACCTCTAGAAATCCGGGAGATACCGATGAACATCACGTTCAGACAGGAAACATTCCGCAACGACTTCACGGCGCGGAACAGCCCCCAGACCATCCGGCGCTTTCCTTTTCCATTCAATGAAGACAGCTACATGTATTCGGTCAACATGGAACCCCATATACCGGGCGCCAAAGGCTCTGCATTTGAGAGTCTCATCGACGTCGACGAACACTATATCTCCGAGATGATGGACCGTGCCCTCGTCCTCAAGGAGGATCCGCTGCGCTACCAGGCGCTGCCACACATGATGGCGGCGCAATGGGACACGCTCGAACTTCTCATGGAACAGCAGGCCGCTGGCTACCCCGAACATTTTACTTTGACCAAGGACGGCGATCGCTGGCACTGGATCAACCGACCGCTGAATATCGATCAGACATTCACTTTCGGCGACGCCGCAACACTGCCATGCGAACCTCTCGAATATATCACTCGTCAGGCCCAGGGTGATTTCTGTATCGTCGACCAGCGCGACAACAACCTGTGGATGGATGCCGGCATGGTAACCACCCAAGCAGACTGGTCGCTCGACTTCGACATCGGCATGAACTTCATGGAGTGGCACGGACCGGTACCACTCGCCCACCAGATCGGCGTATTCGAACGCGCCCTCAAGTTCCTGCTCAACCTGCAACAGGGCAAGCCAGTGCGGCGCCTCAACTGGACGATGACAATCAATCCGCGCCTTGATACAAGCCCGGAGAATTATCACAAATGGGGGCCGGACCGCACGACCGTGACACCGGGAAATGTGGGCAACAAAGTGCATTTGCGCTGTGAACTGCAGAGCCTGTGGCGACTGCCGTGTTCCAATGCCGTGCTTTTTGTCATCCGCTGTTATCTCATCAAGATGGAAGAACTGGTGACGGTGCCGAAATGGGGCCGCCGCCTTCACCGCGTGCTGCGCGACCTGCCGCCAGAACTGGTCGACTACAAGGGGCTGATACGCTATCGCCCAACGACAGTTGAATGGCTTGCGAACTTCGATGACGGTGCACCAACCAGTCCTGGTATTTTTCCAGACTGAGTGCATGAAACCACCATATAAACATAGAGGGAGATGTTATGACGCGTGTCGCAATCATCGGTGCTGGCCCTTCAGGCCTCGCTGCCCTTCGGGCCTTCCAGTCCGCCGCAAAGAGGAAAGCCAAAATTCCGGAAATCGTCTGCTTTGAAAAGCAGAAGGATTGGGGCGGATTGTGGAACTACACCTGGCGAACCGGCCTCGACGAGCATGGCGAGCCGGTTCACGGATCGATGTACCGCTACCTCTGGTCAAACGGGCCGAAGGAATGCCTGGAATTCGCCGACTATACATTCGAGGAACATTTCGGCAAGCCCATCGCGTCCTATCCACCGCGTGCGGTGTTGTGGGATTATATCAAGGGCCGCGTCGAGAAGGCCAAGGTGCGCAAATGGGTGCGCTTCAAGTCGCCAGTGCGTATGGTCGAATGGGACAAGAAAAAGAAGACATTCCACGTCACCGTGCATGACCGGGTGAAGGATCGGATGTACACGGAAGATTTTGACTTCGTCATCTGCGCCTCCGGCCATTTCTCCACACCGCAAGTTCCTTTCTTTGAGGGTATCAACACTTTCAATGGCCGTGTTTTGCACGCCCATGATTTCCGTGATGCGCTGGAATTCAAGGGCAAGGATGTGCTGGTTGTCGGGCGCAGCTATTCCGCCGAGGACATTGGTTCGCAATGCTGGAAATATGGGGCGGGATCGGTAACCGCGACATATCGTTCCAAGCCAATGGGCTTCAAATGGCCGACGAATTTCGAAGAGCGTCCCCTGCTGCAAAAACTCGTGGGCAAGACCGCATATTTCAAGGATGGCTCAACCAAGGAAATCGACGCGATCATCCTGTGCACCGGCTATCAGCATCATTTCCCCTTCATGGTGGAAGACTTGCGCCTCAAAACAACGAACCGCCTGTGGCCGCTCGGTCTCTACAAGGGTGTGATCTGGGAGAACAATCCGAGACTGTCCTATCTCGGCATGCAGGACCAGTTCTACACTTTCAACATGTTTGACGCTCAAGCTTGGTACGTGCGTGATGTCATCCTGGGCCGCGTCAAGCTGCCCAAGCTCGATGCCATGAAGAAGAATTCGAAGGCGTGGCGCGGGCGTGAGGAAAAACTCGAAACCGCCGAACAGATGATCTGGTTCCAGGGCGACTATGTGAAGGAACTAATCTCGGCCACGGACTATCCCAGTTTTGATGTTGAGGGCGTCAACAAGACGTTTCTCGAATGGGAGCACGACAAGATGGACGACATCATGGGCTACCGCAACAAATCCTACCGCTCACTGATGACACGAACCATGTCGACCAAGCATCACACGCCATGGAAAGACGAGTTGGATGATACGATGGAGGCTTACTTGAAGAACCGGTCGTTCCCTCAATCTTGAATGAAGACTGCCCGCGTCACGCGCGCGGCCGCCTTTTCTCCGGATCGTAGTGGGCGAACTTGACGATCCGGCCCGGCAGGCGCTTCTGGTGGCCGTCGAGCTTGCCGATTTCGATTTCTGTTCCCACCTCGCTGTGCAAAACATCGACGCGGGCGAGGGCGATGTTCTTTCCGAGTATCGGCGAGCGTGTGCTGCTGGTGACAACGCCGATCTGGGCGCGGCCGACAAATATACAGTCGCCATGGCCAACGGCTTCGTTCGAGTCGATGTCGAGACCAACCAGTTTGCGGCGCGGATGTTCGTTGCGCTCGATCAATGCTTGCCTGCCGATGAAATCATCAGTCTTGCTCTTAAGCGGAACAGTAAAGCCGATCCCAGCCTCGAAGGGATCAGTCTCCGAAGTGAACTCATAGTTGGCGAAAATCAATCCAGCCTCAATACGCACCATGTCGAGGGCTTCAAGCCCCATGGGCTTCAAGCCATATTTCTGCCCGGCCTCCCAAACCGCATCAAACACCGCGCCCGCGTCCTTGGGATGGCAGAATATCTCATAGCCCAATTCGCCGGTGTAACCGGTCCGCGAAACGACCACGGGTGGTCCTTCAAACTGGCCGATGCGGCCAACGGCAAAGCGGAACCACTCAAGTTCGCCGATTGCCGGCTGTGCGGCCGATGTCCAGACGATCTCCTTGAGGAGATCCCGGCTCCTGGGACCCTGCACGGCGATGTTGTGAAGTTGATCGGTGGATGAACGCACCCAGGCCTTGTAGCCCATCTTTTCGGCTTGTTGCCTGAGCCAGATGCCGCTGAAATCATCGCCACCGATCCAGCGGAAATTATTCTGGCCGAGGCGGAACAAAGTGCCATCGTCGATCATGCCGCCGTTCTCGTAACACATCGCCGAATAGACCACTTGGCCGGTCGACAGTTTGCGTACATCACGGGTCAGGCAATATTGCAGCAGGGCATCGGCATCCGGCCCCGTCACTTCGAATTTTCGCAATGGCGACAAATCGGTCACGACGACACGCTCGCGGCAAGCCCAGTATTCCTCGATCGGCCCCTCATTTTTGAATCGCTGCGGCAGCCAGAACCCGCGATATTCGGTGTAGTTCCGCGTGAGAGCGGAAAAGCGCTGGTGGAAAGCGGTTTCACGGGTCAATTGCGCGTCAGCATCTGGTGTCATGCGGTAAGCCATTGCTCTGGAAAATTTTTGTGTGTCCGAATAGGTGCGGACGTGAATGTCGGTGGGGTCCCATCCATTGGCGGCATCGATATCATCTGGGCACGATGACGACACGCAAATAATGTCGGTCAGGGCGCGCATCAGCACATAGTCGCCGGGCTTTGACCAAGGTTCATCAAGATAGAGCCGGTTATTGTGGTCGATGTTGGTGTTGTAAAAATAATTGATGGCTTCCCAGCCCTTGCGCGGTGCCACACCATAGGGCGCCAGGGCGGCATTGAAATTTTCGGTGCAGTTGACGTGACCGGGGTAGCCCATGTCATCGTAGTAGCGCGAATTGCAGGCGGTGGCGAAAGCATCGTGGCGGCCCACCATATCCTGCACGATCTCGACAAGTGGCTCGAATTCACGGTCAAAGGCCTTGGAGGGAAGCCCAGGTGTTGGATAGCTGCGGCCCAGCAGGGTGCGGGTCACGGTTGAATCGAGTGCAAAGTCAAGCCCCTTTTCAACCTTACGCGCCGCCATGGCCTGAAAATCCGTACACTGACGGCCCGATACATCAATCACCTGGATGTATTCGCCCGCCCGCACCAGATAGGCCGAGGCGGTCGACGCCTTAATGCGGATGTCTTGCAGGGGATCAGCCAGCGGCTCGGGCAGGATGCTTTTCCGCTCACCAGGCTTTACGGCCCGGATGATGCGCAGTTCTATAGCGGTCGCGGTATCCTGGTTCTCCGGCGACATCGCTGCACCGGGTACCGCGACGATGACAATACCATCAAGCGCCACCGTGAATTCGGCGGAAGTACCCGGCGGTGTCTCGCTGCTGAAACTGCGTATGGATTCGGCTTTGGCAATATCGATAGCACGGCGTTGCAGGGCTGCTGTGGTGCGGCGCGCGCCCTCGTTGCCGGCGCCAAGCAGAGACTTGAGGCCCTCACCGCGACCGTTGGCTCTGGTTCCGAGGGCTCCAGCATTGAAACGGCCCGTCGCATCACAGAAAGCCAACTCGCAAACCTGCCCACCTTCGATATCAGTGAGCGTCAGCCGGTCACCTGCCCTGACCGTAACGACCGTCGAGCCCGCATCGGAGACGCGATAGATTTCAACGCCGGGCAACAAGGTCCGCAGGCCGGGCCGGTTGATTCGGCTTGCAGGCGGAGGGGAAAATATCGAGTTCATGAGTTGCATGGTGGCAGTACCGCACAGCTATAGCGATAGTTTTGTTTTCGATGGGCGGCAGAATGTTCGGTGAGAAGGGCTTCTTCCCGCCCAATATCGCATAGTTTCGCTTGACCGTCGATGTAAGGTCAGTAAAAAATAGTTCCTGGGGGTTGAGAGGGGGATTGATTGGCCTCTGCCTACGGGTGCCAATCGGGCCGATTCAATTCCTTGGGCAATACAGACAAAATACCCGCAAAGACCGGGCGTCTGTTCTTGCACAAACTGGGGAACAACGGAGGAAATATCAATGTCATCTGAAAACAGCTCGGGCGAACTTGTCCGCGCACTGGACTGGAAGGGCGCCTTCTGGGTTGCGGCCGGCGTGCCGCCTCTGGTGCTCTTCTCCATCGGCGGCATTGCCGGGGTTGCCGGCAAGCTCGCTTTCCTGGTCTGGATCATCTCGATGATCATGGGCTTTCTGCAATCCTTCACCTATGCCGAAATTGCCGGCATGTTCGGCAACAAATCGGGCGGTGCTTCCGTGTACGGAGCAACGGCGTGGTTGCGCTATTCCAAATTTATGGCACCCCTCTCGGTGTGGTGCAACTGGTTCGCGTGGAGCCCCGTGCTTTCACTCGGTTGCGCTATAGCCGCAAGCTACATACTCAACGCGCTGTTTCCAATTCCGGTGTTCACCGAGGGTTCGGCGGAAGTTGTGGCCTGGCTTGCCGATCCCGTCAACGCTGGCAAAGCTGCAGCCGATGCCGTCGCCGCCATAACCGCCGCCGCGACACCGGCAATCAGAAGCTGGTCGCTATTCGGGTTTTCAATCCCGGGCGTCGCCTCGTTTAACATCAACGCCACTTTTGTGATTGGCGCCATTCTGATGCTGATCATGTTTGCCATTCAGCATCGCGGAATTCTGGGTACGGCCAATGCACAAAAATGGCTGGCTATCATTGTTCTCGTGCCGCTGCTGCTGGTTGGTCTGGTTCCGATCCTGTCGGGCTCAGTGAACTATGACAACTTTTCTGGCCTGGTACCACCAGCAAATGTCTATGTGACGGACGACGGCAGCTGGAACAATCCCGGCTGGACGCTGTTTCTGGCAGGCCTGTTCATCGCGGCCTGGTCGACCTACGGATTTGAAACCGCCGTGTGTTATACGCGCGAGTTGAAGAATCCGGCGATTGACACCTTCAAGGCCATTTTCTTTTCCGGCCTTCTGTGCATTCTTTTCTTTGTGCTGGTGCCATTCACCTTCCAGGGCGTTCTCGGATTGAGCGGCATGCTGGCAACGCCAATCGTCGATGGCTCCGGGATTGGTGAAGCACTTGGCAACATGATGGGTGGTGGCAGGTTTGTTACCCAGATCTTTGTGATGTTGATGATTTTGGCACTATTCCTTGCCATCATGACGGCGATGGCGGGATCCTCGCGAACTCTCTATCAGGGCTCCAAGGATGGCTGGCTGCCGCGCTATCTCACGCACGTAAACAGCCATGGTGCTCCTACACGGGCGATGTGGACGGATTTTGTATTCAATCTGATCCTGCTTGCCATCGCGTCCGACGTGGGAGGATACTTCTTCATCCTCGCGGTCTCCAACGTCGGATACATCATTTTTAACTTCCTCAACCTCAACTCGGGCTGGATTCACCGGGTTGACTCTGGCCACGTCGAACGCCCGTGGAAGGCACCCACCTGGCTGATTGGGCTAAACACGGTGTTTGCTTTCGCCAACCTGATCTTTATGGGTGCAGGAGCAAAGGTCTGGCAAATCGTCGGTGCCAAGGCCGATGCGCCAAATCCCTTGTGGGCGGGCCTGTTCTTCGCCGCACTGATTTTTCCGGTATTCTACTTCCGGCACTATGTGCAGGACGGTGGGAAATTCCCCAAGGGAGCGCTTGACGATCTGGGGCTCACGGAAGGTGACATGGGCGAGCGCAAAGCCGGCATGTTGCCCTATTTGACTCTTGTACTTGGCGCAGCGGTCGTGCTGTGGGCAAATTGGTTCTTCCAGTTACCCGGCTGATTGCTGAATCCGAAACCGAGAACCGGCGGGGCCCATTCCCGCCGGTTTTTCCTTGGCAGGATGTCCACATCCGTCCCATTACGAAATGACCGGCGTTGACAGCAGCCAAAGGCCGAATAACGTGTAGAGAACCATCAGAATATTCAGCGGCGCCTGGCTGACCACAATGGTTCTTGTTTCAGCCGTGCTGCGAAGTGCCAGAATATGGGCCACCATCACAGCCATGACGTGCCCGATAACGATGATTGCCGTTTGCAGGCGATAGACAAGGGTGGCAACGCGGTGGTCCATCATGAGGGAGGCCGGAGGGTTGAGCCCGGCCGTCCCCAACAGGTTGAGACCTGCGCCGAAGGGATTGGATAATGCCTTCGTGGCGCGCATGATACCGATGGGAAACTCCGGCAAATAATGGGCGACATGATAGGCCAATGCGATCGGCGCAATCGCCATCACCAGGCCTGGCACCACGGGTTGTTGTGCTGTGATGCTTCCCAGCTTGACGGCCATGGCAAATGCCGCGGATAGACAAAGAAACATCGTAAGGAAGCCCAGCGTGTTGGCCAACTCCACGGCTGACCGCCCCGGAAATTCCAGGGGATTGAGGCCAAGTGCATCGATCCAGAAAAAACTATGTGAGAATCCGTCAAATGAGACAGTGGCAAGTGCCAGCAGGACAAAGGCTGTTTCACTCGGACTTACCCATTCACTCCGCAGCAAGCCGTGCCCCGGCAAACCCAGACGAAAGATCAGCCGTCCATTGAGCATACTCCACTGACAGGGGCTGAGCCTGCCGGCAATACGAAAATAAACGGAGAAGCATTCCGCCTTTCCCAGCCATTCCATTTCACCAAAGAGTAACAATCCCGCCAGATTTGCCCCGAAATAGCCGGCCACCGCCGCTGCCAAACGTGGCGGATCATCGGGTGCCGGATACACCAGTTCGAACCAGGCGAAAGCGGCGAACATGATGACTGCGGGCCAATGGACAAGCCAAATGGGGTAGCGCAATGGCGGACGATATCTGCCGGTCGCCGCAGTCATGACTTGCAGGAGACCCGTCCACGGATTGAACAATGGCCATAGATTGCCGAAGAGCAGGCAGAGCAAGGTGAAACCCATCCACCACAGGCTCCAGATAAATCCAGGCAGCGGATTTGAAATTGGATCGCCCGGGCCGAAAAATCCCGCCAGAACGAGTGCGGACAGCAGGGCAAAACCCAAAAAGCTCGGCAAGGGTTTCCAGCTTGACCAAGTGTCCGCAAACTTGAATTCCAGCACCCGCACTTTCCAGCGAGCGAGAGCCGGCATGAAACCCATCAGAATAACCGAGGCTAATACCGCAAGCACGCCGCCCAACATATAGAACCCGGTCGGCAGCAACATGATCTGGCCGCGCTCGCCAGCATGGGCGCCCGCAGGTGGCGACCAAAGAGCCATTCCGGCACAGCACGTGAAGGCAGGCACACAGTGCATTTTGGGCTTCCAGACCACACCG
>JANLWG010000308.1:0-5466 GCA_031364405.1 Hyphomicrobiales bacterium
GCCACCTCCCCCGTGAAGGGGGAGGATAAGCTTGTAAACGCGCCGCCTCCTTCTTTATCCTCCCCGCGCGCGGGGGAGGTGGTGCGCAGCGCCGGAGGGGGGCTTCGCGTCTTCGCCTCTCCGCTCGCCCGCCGCATCGCCAGGCAGAAGGGTCTTGATCTCGCGACACTCAACGGCTCTGGTCCCCATGGCCGTATCGTGCTCAAGGATGTCGAAAGTGCCAAGCCGGGTGCCGTCGCGACCAGACCGAGTACCGCGCCAATGGCGCCCGGCATGACCGAGGAGGCCGTGCTCAAATTGTTCGAACCCGGGTCCTATGATCTCGTACCGCACGATGGCATGCGCAAGATTATCGCCAAGCGCCTCACTGAATCCAAACTGACCATCCCGCATTTCTACGTGTCGATGGATATCACGCTGGACACGCTGTTAGCGCTGCGCGAGCGCCTCAACCTGCAGGCGCCCAAGGACACGGATGGCAAGCCGGCCTGGAAAATTTCAGTCAACGATTTCATCATCAAGGCTCTGGCCATGGCCCTGATGAAGGTGCCGGACGCCAATGTGTCATGGACCGACAGCGCCATGGTGAAGCACCACCACGCCGATGTGGGTGTGGCTGTATCAATCCCTGGCGGCCTCATCACCCCCGTCGTCCGCAAGGCCGAAACCAAGGGGCTGGCGCAAATCTCCATCGAGATGAAGGACTACGCGGGGCGCGCGCGCGTGCGCAAGCTGAAGCCCGAAGAATATACCGGCGGCTCGACGGCCGTTTCCAATCTCGGTATGATGGGGGTCAAGAACTTCGCCGCCGTCATCAACCCGCCGCACGCCACCATCCTCGCCGTGGGAGCTGGCGAACGCCGCCCGGTGGTGCGTGGGCATGACATCGTCATCGAGCAGCAGATGAGCGTTACTCTGTCCACGGACCACCGCTGCGTCGACGGTGCGCTGGGCGCCGAATTGCTGGGTGCGTTCAAGGCCTTTGTCGAGGAACCGGGGCTGATGCTGGTGTGAGTACAAAGTATGGGACAGGCACTTTCATATGGCATTCAATCTGTCGGACTTTTCGCAGATATAATCGGTGCGATATTGCTCTTTAGATTTGGGTTACCTGAGATTGAGCGAACTGGTGGCGCCCAACGACTGATCCGCAACCAAGTAGACAACGACGCGCTGGCGAAAGAGAAACGCTATGATTTTTGGGGTCGTGTCGGCCTTTTATCTTTGCTTGTAGGATTCATTCTGCAGCTGATACCAAATGCAGTTGGCTGGTGGGTTTCATGAAATCCATCCTCGCATTCCGCGACTCGCTCACCTGGGGCTTTCGCGCAGGGGAATGGATGCGGCATGCTTTCGAGGACCTCTGGCCGAATGTGCTCGGTGCCGGGCTGGGGCAGGGGTTTCGCGTCGAGAATGAAGATGTGAACGCGAGCACCAAAGCCCATATCGAGGAACTGGGGCTGATGCTCGTCGGACCGGCAAGGAGGACCGTCATATGCCGAATACCGTGAAGCTGCACCGCGTTTTGAGGGCGCCACCGGAGCGCGTCTACAAGGCATTCGTCGATGCCGACGCCATGGCCAAATGGCTGCCGCCGGACGGATACACCTGCAAGGTGCATCAGTTCGACGCGAAGGTCGGCGGCACGTTTAGGATGTCCTTCACCAGTTTCGCGACGGGCCATGGCCATTCTTTTGGCGGCGAGTTCCTGGAGCTCAAACCGGCCGAACGCCTGCGCTATTCCGACAAATTCGACGACCCCAACCTCGCGGGTGAGATGATGGTCACGGTTGTCTTGAAAGCGGTCTCCTGCGGTTGCGAAATCGACATCATGCAGGAGGGCATACCCGACCTCATTCCGCTCGAAATGTGTTATCTCGGCTGGCAGGACTCGATGCGCCAGCTCGCGGCACTGGTTGAAACCGCGGCGCCATGAAATCCATCCTCGCATTCGGTGACTCGCTCACCTGGGGCTTTCAGGCCGGGACGTGGTTGCGCCATGACTTCGCCGACCGGTGGCCGAATGTGCTCGGCGCCGGGCTGGGGCAGGGGTTTCGCGTTGTCGAGGAAGGCACCAACGGGCGCACCACGGCCTATGACGATCTGACCGACGGCGCGGAACTGAATGGGGCCCGGGTGCTGCCGATGCTGCTCAAGACCCACGAGCCGCTCGATCTCGTCATGATCATGCTGGGCACTAACGACATCAAGTTCGTGGCACGCTGCCGCGCTTTCGATGCGGCCATGGGCATGGGACGGCTTATCGAGATCGTGCAGCATTATCCCTTCAATGAAAACTACGCGGCACCGCAGATTCTGATCATGTCACCGCCCGCGCTGGTCAAGACCGCTGACGAATGGTTCAACGACCTGTGGGGCCATGCCATCGAGGAGTCGAAGAAATTCGCCCATCACTATGCGAGACTCGCCAAGGAGCGCGGCGTCCATTTCTTCGATGCGGGCAGCGTGGCGGTGGCCGACCCTATCGATGGCGGGCATCTCGATGCCGCCAACACGCGGGCGATTGGCGTGGCGCTGGTGCCGGTGGTGAAAGGGATATTGGGACTGTAACACTGCCCCTCGTCCTTCGAGGCCCGGCTTTGCCGGGCACCTCAGGATGAGGGGCTTCTAACTAACCTCACCCTGAGGTGCCGCCACAGGCGGCCTCGAAGGGTCACTAGGAGTACCAAATGGCCGACACCAATTTCGACATTCTCATCATCGGCTCCGGTCCCGGCGGTTATGTGACCGCAATCCGGGCGGCGCAGCTTGGCTTCAAGGTTGCGATTGTCGAGCGTGAGCATCTGGGCGGCATCTGCCTCAACTGGGGTTGCATCCCCACCAAGGCGCTGCTGCGGTCGGCGGAAATATTTCACTATATGAAGCACGCCAAGAATTATGGACTTTCGGCTGAAAACATTTCGTTTGACGCCGCCGCCGTGGTGCAGCGTTCGCGCGGCGTGTCGGGCCGCCTCAACATGGGGGTGAATGGCCTGCTCAAGAAAAACAAAGTGCAGATCATCTGGGGCGAGGCGAAACTTTCAAATCCCGGCGAGGTCATCGTGGCAAAATCCACCAAAGCGCCGATGCAACCGCAGCACCCCGAACCCAAGGGCGCGCTCGGCCCTGGCACTTACACCGCCAAGCATATCATCATCGCCACCGGGGCTCGGCCCCGGGTGTTGCCCGGCCTCGAGCCCGATGGCAAGCTGGTGTGGACTTATTTCGAGGCCATGGTGCCGCCAGCCATGCCCAAATCACTGCTGGTGGTGGGTTCCGGCGCCATCGGCATCGAGTTCGCCTCGTTCTATAATTCCATGGGTGTCGATGTGACGGTGGTCGAGATCGTCGACCGGATCATGCCGGTTGAGGATGCCGAGATTGCCAAGATCGCCCAGAAACAGCTGGAGAAATTTGGCCTCAAGATCAAGACGGATGCAAAAGTCAGTGCACTGAAGAAGGGTACGAACAACGTGACCGCCACAATAGAGCAGGGCGGTGCCAAGACTGAACTCACCGTCGATCGGGTCATTTCCGCCGTCGGTGTTACCGGCAATATCGAGAATCTTGGGTTGGAGACGCTCGGCGTCAAGACTGAAAAGGGCTGCATCATCATCGACGAATTTGGCCGCACCAACGTGGCCGGGCTCTATGCCATCGGCGATGTGGCGGGCCCGCCGATGCTGGCACACAAGGCCGAACATGAGGGGGTGATCTGTGTTGAAAAGATCAAGGGCCTCGATGCCCACCCGATGAAGAAGGAGCAGATTCCCGGCTGCACCTATTGCCAGCCGCAGGTGGCTTCGGTGGGCCTGACTGAAGCCAATGCCAAGGCCGCGGGTTATGAACTCAAGATCGGCCGCTTCCCATTCCTGGGCAATGGCAAGGCCATAGCGCTGGGCGAAGACCAGGGCCTGGTCAAAACCATCTTCGACGCCAAGACCGGGCGGCTACTCGGGGCCCATATGGTGGGGGCCGAAGTGACCGAACTGATCCAGGGTTTCGTTCTCGCCATGGGACTGGAAACCACTGAGGAAGAACTGATGCACACGGTATTCCCGCATCCCACCCTGTCGGAAATGATGCATGAAAGCGTACTCGATGCTTATGGCCGCGTCATCCACATGTAACGGTTTTCCCTTGAAGCTTCTGTTGTGCTAAGTCATACCAGTCTGCGTTTGACCAAAATAAAGGAGAAGCGGCAATGAACAATCTAATGGATCTCGGAGGTGGCGTGGGCTGGATCGGCACTCTCATCATTGGTGGATTGGCCGGCTGGATCGCCGAAAAGATCACCAAGTCCGATACTGGACTGATAATGAACATCATCATTGGCATAATCGGGTCTTATATCGGGGCTTTTGTTGCCAATGCGCTAGGCCTTCGCCTTAGCGAAATTTTTCAAGGCTGGTTTGTCGGCAACCTTATCGTATCAGCGATCGGTGCGGTTATTCTGATTTATGTAGTGAAGATGGTGCGGTCTCGCGGCGCCTGATGGTCACACTTCTCGACAGCACGAGCAGACTGCGGCATCCGGAGAAAGCCCACAAGGCCGACACTGCGATGCTGCGCAAGCCGGAGTGGATCCGGGTGAAGGCGCCCGGTTCCACTGTCTATAACGAGACCCGAAAAATCGTTCGCGATAACAATCTCGTCACCGTGTGCGAGGAGGCGGGCTGCCCCAACATCGGTGAATGCTGGTCGAAGAAACACGCGACCTTCATGATCATGGGCGATACCTGCACCAGGGCTTGCGCGTTTTGCAATGTAAAAACCGGGTTGCCGAGTGCGCTGGTGAGCGATGAGCCGGAGAAGGTTGCCGATGCTGTCGTCCGCATGGCTCTCGCCCATTCGGTGATTACCTCGGTTGACCGCGATGATCTCGATGATGGCGGGGCTAAACATTTCGCCCGCACCATCCGGGCAATCCGCAAGGCGTCGCCAGCGACAACCGTCGAAGTTCTCACGCCGGATTTTCTCAAGAAGGATGGCGCACCGGAATTGGTGGTCGAGGCCCGCCCCGATGTGTTCAACCACAATCTTGAAACCGTGCCGGCGCTCTATCTCAGGATCAGGCCGGGAGCACGCTACTTTCACTCGCTCAGGCTTCTGCAGCGGGTGAAAGAGCTCGACCCCGCGATGTTCACCAAGTCCGGTATTATGGTCGGCCTTGGCGAAACCCGCGAGCAGGTGATGCAGGTGATGGATGACATGCGTTCAGCCAATATCGATTTCATCACCATCGGCCAATATCTCCAGCCCAGCCGCAAGCACGCCGCGATTGAGCGTTTCGTGACGCCGGAAGAATTCAGGAGCTACGAGACCATCGCCTATTCCAAGGGATTCCTCATGGTGGCATCCACTCCGCTCACCCGGTCCTCTCACCACGCTGGTGATGATTTCGCCCGATTGAGGGTGGCACGTCTAAAAAAATCAGGGCACTGACGAATGACGAAATTTTCGGTT
>JANLWG010000330.1:0-27712 GCA_031364405.1 Hyphomicrobiales bacterium
GGCAAGGATAAGCCGTGGCCGTGGGCGGCAGAACAGTTACCATCGGCGTGAAATGCTTCTCGCCGTCACCTCACACGCCCCCCGCCGCGATGCTGCCAAACCTTGTTCTTATCTTTTTCACCAGTTGGTCGCGCACGGCGCGGTAGGCTTCGACGAACTGTTCGCGGTTGCCGCTGACGGCGGAGGGGTCCATCGTCGGCCAGTATTCGGCTTCGATCGCCATGGTGCGGGTCATCTCCAGTGCCCGGTGATGGGCTTCGGGCGACAGTGACACGACAATGTCAAAGCTTGAATCTTCAAGATCGGCGAAACTTTGCGGACGGTGTCTGCCGATGTCGATGCCCATCTCGTCCATGACAGCGGCAACGAACGGGTCGGCCTGTCCGGGCCTGACGCCGCACGAGGCCACATGAACCTTGTGGCCATAAAAATGTTTCATGATGGCCGCCGCCATCACCGAGCGGATGACATTCTGCGAACAGGCAAAGAGCACGGCACTGGGAAGGTCGCCTGGCATTGACTGGCGCTCAACCCCGCCAGTGCAGCACGCAGACCAGGGTGAAAAGCCGCCTGGCCGTGTCGAAATCAATCTCCACTTTTCCGTTGAGCCGTTCGCGCAGCATCTCGCTGCCTTCATTGTGAAGCCCGCGCCTTGCCATGTCGATGGTTTCGATCTGCGAGGGCGTGGCGATTTTGATCGCCTCATAATAACTTTCGCAAATCATGTAGTAGTCCTTGACGATGCGCCGCAGCGGCGACATCGAGAGCCCGATCATCGACAGGCGTTCTTCGCGTTCGTTGAGGACATCGAGCATCAGCCGCCCATCGGCGGCCGAGAGTTGCAGCCGGTAGGGCCCCATGGGGTAGGCCAGCAGTGTGAAGCTGTTATCCTCGACCAGATCATAGATGGCAACGCGGCGTTCATGCTCGGCCTCGGCACTGGGGCCGGGGCCGATGCTCTTGTCGAGATCGATGGCAATCAGGCGATTCGCGGGGCGATCAATCATGGCCCTCAAAGCATAGCCGTGGCGCGGGGCTGAGGACTAGACCCCCGGCCCCTCCGCATCATGTGAAGGTTTATGGGCCGTGGCCCAGGCAGGCCCTAAATCCTTGAGGCTTGCCTCGATGCATTCAACCGCGAGCCTGATGCTGCCGCCACCGGAAAAGTTGAGAACGATGGTGCCGGAAGGCTGCGCGCCCATCTCAAAGGTGATGGCGAGAAATGCGACGACAGCCTGCCCGTCACCCTGGCGGATGTTGTGGGCTTTGGCGGACAGTACGCGGCCGAAATGCAAGCCGGTGCGCCGGCGCTGGCGCTGGTTTGCGGCATCCCAGGCAAAACGATTGGCGACAAGTGCAAATTTCATCAGCTTCTTCTGATAACGGATGTCGCCAAGGCGCAGCACCGCATCCTGCATTTGGGCCGAGATCACGGCAAGATCGTCAGCATCGAGAGCGGCAAGCTTCAGCAAGGTTCAGTTCCCGGAAATACGGGTGACATCGGCACCGCAGCAGCCAAGTTTTTCCTCCAGCGTCTCGAAGCCACGGTCAAGATGATAGACCCGGTTGATCATCGTCTCGCCTTCCGCCGCAAGGGCTGCAATCACCAGCGAGACCGAAGCGCGCAAATCTGTCGCCATCACCGGCGCTCCGGTGAGCTTCTTCACCCCGTGCACTTCCGCAGTATCGCCATGCAGATGAATGTCGGCACCGAGGCGGGCCAATTCCTGCACATGCATGAAACGGTTTTCGAAGATAGTCTCGCGGATGGTGCTGGTGCCGCGGGCTTTACTGACCAATGCCATGAGCTGGGCCTGGCAATCGGTGGGAAACCCCGGATAGGGCTGGGTCTCGACATTCACCGGCACAAGTGCAGCGCCATTGCGGCGGATGCGCAGGCCTTCATTGGTTTCATCAATGCTGATACCGGTGGCCCGCATCACTTCGATCACCGCGCCAAGTGTATCGGCCCTCGCTCCTTTGAGCATCACGTCGCCGCCGGTCATGCCCGCCGCCATCGCATAGGTGCTGGTTTCAATGCGGTCGGCGATCACCTCGTGCTCGGCGCCATGCAGACTGGTCACACCTTTCACTTTCAGCGTGGACGTATGAATGCCCTCGATCCTTGCACCCATTTTCACCAGACACCCGGCCACATCGCCGATCTCCGGTTCGCGGGCGGCATTCTCAATGACGGTGTCGCCGTCAGCCAGGACCGAAGCCATCAGTGCTGCGTGGGTGGCACCCACCGAAATCTTGTCGAACTTGATGTGCGCACCCTTGAGACCTTTTTTGGCGCGGGCGCTCACATAACCCGCCTCGATCTCAATTTCGGCTCCGAGTTTTTCCATCGCCATGAGATGCATGTCGACCGGCCTGGTGCCGATGGCGCAGCCACCGGGCAATGAAACCTTGGCTTCGCCGCAGCGCGCCAGCAATGGTCCCAGCACCCAAAAGCTCGCCCGCATTTTTGACACCAGTTCATAGGGGGCAGTGGTATCGGCAATGGTCTTGGCCGAAAGCTGCTTGGTATCGCCAGACTGGCCGTTCTGGCCGGGGCGCTTGCCGGCGATCATCATGTCGACGCCGTGGTTCTGCAATATGCGCTGCAGCAGGCGCACGTCGGCCAGACGCGGAACATTGGAGAGGGTGAGCGTCTCGGGGGTCAGCAGCGACACGATCATCAGCGGCAATGCCGAATTCTTGGCACCGGAAATATTGATGGTGCCATTGAGCCTGTTGCCACCGCGAATGCGGATACGGTCCATGGATGATGATCCCCTTGTTGGATGGGGGCAATGCCCGGTCCCCACCTGAAGCTGGCGCTAACAAGCACACATGGCCCAATTGGGGCAACCTTTAATCCCGGACGGGTTTGGTGGCGGCTTTCTGGATTTTTTCCTTGGCCTTGCGCCTGGCCAGATTGGCTTTCAAGGCCTTGGCAAGGCGTAATCTACGCACATCTGCGGCAGTTGGCTTCTTGTCCATCGGCAGATTCTTAAGACCTCCGTGCGATGCGTCAAGTGAAAGGGTTGCGCGAGGTCCCTGCCTGTGGCATGTGTCCGCCGACAATCAGCATCGGCTGCCATGGTAGGGGTAGGGCTAGTTGAACGAAACGTCGGGTAGTACAAAGTCTTAGTTAAACCCCATGGTTCCCGGGGGTGCAGGCGGGAGCGCAGATTTTGGAGTTTTGCTGCCGTAGCTCAGTGGTAGAGCACTCCCTTGGTAGATATTTGCCTCACCGCGTGGAAATGCGCGGATGAAAACCGCTCAAAGTCGGGGAAACCTTCCGTCCAAGGACGATGGCAATCCCGAGCCAAGCCCGCCGCGAGGCGGGAAGGTGTAGAGGCCAGACGGGCGGCACCTAAAGGCTATTGGCCAACGGTGAAGGGATGGTCCAGCCCGTAAACCCTAGGGGCCGCGAAAGCGGTGGCGGGATGAAGGGAGAGGTCGAGAGTTCGATCCTCTCTGGCAGCACCACTTTTCACGAGGGCCGCCCGGTGGGCGGCCCTTTGTGTATTGAAGTCATCGTCAGACCAAAACTGTTTGAGGTCAACAAGGCTGTCGCCTGAGTTTACGGAATGGCCTGAAGCTGGCCGGGTTAGGGGAAACTGAGAGTGGTTAGCGTTTGTCTGACAGCACCACTCTGCAACCGGTATTGACGCAAATCAGTGGCGGCGCCATCATTGAGCGATGTCGGCAGGACGTGACTTTGTCCCGAACTTCTATCCAGTTTTGAGTTCGTTCTGACGGTTCAATATGCACTGTTGTGCAATGGCCATGGGCGCGGAGCCCTCAAGTTGCACAGCGCCCGATGGCCATTGCTTGCCCGGTGCGGGCTACCAGATATCGGGGGACATGGGGGCCGGTGGTAGGGCAGACTCCAGATTAAAATTGGAATATTTTGCAAATTCAATATCATAGATGAGTTTAGTGGCGGAGGGGGAGGGATTCGAACCCTCGGAAGGCTTGCACCTTCAACGGTTTTCAAGACCGTCGCAATCGACCACTCTGCCACCCCTCCTTGATTTGGAGTCCGCTGCTATGTAGCAGCGAGGAGCTCACCGTCAAGCGCCTCAACTGGCGTAGGAGGGGTCCTCGGCATCAAGGATCAGTTTCATTTCCTCGAAGTGAGCGTGGAACTGGTCGCGGTCGGATTGCCATTCCTGGGCGGTCTTCTCGGCAACGGCCGGAGCCATTACATGAAGTTTCCGACCGGTTTGATAGGCCAGAACCAGAGTTCGGCAGGCACGTTCGAGATAGTAGGTGAGGTCGAAAGCCTCGGCAACCGTTGCGGCGCACACCAGAATGCCGTGATTGCCCATCATCATGATCTGCTTGTTGCCAATCAGGCGGGCGATGCGGTCGCCCTCATCGTCATTGTTGGCCATGCCACCGTAATCCATGTCGACGGCGATGCGGTTATAGTAGCGCGCGGTGTTCTGGTCGATCGGCGGGATATCGGGGTTGGCCAATGCGGCGATGGCAGTCGCGTAGGCCGGATGCAGGTGGATGATGCAGCGGGCCTGGGGCAACACCGCATGCAACCTGCCGTGCAGCGACCAGGCCGTAAGATCGGGCGCATCAGGCCGGTTCATGGTCGAAGCATCATTGGCGTCGAGGAGCATAAGTTCCGAGGCTTTAATGCGGGAAAAATGCTGCCAGCGCGGGTTCATCAAGAACTTCTTGCCATCGGGCGAGACAGCAAGACTCAGGTGATTGGCAACACCCTCGTGCCAGTTGTTCTTTACTGCCAGCCTAAATGCCGCCGCAAGGTCGACACGCATTTGCCATTCGTTTGCGTCATGGCTGATCCCGGGCCTGAGGGCAGTGAGGTTGTTCATGATAGCGATGATCCCTTATTTGAGTAAAAGACATTACTGCAATAGTGCGCGCCCGACAATTGCCGCCGTTGCAGTCCTGCGGTAGCAAATACAGTCACCACAACCAGATCCTGCGAGGTCAATTGACAATCGACATGCGGCGCTTTCTCATTGCTTTTCTGGTTCTGACTATTGCAGCAGCGGCACCGGCGTTGGCCCAAGCGCTGCAGGACATTCCGTTTGAGAAAAAACTGACGCTGGCCAAAGTCGGCGACGAAGACGCCCAGGTTGCGGTGGCCGAAGCCTATGAGGCGGGCAGCAATGGCGCTTTGCCCAACCTGGCGGAGGCAGCAAAATATTACCGGCTTGCCGCCCTGCTGGGCAATGTCGAAGCGCAATATCGTTTGGCCCGCATTGTGGCCAAGGGTGCTGTCGGCCTCAAACAAGACTATGCCACTGCGGCAAAACTCTATCAGGACGCGGCCGCCAAAGGTAACGCCAAGGCCATGGATGCTTTGGGCCAGCTCTACCAGAACGGGCAGGGAATTCCGGCCGACCCCGCCAAGGCGGTTGAATGGTATCGCAAGGCGGCGGATTTGAAGTACGCCAATGCGGAAAACAATCTCGGTGTCATGTATCTCAATGGCATGGGGGTCAAACGCGATTTGGGCGAAGCCTTCAAGCTGTTCGAGCGTGCCGCCAAGCAGGGCGATGCCTGGGGCCTCAACAATCTCGGTGGCATGTATGAGATGGGCTGGGGCACCACGAAGGACGTGGCCAAGGCCCGCGATTATTACAGTCAGGCCGTAGCCATGGGCAATAAGGCGGCGGTAGAAAACAATCGCAGGCTGGCTACCGCAACTACCCAGTAGGGCGGCGGAAGGTTTGCATTAACCTTATTTCCCAACCCAAAGTTAACGCTCCAGGTGCAATTTCTGTGACTGTGGATTCTAAGTCACGTGCAGGGATGGCGCGTCCTAAACGTGGAGTGGGTGTGTATGAGCCGGTTTTCATTTCTGCCAATTGTCATGGTGGCGGCCAGCCTTCTGCTGTCGGGCTGTTCTTCCACCACTTCGAAGCACGGAGCACTTGATCCGTTCGCCGGCAAGGGCAGCCCCTACTACAAGGGAAATGGGCCCATTCCGATGGGCGGCGGCCGCTATCAGCTTGGCAAACCCTATCAAGTGGCGGGCCACTGGTTCAAGCCGAAGGAACAGCCCAACTACGACAAGCAGGGAACGGCCTCCTGGTACGGTGAGGCCTTTCACCGGCGCATGACGTCGAACGGTGAATGGTTCGATATGAACCAGTTGACCGCCGCCCATGCGACCTTGCCACTGCCAAGTTATGTGAAAGTCACCAATTTGGAGAATGGCCGCGAAGTTATTGTGCGGGTCAACGATCGGGGGCCCTTCGTGGGTACCCGGGTTATTGACATGTCGAAGCGGGCAGCCGAAGTTTTGGGTTACAAAGGCCAAGGCAAGGCACCGGTCCGTGTGCAGTATATTGGTCCGGCACCTCTCGACGACAAGGGCTCGCATCTTGTGGCGATGAACAAGGAATTGCAACGCGGCACGCCGTTGCGCCGGATGATTGCGGCGGCAAATAAATCGCGCGGCAATGTACAGATTGCCGCCGCAGAGCCAGCACCCCAACCAGCCAGGTTCACTACTGTGGCCTATACGGCACCCAAGAATAAATTGCCGCCACCGGCAGCCTCCGGCATCGACGAAACCTACTACGTTCAAGTGGGCTCGTTCAGCAAGCCCGGCAACGCCGAAATGGCCAGGGCGGCACTGGCCTCAGCGTGGCCGGTGCAGGTGATTGAAGTGAACGGCAGCAGCGGTACCCTTTACCGCGTCAGGCTTGGGCCCATCGCAGACCGCGCTGATGCGGATACGGCACTTGAACAAGCCCGGCTCCTCGGCCATGAGGATGCCCGTGTGGTGGCCGCCAACGCAATGCAGGCCCAACTCTAAAAGTCTGGCGCGTTGCTTTTACTAGCGAAGGCCTTTAGTTTCGCTAGTGGGAGTACATTCATCATGGCACGCGGTTTTCCGGCTGGATTGGTTTATGCGGTCGTAGCCTTCCTGGCACTGACGGCCAGTTGTTTTGCGCTGGAAGCTCCATTCGAAACCAAGGCGGGCCAAGCCATTCTCATCGATGGCCGGACCGGCAGCGTGATGTTCGAGAAGGATGCGGATACGCCGATCCCGCCCGCCAGCATGAGCAAGTTGATGACCATGATCATGGTGTTCGAGGGGCTCAAGGCCGGAACCCTGAAAATGGAACAGGAATTCGTTATCAGCGAGGATGCCTGGCGGCGCGGTGGTTCGGCCTCGGGTGGGTCGACGATGTATGCCGAACTGAATTCGCGGGTGAAACTCTCGGATCTCATTCAGGGCGTGATCGTGCAATCGGCCAACGATGCGTGCATTGCCATTGCCGAGGGCATGGCTGGAAGTGAAAGCGCCTTTGCCCGCAAACTGACAGAACGGGCGCGCCAGCTTGGTTTGGCCAAGGCCGAGTTCCGCAACGCCACGGGTCTTCCCGATCCCGAACACCGGATGAGCGTGCGTGAGCTATCGATGCTCGCCCGCTATATCAATGTGACTTTCCCCGAATACTACAAATATTACAGCCAACCGGAGTTCACCTGGAACAATATCACGCAGGCGAACCGCAATCCGCTGCTCAAGGATTATCCCGGCGCCGATGGCATGAAAACCGGATACACCAAAGAAGCGGGCTACGGCATGGTCGGTTCCGCAACCCGTGGCAACCGCCGCCTCATCATGGTGGTCGCCGGGCTGACGAGCTTGAACGACCGCAGGCAGGAAGCCCAGAAGTTGCTCGACTGGGGCTTCAGCCAGTTCCGCGAAATCGATGTCTATGGCAAGGGCGAGAGGGTTGGCAAGGCGACTGTCTGGGGCGGCACTCAACACTCTGTCGATCTGGTCACGCCGAAGGATTTCAAGATTTCGCTGTCACCCCAGGAACAGGAAAAGATCGAAGTGAAGTTGTCGTATACCGGCCCCCTCATGGCGCCGGTGAAGGCCGGTGAAAATATAGGGACAGTGCGCTTCATGGTCGATGGAGCGGTGCTTGCTGAAATGCCGGCTGAAACAGCATCGGATGTGGCAGCGAGCGAATCGATGTGGGGCAAAGCTATCGACAGTTTGATGATCATGGTTTTTGGCGGTTGATATGGCCGGCCTGTTCATTACCGTTGAAGGCGGTGAGGGCACCGGAAAGTCAACGCATATCAGACTCTTGGCGCAACGTCTGAACCCAATATGCGAGGATATTCTGGTAACTCGTGAGCCGGGCGGGACCCCTGAAGCCGAGGCGATCCGCGCACTTTTGGTTTCCGGCGAAGTTGCTCGTTGGACGGCCAAGGCCGAAGCATTGTTGAACTATGCCGCGCGTGAGTCGCATCTCGTGCGGGTGATCCGCCCGGCCCTGATGCGCGGTGCCATCGTGCTTTGCGACCGCTTCATGGATTCAACCAGAGCCTATCAGGGCTATGCCGGTGAATGTGACTTGGAATTCATCGACGCACTTGAACAGTCGGTTGTCGGAGTCACAAGGCCAAACCTCACGCTGATCTTCGATCTTGATCCAGTAATGGGCCTGGCACGGGCATATGGGCGTGGTGATGCAGTGGCCGAGGATCGCTATGAACGCAAAGGCCTCGATTTTCACCGCCGCCTGCGCGAGGGATTTCTCGATATCGCGGGCAAGCAACCGCAACGCTGCCGCGTCATCGATGCCAGTGCTGGTGTCGAGGCGGTCGAAGCCAATGTCTGGACGCTGGTCAACGAGGTGCTAAACCGTGACTGAAGAGGCTCGTGATCCACGCGATGTCTCCTGGCATCCGCGCCGGACCATGATTTTGCATGGTCACACTGCCGCCGAGCAGCAATTGTTGCAGGCCCACCAGTCAGGCAAGCTGCATCACGCCTGGCTGCTGAGGGGGCCGCGGGGCATTGGCAAGGCGACACTGGCCTACCGCTTTGCCCGCTTCCTGTTGGCTGTGCCGGATCCAATCGTGGCGCAGCGAAAATCCCACCTGCATATCGATTCCGCAACTGGGACGGCACGCCGCATTGCCGCCGGAGCCCATCCCGACTTGCTGGTTGTAGAGCGCGCCCTCGACGTCAAGACCATGCGTATCAAATCCGAAATTGCTGTTGCCGATGCGCGTGCAGCATCCAGTTTTTTTGCCCGCACGGCGGGGGAGGGCGGCTGGCGTGTGGCGATAGTCGACAGTGCTGATGAGCTGAACAGTGAGTCCGCCAACGCGCTGCTCAAGATCATCGAGGAACCGCCACAACGCTCGGTATTTCTGTTGATCAGTCACCGGCCCGGCGCTTTGCTGCGAACGGTTCGCTCGCGCTGCATCGGCCTTGATCTCCACCCCTTGTCGAACGATGACACGTTGCGGGTTTTGCGCGATTTGCCGCCTGTCGCCAATCAAAGCGAAGAGGATTTGCGCCTGGCGGCTGAACTCTCCAACGGAAGCCCAGGCCGGGGGCTCGATCTTATTGGCTCCGAGGGGGCCGCAGCCTTCGCCAACTTCAAGGCAAAGCCACGATTGTCACCGGCCCGCTGCATCGAAATCGGAATGGCATTCGCCGGCCGCGATACGGCGGCGGATTATGAAGTGTTCAGCGAGCTGTTCATTGGCTGGATCGCCGAAAGGGCACGCACCGCCGGGCTCTCCGGCGGCGGAGCGGCGCTTGCCAAGGCCCATGATGACATCAACTATTCCCTTCGCCAGACAGATGCCCTAAACCTCGACCGCCGTCAGACGGTCGTCGATGCGCTGCTTGTGCTCGGCGAGGCCCTGAAGGCCTCCTGACCCCGCAAGCGATTAAAGGCGATGACCAAAGAAAAATTCTACATCACCACGGCAATTCCCTATGCCAATGGCGCCCCCCACATCGGGCATGCCTATGAGCGGATCGCCACCGACGTGCTGGCGCGCTTCAAGCGGCTCGACGGCTGCGATGTGCTGTTCGTCACCGGCATGGACGAGCACGGCCAGAAAATGCAGCAAACCGCAGCGCGCGAGGGCTTGACGCCGCTGCAATTGGCGGACCGCATGGCGGCCCAGTTCGAAGAGATGGGCGACCAGCTCTCCGCCCGGGCCGACGATATCGTGCGCACCACGTCGCCTCGCCACAAGGCGTCCGTGCAGGAAATCTGGCGCCGCATGCAAGCCAATGGCGACATTTATCTGTCGAAGTATTCCGGCTGGTATTCGGTGCGCGACGAGGCCTATTACGACATAGACGAAATCGAGGAGCGCGACGGCAGGAAGTTCGCCATCAAGACGGGAACGCCGGTCGAGTGGGTGGAGGAGGAGAGTTACTTCTTCAAGCTCTCGGCCTATGCCGAGCCGCTGCTGGCGCATTACGCCAAACATCAGGACTTCGTAACACCAGAACATTACCGCAATGAAATTGTCGCCTTCGTCAAGCGCGGCCTCAAGGACCTGTCGATCAGCCGCACCACCTTCGACTGGGGCATTGCGGTACCGGGCGATCCCCGCCATGTCATGTATGTATGGGTCGATGCACTGACCAACTACATCACCGCAACCGGCTTTCCCGATGCCTCGGCACCTCGCGCCGGTTTTTGGCCCGCCGATGCCCACGTCATCGGCAAGGACATCACGCGCTTTCATGCCATCTACTGGCCGGCCTTCCTGATGTCGGCGAAGTTGCCGGTGCCGCGCCAGATCGTGGTGCACGGCTTCCTGTTCAGTCGCGGCGAGAAGATGTCGAAGTCGCTCGGCAACGTCGTGGCGCCCGCCGATCTGGTGGCGCGATACGGAGTCGACCAACTGCGCTATTTCTTCATGCGCGAAGTGCCCTTCGGCCAGGACGGCAATTACAGTCACGAGGCGATCGTCGCCCGCATCAACGCCGACCTCGCCAACGATCTCGGCAATCTGGCCCAGCGCTCGCTGTCGATGATCGCCAAGAACTGCGGCGGCAAGGTGCCGGTGAAGGGAACGCTCACCACCGCCGATGATGAAATCCTCGCGGCGGCGGATGCGCTACTGGCCGAGGCCCGTGCCCAGCACGCCGCGCATGCGATCAACCGGGCGCTCGATGCCATCTGGAAAGTGGTGGCCGATGCCAACCGCTATTTCGCCGGCCAGGAACCCTGGGCACTCAAGAAAACCAACTCCGTCCGCATGGATACCGTGCTCTATGTGACGGCCGAGGTGTTGCGGATCATCGGCATATTGGTGCAACCCTATATGCCGGTAGCTGCCGTTGAGCTGCTCGACCTGTTGGCAGTACCTGTGGACCAACGCAGTTTCGCCAGTATTGGTACGCGACTCGTGGCCGGAACGCCGCTACCCGCCCCGTCGCCAATTTTTCCGCGTTATGTGGAGGAGGGGGAAACCCCCGCCAAGGCGTGAGCATGATGATCGTCGATAGTCATTGCCATCTCGACTATGAGGGGCTCGCCGAGCGGCTGCCGGAAGTTCTGGCGAGGGCGGAAGCCGTGGGCGTTGGACTGATGGTTTCGATCTCGACACGAGTGCGAAAGTTCGAGCGCTTGCTGCGCATTGTGGAAGAAAATAGCAATGTTTACTGCACTATAGGAACTCATCCTCATAACGCACACGAGGAGCTCGACGTGACCGTGGCGGAGCTTGTTGAGATTGCGCAACATCCCAAAGTAGTCGGCATCGGCGAAGCTGGCCTCGACTATCACTATGATTTAAGCCCGAGGGCGGCACAGGAGCAAGGCTTTCGCCTGCACATCGCTGCCGCCCGCCAGGCCGGATTGCCGCTGATTATTCACAGCCGCAGGGCCGAAGCCGACACCGCGCGCATACTTGAGGAGGAAATGGCCAAGGGCGCTTTCAAGCCGCTGTTGCATTGCTTCACATCCAAGGCGGAACTGGCGCGTCGCGGACTTGCGTTGGGGGCCTATGTCTCGTTCTCCGGCATTCTCACCTACAAGAACGCCGAGGACCTGCGCAGCGCCGCCGCCGAAATTCCCATGGACCGGCTGCTGGTCGAAACTGATGCGCCTTATCTGGCACCCGTACCTTATCGCGGCAAATCCAACGAGCCCGCATTTGTGGTGAAAACACTGGAGGCACTGGCGGCGGTCAAAGGCGTGCCACCAGAAGTCATGGCGCAAACCACCAGCGCTAATTTTTTCCACCTATTTTCGAAAATACCGTGCCCGGCGCACTTTACGGCTGTCGCATGACGGTGACACTCAAGATACTGGGCTGCGGCTCATCTGGCGGTGTTCCGCGCATCGGCGGCGACTGGGGAAAATGCGATCCTGCAAACCCAAAGAACCGGCGGCGGCGCTGCTCGGTGCTGCTCACCAGACTAAGTCCCAGCGGCGTTACACGCCTGTTGATCGACACCTCGCCCGACATGCGCGAACAGATGCTCGACGCCAATATTGGTGACCTCGACGCCGTGTTCTATACGCACGAGCACGCCGACCACACCCACGGCATCGATGAGTTGCGCGCCTTTTTTCTGAAGAAGCGCGCCCGCGTCGAAGTGTGGGCCGATGAGGCCACCGGCCAGATGCTGATGACCCGTTTCAGCTATTGCTTTTATACAGCACCGGGCAGCGACTACCCCTCTATCCTCAATCTGAATCGGCTGGTCGCGGGTCAGCCGGTGACCGTCAGCGGAGCAGGGGGCTCTATCACGGCCCTGCCGTTCAGCCTGCATCACGGCAATATCGAAGCGCTCGGTTTCCGCATTGGCAACACCGCCTATACGCCCGACCTCAATGGCATTCCCGAGCAAAGCCTGCCAGCCCTTGAAGGCCTCGACCTGTGGATCGTCGATGCCCTAAAGCGTTCGCCACATCCCAGCCATTTCAGTCTTCCTGAAACTCTAGCCTGCATCGCCCGCATCAGACCCGCCCGCGCCATCATCACCAACATGCACGTCGATCTCGATTTCGACACACTGAGGCGCGAACTTCCGCCTCATGTGGAACCGGCTTTCGATGGGCTAGAAGTTTCCATTTGAATTCTGGAGAACTCTCATGCCTACGCGTCTCGTTATCGGCTTCTGTGCGCTTGCTTGTTTTGCTGGCCCCGTTCTGTCGCAAACTACCTGCGAACCAGCCAAGCTCGCCGCCGCCGTCGACCGTTATGCACTGGAGCCTTTCAGCGCCCGCACCTGGCGCATGCTCAAAGGTCTGGGCGATCCGATGATTGAGGAAGGTTATCGCGGTGGCGATTATTGGACGGTGACCGAATCCTGGAAAAAAATCGCCACCGAACTGGCGCCCGATGCCAAATATCTTCAGCAATTCGATTACAGCTGCCGCATTGGCTATCCTTTCGAAGTGCTGCAACAGCGCATCTCGAACCTTGGCAAAGAGAGCAAGTATTTAAAGCAATGGCTCCGCGTGCAGGATAAGGTAATGGAAGCCTGTACCAAACCAAACAGCACCGATCTGACATTGCCAGACCCCATGGAAGTCCAACCCGAATTGGTCAAGATGCAAAGGGACGACCGCGCCTATCAGGAAGCCTCGACAGCGTTTTACCGCGACAAGCCCAAGGCCATCGAGTTATTCAAGGCAATTGGCGCAACGGACTCACCCCACAGAGCGGCGGCGCGCTATAACGTGGCCAACCTGCTGGCCAACGGCAAGCAACTCACCGAAGCCCGGGCCGAAGCCAAATCCATTCTGGCCGATCAATCACTCGCCAGCGTTCATTTGATTACCAAGGAACTGCTTGGCTATATTGCCAATCTTGAAGACACGGCAGAGGGCTGGACCGCGCTCATTGATGGCACCATAGCGATCATTGAGCAGCCGAAGAACCAGGTTTTAAAGAGTGAACAGAGCAAAGCCGAATACAGCACCGCACTCTACGACATCGATTTCGCCGGCATTGGTGGCAAGGATGATGATTGGTGGCTTGATGGTAAGCTGCCGGAATACCCGACGATTTCCAAAGCTATCGTCGATGCCTCGCGCAAACATCCGATGGCGCTGTGGATGATGGCTGGTCAAACGGCTGACCAGGCATATCGCGCCGGTCCATGGAGCCTGATTGGCGAACAGTGGAAGGCGCGCATGTCAACGATCATCGACAAGGCGCTGGACATTGAGCCTGCAGCGAAGGGCATGCCGCAGCCGGCGCTGGACATGTTGCTGGCCGAAAAGGCCTTGCCCGATGATTCGACGCGCGCAAAATTGTGGGAAGAAGCTCATGTGGCTATAACGGCGGCGGAAAGCTCCTGCGGCGATGATGCGCAGACCGCTGCGGCGGGACATCTGCTGGCTCATGCGGTCAGGCTCTCCGCCATGTCGGGACATGCAGCCGATGCAATCGCTGAACTTGAAAAGATACCGTTCAAGACCGCAGCAGTTTACTATGATTTGACGTTACTTAAATTGAGCGAATATCTGCTGGGGCAGGGCAGCCTTGCCGATGCGCGGGCCTTGCGCGACCGGCTGCTGACGCCGGAGTTCTTCGCCAATCTGCCGCAATCGGCAAAGCCCGCAGCGACCGATCGCTTTGCATCATTCATGGGTTGGATTGCCGAAGACGAAGCGCACTGGAAAGCAGCACTCGCTATGCAATCGCACAAGATGTCGAACCTTGTGCTCAATTTCCTGCCGGCCAAGACACTATGGGCCTATGCCGATGACCAGATGTTCTCTGGCAATGAGCGTGCACTGCTGGCGCGCACCGCCTGGACTCGCGGCTATGCACGCGGGCAAACGCCGAGCAGTGAGCAGACGGCCAAGCTCCATGCGCTAAACCCCGTCATCAAGGAAACCGCCGACAAGGTGGCCGCCGATTATCCCAAGGCTAACGCGGTGCGCCAACGGCTGTTAACCATCTTGCGCAGCCCGCGTTTTGGCGTGCTGGTGACGGCACCGGGATTATGGGACGGCAGCGAGGCCCATCGCACCGACTTCAATGAACTCGACGGCGCTGATCCCAATGACAAGAACTGGTGGTGCGCCTTCGATACCGATCGCCAACTCGGCGGCCTGCGTGCACAGTTCAACGAAGCCCTTGGACTGGGATTCTATGATCAATACGGCAACGATGACCTGAAGCAAGTCTATGATCAGAAAACCCGCGATGGCATCGACGCCACCAGAGAAATCGCACTCAATTCCCATCCGATGATCAACGCCGTCGACTGGAAGGAAATCACAGCGTTGGCCAAGGCAGGCAGCGCACCGCGGACGCTCAGTCAGTCGGCAATCCGCTGGGGCAAAGCCAGCAAGGGCTCTGACGGCGCACCAGAAGCCCTGGCGCTGGCGGTGAAGACAACCCGCTATGCCTGCCGCTGGCAGGGCCGCCATGGTACGTACTCCAAGGCCGCTCGCGATCTGCTGCAGGCCAAATTCAAGGACACCACCTGGGCCAGGCAGACGCCATACTGGTTCGACTGCATGTACGAGGAATGGAATAAGGAAGGCAACAAAGTGCCCAACTGTGCCGCCAAGACTTGGCCAAAGCAAGCACCACTGAACTGATGTAAAGCGTGCGACATGTCCAGCAAGCGTTTGATTATACGCAGTGGTTTGTGAATTCTGGGTATCTGATAATATTCCATAATATATATTATGCGTATGATGGAGCAAGATGACCACCAGCCCCGCCGATCTCAACCCCCGCAGCATTGAAACCCTGCGCGCCATCATGCGGGCGCTGCGTACACCGGTTACTGGCTGCCCGTGGGATATCGAGCAGAGTTTCGCGACCATTGCGCCCTATACAATCGAGGAAGCCTATGAGGTGGCGGATGCTATTTCGAAGGGCAACCGGGCCGAGCTTTGTGAGGAATTGGGCGATCTTCTGTTGCAGGCGGTTTATCATTCGCAGATGGCGGAAGAAGAAGGCGCTTTCACTTTCGATGATGTGATCGAAGCGATTTGCACCAAGATGATCCGCCGCCACCCCCATGTGTTTGGCGATGACACGGCGCGTTCGGCCAAACTGGCCAAGGGCTTTTGGGAGGAGATGAAGTCAAGGGAGCGTGAAGGCCGCCCCAAGACCGGATTGCTCGACAGTGTTCCGGTCGCCCTGCCCGGTTTCACCCGCGCGGTGAAATTGCAGGCGAAGGCCGCCAAAGTGGGTTTCGACTGGCCCTCGGTCGAGAATGTTTATGATAAGATCACCGAGGAAGTGGCGGAATTCCGCAGCGCTCCTGACGACAGGAAATTTGAGGAATTTGGCGACCTGCTGTTCGCCATGGCCAATGTCGCGCGGCATCTGGGGATCGATCCGGAGGCAGCTATTCGTGGCACCAATGCCAAGTTCGAACGCCGTTTCGCTCATATCGAGGCGCGGCTGGCTGAACGCGGCCAGGAGCCAAAGGACTCAAATCTCCACGACATGGACCTGCTCTGGAATGAGGCTAAGTCGCTCGGGAAGTAGCTCGTTCTACTCCGCCGCAGCTTGGTGTTTCTTCGCGGCCATCCGCATCATTTTGCCGAAGCGGGCGGCAGCCTGGCCAGCCTTGTCGGGGCTCAGCCGCACCGACAGGCGGATACGGCCATCAGCGAACAATTTCGTTTCCATAACTTCACCGCGATCATGTAGCCAGGCCTGACCCTGGCCATCGGAGGGATCGACGAAGATTTCATAGACCGTGCCGTCGGCGCCGAGCCTGTCCTCGATATACTGCAACAATTGCGAAACGCCCTCTCCGGTGATGGCGGAAAGCAACAAGCACGACTCTTTGCGAGCGGCCTGGGCTTCGCGGGCGGCGCGTCCATCGGCATCAAGAAGATCGAGCTTGTTCCACACTTCGATAATCTGTCCGCGCCGCTGTTCGTCGATGCCGAGCTCATTCAGCACCCGGTTCACATCCTGCGCCTGCGCTTCAGTTTCAGCGTGACTCACATCGCGCACATGGAGAATGATGTCGGCCTCCAACACCTCCTCCAGCGTCGCCCGGAAGGCGGCGATGAGCGAAGTGGGCAGGTTTGAAATGAACCCTACGGTATCGGACAGGATCACCTTGCGGCCCAGCGGCAGGTCGATTACCCGCATGGTGGGATCGAGCGTGGCGAACAACAAATCCTTGGCCTGCACCGCTGCACCGCTCAGGCGGTTGAACAGCGTCGACTTTCCAGCGTTGGTATAGCCCACAAAGGCAACCACCGGATAGGGCACCCGCGCCCTGCCCTTCCGGTGCAACATCCGGGTCTTCACCACCGAGGAAAGCTGCTTCTCGATCTTGCTGATACGTTCCTGGATCAGGCGGCGGTCAGCTTCCAGCTGGCTTTCACCGGGGCCTCCCAAAAAACCGAAGCCGCCGCGCTGGCGTTCAAGATGGGTCCATGAGCGCACGAGACGGCTCTTCTGATATTGCAGATGAGCCAGTTCAACCTGCAACGAACCTTCGCTGGTGGTGGCGCGGCGTCCAAATATTTCGAGGATTAGTCCGGTACGATCAAGCACCTTGGCGCCCCAAGCCTTCTCCAGATTGCGCTGCTGAATGGGCGAGAGTTGGGCGTTGACGACGACGAGTTCGGCCTCGGTCGCTTCAACCCGCTTGGCGATTTCATCAACCTTGCCGCTGCCAATGAATGTTGCCGGTTTTGGATTTGCCAGGGGAGCGATGATCGTCTCGGCAATGGTGAGATCAATTGCCTCGGCAAGACCCACTGCCTCGGCTAGCCGCGTTTGAGCATCGCGGCCGGTGTCGGCCGCCGCCGTACGGTCGCGGCGTTCGACATGCAGCACAATGGCGCGTGTTGCCACCGGGCCTTCAATGTGAAAATCCGTGCCTGCTGCCTGCCTTGAGCGCTTGGGTGCGGTCACGTGCCCGCCGTCTCTTCGTCGAACAGGCTAATCGGTCCGCCAGGCATGATCGTCGAAATCGCGTGCTTGTAAACAAGTTGCGACATGCCATCGCGGCGCAAGAGCACGCAGAAATTGTCGAACCAGGTGATGATACCCTGCAGTTTGACGCCGTTCACCAGAAACACTGTAACCGGCACTTTCTGCTTACGCACATGATTGAGAAATGTGTCCTGAAGATTCTGCTGTTTTTCTTGGGCCATCGCTCTTCTCTAATGTTTCTATGGGGCCAGTTTAGGCGCGGGCTACGCTAGCATAGGTTGCGCTGGTTGCAAAAACCGGGCTATCCGATCTCTTCCTCATTTCGGCCAGGCAGCCCCAAAAGTTTGATCTTCCGGTGAAGCGCCGAACGTTCCATGCCGATAAACAGGGAAGTTCTTGAAATATTGCCGCCAAACCGCGATAGCTGCGCCGTAATGTAGTCCCGCTCGAATGCCTCGCGGGCTTCGCGAAGCGGCAGTACCAGAAGGTTCTCGACATTGAACGATGCAGCCGAACTGCTGGGACTGCCAACATCGGCCGGCAGAGCAGCGAGTGTAATCTCAGTGGCCGGATCACCGCCTGCCAGGATCATGATGCGCTCCACATTATTCTTCAGTTCACGGACGTTTCCGGTCCAGTCGCGGGTTTGCAGCATGGTTATGACGTCGCCGGAAAAATGGCGCAGTGGCTGCCCTGCTGCAACCGAGTAGCTCCGGGCGAAGGACGTGACCAGCTCGGGAATATCTTCGCGCCGATCGGCGAGCGGTGGAACCTCTACCGGTACCACGCCCAGGCGATGATAGAGATCTTCGCGGAAGCGGCCACTGGCAATCAATGCGGCTAGATCGCGGCTCGTCGATGATACGACGCGGACATCGACCTTCACTTTTTTGGCGCCACCGACGCGCTGAAACGTCTGGTCAACGAGAACGCGCAGCACCTTGCCCTGGGTTTCCAGCGGCATGTCGGCCAGTTCGTCAATGTACAGCGTTCCGCTATGGGCTTCCTCGAGTGCACCCACACGCCGTGCCGCACCGGTTGCATCTTCCACCCCGAAGAGTTCTTCTTCCATGCGCTCTGGCGCCATGGTGGCAGCGCTTAAAGTGACGAATGGTCCCGCCGCCCGCATCGAAAGACCATGCAGCGTGCGCGCCGCCAACTCTTTGCCGGCTCCCATCGGGCCGCTGATGAGCACGCGGCTATTGGCGGGTGCAATTTTCTTTAGCAGCTGGCGCAACTGCCGCATGGCCGACGAGGAACCCAACAGCTCGGCATCGGCACCCGCCCTGCCCTTCAATTCTTCATTTTCGCGCTTGAGCCTGGTTGCCTCGAGTGCCCGGCCAACGACCAACAGCAGGCGGTCGGCCTTGAAGGGCTTTTCAATATATTCATAGGCGCCACGCTTGATGGCGGCGACAGCGGTTTCAATGTTGCCGTGCCCCGAAATAATGATCACCGGAACTTCGGGATGCTTTTCCTTGATGACGTTCAACAAGTCGAGCCCGTCAAGCTTGGAGCCCTGCAGCCAGATATCGAGCACGATGAGCGAAGGGCGGCGCAAGTCGATCTCGGCCATGGCCGCATCGCTGTTGTGAGCAAGGCGAGCTTCAAATCCCTCGTCCTGCAGCACGCCCGCAATAAGTTCGCGGATATCTGCCTCGTCGTCGACAATGAGAATATCAGCAGCCATGTTCTTACTCGTCTATTCTGTTACGGACACAGTTTCAGGAAGTGCATCGAACAACAGGGTGATGCGCGCACCCGATCCATCTGCATAGTCGGCAGGCGCATCCTCAAGCACGAGGCGGCCTCCATGTTCTTCCATGATGCGCTTGACGATTGCCAAGCCCAGACCCGTACCCTTCTCACGGGTCGTCATATAGGGTTCCGCCAAACGATGGCGGTTTTCTTTCGGCAGGCCCACGCCATTGTCTGTGACGCGAATAAAGGGATGCTGATCAGCGATGCTCGCCTCCACGAGAATCCGTCCACGCGGTCCATGTTCTCGCTGTTGACGGCCCTCGATTGCTTCGCGGGCATTCTTGACCAGGTTGGTTACAGCCTGGGTAATCAACCGCCGATCGAAGGAAAAAGTGAATTCGCCCGGCTTCACGTCAAGCTCAATATCGATATCGGAGGTTGAAACCCGCTGCAACACGGTCGCCTCACGCACCACATTGGCAAGCTGCTGTGGCTCGGGAATGGCCTTGGGCATGCGGGCGAAGGAAGAGAACTCATCGACCATGCGGCCGATATCTCCAACCTGGCGGATGATAGTGTCCGTACACTGATCGAATATCAGTTTGTCATGGGTAATTTGGCCGCCATACTTTCGTTTAAGCCGTTCGGCGGATAGCTGGATTGGGGTCAGGGGGTTCTTGATTTCGTGGGCAATACGCCGCGCGATGTCGGCCCAGGCCGAGTTGCGTTGAGCCGAAACGAGATCAGTGATGTCATCAAAGGTCAACACTTGGCCATGGTTCGCATCGTCCGAACTTTCGGTGGTGAAGCGCGCGAAGAAGCTGCGGCTCTGCCCCTTGTGTTCGACATCGACCTGACCTTCCGCAAAACCCGAGGGCCGCGAAAGCGCCAACTCGAACAGGGGTGCGAAGGCCGGAAGCACCTGCGTTGTGGATTTACCCATCAGATCGGTTTCGGCCACACCGAGCAATGTTAGCGCGGAACGATTGACCAGCGAAATATTGCCAGACGGTCCGATGCCAATCACACCAGCGCTCACACCCGCAAGCATCGCTTCGGTGAAGCGGCGGCGCATGTCCAGGGTCTCGTTGGCAGCAACCAACTCATCACGCTGTTCCTTGATGTGTCCGGTCATCAAATTGAATGTTCGCGACAGGGTGCGGAGGTCTTCTGGTCCCTCCACAACCTCGACTTTTGCGTCGAGATCGCCATGGGAAACCCGCCGCGCCGCATCAAGCAGCCGCACCACCGGTGCCACCAGCCGGTCGGAGAACCACAGGCCAGCCCAAATCGCCGCCAACAGGAACACGAAGCCGACGACGCCAAACATCATGGCAAACGTAAGCTGTACGCCCAGCCGCTGCGCCATCAGCCGGTCGTACTCGATTTTTGCTTCACGTGTCTTTTTGAGCTGGTCGATTACCGACGGGTTGATCACCCGGTAGACATAGAGGTATTCACTTGGAAAGTTTTGCAACTTGATCAGTGCACGAACGACATTTCCACCGGCCCCCGGCGGCAAAACCACCAGTTCGCCTTTATCCGCCTTGGCCATTGTTTCGGCGTTGGGAGCATGGAATTCCACTTTGTCATTGGCGGTAATCTTGACATCAATGCGCTTGACCGACGGATCGAAAACGAAAACCCCGGCCAGTCTGCGCAGGGCTGCATGCCGAGCAGTGCGTCGCACAAAGCCGGCAAGGTCTGCGTCGTAAAGTGCTTTTTGCTGCGACAGATCAGCGGAAATGGCCGCCACATCACCGCGCGTCGCTTCGGCATTGTCACGCAGATAAGCCTCGGCAACATAGACAGCCGAATCAACGATAGCGCGGGTTCGCTCGGAAAACCACGCATCAAGCCCGCGGTTGAGCGTAACGGTGGCGAATGCCGCAACGAGCAGCGCCGGCAACACCGCGATAAGGCTGAACAACAAGACAAGCCGCAAGTGCAAACCAGCACCCGCCGTCCCCCGGGCTCGCTCGACAAACAGAAACATCACCTGCCCGAGCACCATAAGCGCCATGACCAGCAACAGCGCACCGTTGACGATCACCAACAACACAGTACTTTCTGGTGTCGGTTTGATCGGCGTCATGCCGGTCAGAATCATGAAGGTTGCGAGACCAGTGGTAACGCCGATAATGACAAGCGAAAGCCCGGCCCAGCCGGTCAGACGGCGCAAGCGTTCGGAGAGTCTATTCTCGGGGCGTTCCGGCATATGATCCTGACAAATAATAACTGTTGCACGAAATCAACAGTAATTGTGGCATATCTGCGACAGCCGCCGCGAAACAATTACAGGCCTCTGATAACCCGGATCTTTCGCTCCCGGAGCTTAACTCGCAGCGTATTGCGGTTGATGCCCAGCAAATCGGCGGCGCGCAGTTGATTGCCCGCCGTCGCAGCCAATGCAGCCCGCAACAGTGGCGGCTCGATTTCAGCGAGAATGCGGTCATAGAGGCCGGCCGGCGGCAATGATGGACCGAAATCCGCGAAATAGCGCGACAGAAAAGTCTCGGCAAACTCCTGCAGGCTTTGTTTGGGATCATCGTACTGGTCTCTCTGCTGCGGCATTGAAGCCGCAATCAGTTCGCGATCGACCGCCGCAGCTGAAATCGTATCTTCAATGTCGATGGCAACCAGCCGCCGCAACAGGTTCTCAAGTTCGCGCACATTGCCGGGCCAGCGATATGACTTAAGCCGCTCGATGGCGTCGCCAGTCAAATCCTTGCGCGGCAAACCTTCGCCAACGACGCGGCCTAGAAAATGCCGGACAAGATCGGGTATATCTTCGCTGCGTTCGCGCAAGGGCGGAAGCCGCAACGGCACGACATTCAGGCGGAAGAAAAGATCTTCGCGGAACGAACCCTGGGTGATCAACTGGCGCAAGTCGCGGTGAGTGGCGGCGATAATGCGCACGTTGGTCTTGATCGGCGCATTGCCACCGACGGCTGTATATTCACCCTGTTGCAAAACCCGCAGCAACCGCGTCTGCGCCTCAAGCGGCATGTCGCCAATTTCATCAAGGAACAGGCTTCCGCCTTCGGCCTGCTCGAACCGCCCTGCAACGCGCGACGTAGCGCCGGTAAAAGCCCCCTTCTCGTGACCAAATAACTCGGACTCGATTAATTCCCGCGGGATCGCCGCCATGTTGATGGCGACAAACGGCCCCTTGCGGCGACGGCCATAATCATGAAGTGCACGCGCCACCAGCTCCTTGCCGGTGCCGGACTCGCCCACGATCATCACCGTCAAGTCGGTCTGGGTGAGCCTGGCAATGATCCGGTAGATTTCCTGCATGGCCGGCGAGCGGCCGACGATTGGCAGGTTCTCAACCGTGGCATTGCTGTTGGCAAGCAAAGGCCGCGCCGACTGTTCAAGCGCCCGCCCGATAGTTTGCACCAGCTGACTGAGATCGAACGGCTTCGGCAGATAGTCATAGGCGCCGCGCTCAGCCGCCGTAATCGCCGTCATGATGGTATTTTTGGCGCTCATCACGATGATTGGAAGATTGGGACGCAACTTCTTGATACGCGGCATAACGTCGAAAGCGTTCTCGTCGGGAAGCACCACGTCGGTTACCACGATATCTCCCAGACCCTCGGCAACCCACCGCCAGAGTGCCATTGCTGTCGCCGTGGCGCGCACATTGTAACCGGCGCGGCTCAGAGCTTGAGTCAGCACCGTGCGAATGGCGCTGTCATCATCGGCAATCAGAACTGTCTTGCTGCTCACTGCGCCGTATCTCCTTGTCCGGCGTTCTGATCGCCGCTTTGCATCCGCAACATTGGCAGCAGAATTCGAAATGTCGTTCCCCGGTTGCGGTTCACACATTCGACGATGCCGCCATGGTCGCGCACAATTTTAGCAACGAGGGCGAGGCCGAGGCCGCGGCCTCCAGGCTTTGTCGTTACAAAGGGATCAAAGATGTTAGGGCGCAATTCTTCTGGAATGCCGGGACCGGTATCATGGAGACAGACTTCAAGCGGCAGCGTTGTGCGCTCTCCTGTGCCGGGTACGGTGAGGCGGATGCCGGGCCGGAATGCCGTGGTGAATGTGATCTCTCCCGATTGGCCGCCCATTTCGATGGCTTCGACCGCATTCTTCGCGAGGTTGAGAAACACCTGCACCAGTTGATCCCTGTTGCCATGAACCGGCGGCAGCGAGGGATCGTAATCCTCGCGTACCGTGACCATTGATGGCATGCCGGCGGCCGTCAGTTGCTTCACGCGCTCCAGCACGGCGTGAATGTTGACGGGGCTGCGATCGAGCGGGCGCTCGTCGCTGAACACTTCCATTTGGTCAACGAGATCGCGGATGCGGTTGGTTTCGTCGCAAATGAGGCGAGCCAGAGCGCGGTCCTCTGCTCCCAGTCCAGGTTCGAGGAGCTGGGCGGCACCGCGAATGCCCGCTAGCGGATTCTTGATTTCATGAGCCAGCATGGAGGCCATGCCCGACACCGAACGGGCTGCGCCACGCGAAGTGAGTTGCCGGTCGATATTGTGGGCCATCGAACGTTCAAGCAGCATGATGATGACAAAGCGCGGGTCTTCCGCCATCAACGCCGTTTGCAGGTCGACAATACGTTCCCCACCCAAGCGCGGCGTGCCGACGCCAACCGCGTATTCATTTACTTTGCCGGCGGTTAAACGCGCTTGGGCCACGGCATTGAATACCGGGCTCGAGAACGGCACCAGCTCGCCGAGCTTGTAGCGCGTCAGCATCGCACTGCTCGTCTGGAAATAATTTTCTGCGGCACTGTTGGCGAGACAGATACACTCCTGATCATCGACGATGATCAGCGGGTTGGGCAATGCATCAATGATGGCACGCGGCTGGGGCGCTGCTATCTGAACCGGCTTTACCTTTGTTTGTGCCGCCATCATGCCGCCTCCTGCAATTCCGCATTCGCATATATTTCACCTAACCCGCGCGCGACTTCGCCATTGTCAGTGATCGGCAACAAGCGCTCGCGCCAGCGTTTTGCATTTTCGGCGGCGAGCAGGCCGCGTTCCATGAGCCGGGTGATTGCCCAGCCCACATGCTTGCGGGCAATCCGGTTTCCATGCAAATTTCCATGGTGATCAATGATGGCAGCGTGGTGCTGGCAAACAATGCGCGCTTCTTCGGCGAGCGATGGTTCGGCTATGCCCGATCCTGGGTCGAGCAACTCGGCGATGACGCCGGGCCACCAAGGCCTGCCATAGGTGGCACGGCCGATCATGATGCCATCTGCACCCGAAGCCTCCAGCATGGCTCTGGCATCATCGACGCTGTTGCCATCACCATTGGCGATGAGTGGAATTGAAATGGCTTCGCGCACTCGGGCGATGGCAGACCAATCTGCCTTGCCGCCATAAAACTGACAGCGCGTGCGGCCATGTACGGTAATGAGACTGATGCCGGAATCTTCGGCGCGCCGTGCCAGCTCGGGTGCGTTGAGGCTGCCATGATCCCAGCCGAGCCGCATTTTAAGAGTAACGGGAACCTTGGCCGCCGCCACGGTTGCTTTCACCAGCGTCATCGCGTGATCGAGATCGCGCATCAGTGCCGAACCGGAAAGGCCACCCGTCACCTGGCGAGCCGGGCAACCCATGTTGATATCGATTACGTCGGCCCCCAGATCTTCCGCGACCCTAGCGCCTTCATCCATCCAGCGTGCTTCGCGGCCGGCCAACTGGACAACGAACGGAGAGATCTTGCCCGCACCTGCTGTTCGCCTGATCATATCGGGCCTGGCGCGAACGAGTTCCTCACTCGCCACCATTTCCGAAACTACCAGCCCCGCCGCCAATGCGTGAGCAGTGGCGCGGAAGGGCTCGTCAGTGACACCTGACATGGGCGCCAGAAACACCCGGTTTCGGGTGGTGATCGATCCAATTTTAATGCCCATTTTTTAAGCGTTCTCGATTAGTGATTACTTTCACGGCAGAATAGCTTTATGTTGCACCGCGTCAAGAGCCTTTCTTGCAGCCAGCGTGGCGGATTGCTAGAGCACTTCAATGACGGTAGCAGCGGTGATTGTGGCAGGCGGCTCGGGCCTGCGCGCAGGTGGTCAAATCCCCAAGCAATATCAGACAATCGGCGGCAAGCCGGTAATCTGGTGGACGCTTAAGGTATTCACCGAGCATCCCGGTATTGCCCATGTGCAACCGGTCATCGCCGAAGGTCATGAAGAGATGTTCGCCGATGCGGTTCGGGGGCTCGCGGTCGAACCAGCAGTGGTTGGCGGTGCGACGCGGCAGCTATCATGCCTGGCAGGACTTGAGGCGGTGGCACGCAGCCACCCCGGCAAAGTCTTGATCCACGATGCGGCAAGACCCTTCGCATCACGTGAACTCATCAGCCACGTGATCGCCTGGCTTGACCGGCATCGCGCCGTGGTGCCCGGATTGCCGGTGGCGGAGACCTTGAAACTGGCACCCGGCGGCATTGTAAAGGCAACGGTGGATCGCAGCGGCATGTGGGCGGCACAAACGCCACAAGGTTTTGAATTTGAATCAATTCTGGCAGCCCATCGTTCCGCCCGCCTGTCGGGCGCCACCGATCTTACCGATGATGCAGCTGTGGCCGAACGCGCCGGGATTGAGATTGCCATGATCGCCGGACGCACGGAGAACCGCAAATTGACGAGTGCAGAAGATATCGACGTGGCCAATCGCACCATGATGGCAACACGGCTCGCCAATCTTCCTGATATCCGTGTGGGCCAGGGCATCGACATTCATCCTTTCGAAACGGGAGATAGCGTGATCTTGTGCGGTGTCACCATTCCCCACGGTAAAAAACTCAAAGGACACTCCGATGCCGATGCGGCCATGCATGCGTTGACCGATGCGATATTCGGGGCCATCGGCGAGGGCGATATCGGCACCCACTTTCCACCGGCCGGCAAACAGTGGAAGGGTGCTGCCTCGGCAGTGTTTCTGCGGAAGGCTGTTGGGCTCGTACATCAGCGCGGCGGTATCATCGCCAACGCCGACATCACCATACTGGCGGAGACACCGCGCATCGCCGAGCACGTGCCTGCCATGAAAGCCATGCTCGCACCCCTGCTCGAAATAACACCGGACCGCATCGCCATCAAGGCCACGACCACCGAGCGTCTCGGCGCCATTGGCCGCAAGGAAGGCATCGCCGCCTTCGCCACAGCGACGATCCGGCTGCCATGAGCAGCGATGCACTTGTCATGGCGAAGGCCGAGGAACTTCTCGAAGCCTGCCGGCAAAATGGGTTGAAATTGGCAACTGCGGAAAGTTGCACGGGCGGACTGGTGGCCGGTGCCATCACTTCGATCGCTGGTGCATCCGAAGTTTTCCAAGCAGGCTTCGTCACCTATTCCAATGAAACCAAGACGCGCCTGATAGGTGTGCCGGCGGATTTGATCAGCGCTCATGGCGCGGTAAGCGAGGAGGTTGCGCGCGCCATGTGCGAAAAAACCCTTGCGGTGACAGGGGCTGATATCGCGTTGGCAGTAACCGGCATTGCCGGGCCTGACGGCGGCTCCGCGGAGAAACCTGTTGGCCTCGTGCATATCGCCGCCGCCCGTCGCGGACATCCAACGCTTCACCGGAAATTATTGCTGGGCAATCCGGGCCGCGACCAAATCCGGCTACGATCCGTTGCTGAAATTCTAAGACTTGGCCATGTTCAGGCGATGGCGCTACCATAAAGCTTTTGGGCGCGTTGTTCGAATGCCGTCAAGATACGGCGCACCGCCATGTCGAACATGCCTGACAGCAGGAACTGCATGCTTCGGCTCCTTAACGTGTAGTCCACGGTGAAGTGAATTTCAGAGCCGCCATTGATGCCGGGAACGATCCTCCACTCGGACACCAATGACTGCACTGGCCCTTCATTGGAAGTCGCGGTCACCGTGCTGGCTTCCGGATCAACAATTACGCGACTACGCAAAACATCACTAATGCCGAGTTTCTTGTAGGAAAAATGTATGTCCGACATGAAGCTGATCTTGCCGTCTGGCTGTTCCACTACATTGGTCACTACTGATTTTTTGACCAACGGCAGAAATTCCCGGTATTCCGACACCCTGCTGGCAATGCTGAACACCTGTTCGACAGAATAGGGGAGGTTGCGCGTAACCGAGTATTTGGTCATTCGTCAGTGTCCGGATCGTTGCAGGCGGGCGGTACGCAGCCGGGCAAAATCATCACCGGCATGGTGCGAAGACCGGGTGAGCGGAGTAGCTGCCACCATGAGGAATCCCTTGGAATAGGCGATGGTCTCGTAGCCCTTGAATTCTTCTGGCGTCACGAACCGTTCAATCGCCGCGTGCTTGCGGCTGGGCTGGAGATACTGGCCGATGGTGATAAAATCGATATTGGCCGAG
>JANLWG010000379.1:0-5627 GCA_031364405.1 Hyphomicrobiales bacterium
CCGGGCTTGGGAGTTTCGCTGACATGATCGTGGAGTTCACGCGGTGCGGTCTCCTTGCGCGGTGGTGCCGCCATCAACAGGCCGAGGCGCGGGTCTTCGAACACGATGGGGCCAGAGCCTTCGGGAACCGTTACATAATAAGTGCCGCTGATCACCGAATTACGATGAATGTGAGAGGTATGAGAACCACCCTCCGGCATGACGTTCACCCAGATTGTATCGCACAGCGGTTTCAAACCCCGCATGTCCCAGTGCAGTTCTTTGGCAAAGCCCGCCACATGACGGCTGATGATTTTTTCCAGCCGGGAGAATTCCTTGAAGCGCCGGGCCAGATCGTCAAGCGAGGCAAAGGAGGTGTAGCCGGGATAGCCGTGTTTTTCGCACCAGCGCAAACCAGCGCTGTCGCTGGCGGCGAGCGACAAGGCGCGAGACTCGAGTTCGTGATTGAGACCAGCCGCCCCACTGACTTCAGCCCGATAGATGCGGGTGACGAAGAGATCGGTAATGTTTCCCATCAGCGCCGATTAGCGCTTGAGGCCGGCCTCATCAAGCGCCTTCACGATCATTTTTTCGATCTTGTCGACGGGATGTTTGGTCAGGTCCTTGTTGATCTCGAGAACCGTCGCCTTGGCCACGGCGTCGCTTGCGGCCTTGCGGAATTCGCCCAAGGCGATGGGAGGGGCCGCCACCACGAGCGTGTCGAAATCGCCCGCCGCCAGGTCCTTTGCCATATCCGCGGCTATTCTGTTTACGAATTGGTCTTCGGCGATGCGGTGCCAGTCGGTCTGCTCCATGGCCGAGCGGCGGCCCAAACTGTCATTGGTGCGGCCTGGCTTGTCAGTCCCCTGAGCGCGGGTGGCTGGATTATCTTGCTCATAGGCGCGGACCAGCTTCAAATTGGGCGATTGGGCATCGCCATCATTGCGCAGAACCAGCGCATGGGCACCATCGGCAATCAGCACACGTGTCTTGTTGGTCAGTCTTTTCATCTCAATCTCCATGATTTCCGGGTCAATTGACCACGCTCGCCGGCCCGGCGCGTTGAGCGAGATCAAAAGGCTTGATTGGACCACCGGTCAAGGCGAAAGTCCGGTTGACAGGAATATCATGAAACACCCCTTCCATTTCGAACATCGCCGCCAGCCACTTGCCACGCCAGCGCGGTTTTCATCGCGCATCACCCTCAGTGCTATCTGGGCACTGGGGTTGATCATTTTAGCGCTTGCCGCCGGCATGACGGGTTATATGGGTTTCGAAAACATGGGGCTGATCGATGCTTTCGTCAATGCCGCGATGATCTTGTCGGGCATGGGGCCGATGACTGCGTTGCACACCGACGGCGGCAAGATATTCGCCGGGCTCTATGCGATTTTTTGTGGCCTGCTCATTTTTGGCGTTGCCGGCCTGTTGCTGGTGCCGGTGCTGCACCGCCTGCTGCACCGGTTTCATATTGAAGGCACGGCCAGCAAGGATCAATGACCGTGACCCGCACCCTTCGTATCGCCATTGCCACAAGCGCGCATTGTCAATCTGGCAGGATAATCCAATCTGGCGGAAAGGCATCTGCCAGTTCGCGGCGGGCAGCCAGACCCGCTGCGTAATTCGTACAGTTGACGATGCCCAGGCGAAATCCACCCGGCGGCATCGGGTGATCGGCGGCCTCCTTGGTTTCGTGGAAGGTGATCTGCAGGCTGGTCACATGAGGCATGGCGCGTATTGCCGCTTGATGTCGCGGCGTGGGATGCCTGAAAGCCGCGCCGTGACGGGCGAAAAGCGGTATTGAAAATCCATCGCGGCGCTGGCTGTCGCCGAAATTCCAGCGGCCTGTCTGATATAATTTAACCAGAGCTTCCACCCAGCCGCTGCCGTAGAGATCACACCACTGGTCGGCAAAACGCAAATGTGTTTCGATGATGCATCCGTCGATGGTTTCAAAATTCATCATGCCGGTGTAGCCCGCCATATGCCGCATGATCCAGTTTGCCAGATAAGACTCGAGTGCGGTCTTGGCGGCGGCGTGAATTGTCCAGTATTTGAACATGCCGTTGTCCCATGCTTCGCCAGTGGCGTGGCGGTTCCACATCATGCGGCCATCGCGCACGGCGCAGTCGGTTGAGACGTGCTCGCCTTGCAGCAACTCCATCCACATGTGGCCGGGCTCATAGTAATGTTCAAACTCGGCGGCGGTGTTGATGACGCGGCTGCCGATGCCCATGCCCTTCATGTTCATCATGGGCTTGGAGAAAACTGGAAAATGTGGCGGCGAGACGCCATGGGGACCGCAGGCGAGCCCCTGACTGGCGGCGATTTTCAGCTTGTCGTAAACCCAGCGATGGGTTGGATACCAGTTCCAGCAATCGGGGTCATCGGTCGGGATGAGAACATCATCCGGACACGGAATATTCTCAAAGAACTGAATTCGCCAAGGATCGCGCTCGCAGACAGGCATGCTGGCAAGTTACCACACGGCTCCTGCCAGGCAATGGCAGGAGGATAACTTCTAATTGATCTCCCAGACGATATTCACATCCACCGATATCGCCTGTTCGCCCTGGGCGATTGGCACGTCGGAGGCTTCTCCGGCACGGATCATCTTGGCCTGCATGACGATAGGAGGCTGGTTGCCGCCGCCCTCGGTAATCGACAGGATGTCACCCAACTGCACGGAGCTTGCGGCGGAGTAGACCTTGGCCTTGCGGGTTGCTTCGGCGACAGCGAGCTTACGTGCCTCGTCCAAGGCCGCATCGGGCTTGGCGGCTTGGTACTGAATTCCGCTTATCTGGTTCGATCCCACCGACACCACCTTGTCAAGCAGTGCTCCCACCGCATCGAGCTTGCGAACGGCGATCATGACCGAATTGGATACATCGTAACCCACGATACGGGGCGGCTCGCCGCTATTGTTGTTGTAGTCATAGTGCGGCTGCACGGTGAAGTTGGATGTCTGAATATCTTTATTCTCAATGCCGGCTTCTTTGAGAATAGCGAAAATCGCTTGCATGCTGGCCGTATTGGCCTTGAGCGCATCGGCAGCGGTGGCGCTCTGGCTCAGCGCGCCAACCGTCACCATGGCCATATCGGGAGCAACGCGTACCTCACCATGGCCCGAAAGCGCCATGGTGCGTGGAGTCTTTAAGTCATCGGCGAAGGCCGGTGTCAGGTAGGCGGTGGCGAATGTCAAAGCTGTGGCGGCGAGGAGGCTGCGAAACATTTTGCGTTGGCTCCCTTTGTCGGCGGTTGAAATTCTATGGTGGTGGATTGCGGCATCGTTGTGACTTCAATTGGTCACCTAAACGGCGGCTCATCGAAACTCCGCAGCTTGCGCGAATGCAGTTGCGAGAGCTTGCCGCGCAGGGCGTCGACGGCGGCAAGGCCGATCACCAGGTGTTCGCCAACAGCGCGGTCATAAAAAGCATTGGCGGCGCCGGGCAGCTTAATCTCGCCATGCAGCGGCTTGTCCGACACGCATAACAGCGTGCCATAGGGCACTCGGAGACGATAGCCTTGGGCGGCAAGGGTGCCCGATTCCATATCGACTGCAATGGCGCGTGAGAGGTTGATGCGCTTCCTCTCCTGGGTCCAGCGCAATTCCCAATTGCGGTCGTCATTGGTCACCACGGTGCCGGTGCGCAGGCGCTGTTTCAGGGCTTCACCACGTTCGCCGGTGACGGTGGCTGCTGCCTCCTGCAGCGCTACCTGAACTTCAGCCAATGCCGGGATCGGAATATCGGGGGGAACCAGACTGTCGAGAATGCGGTCCTGCCTGAGATAAGCGTGCGCCAGCACATAGTCACCGATGCGCTGGGATTGGCGAAGCCCGCCGCAATGACCGATCATCAGCCAGCAGTGGGGCCTGAGTACCGCCAGGTGATCGGTGATGTTCTTGGCATTGGAAGGGCCAACGCCAATGTTGGCGAGGGTAACGCCGCCCTGGCCATCATTGCGGGCGAGATGATAGGCCGGCATCTGGAAGCGGTGCCATGGACAGGCATCGACGATGAGCCCCATTTCCTCTGGGCTCATACCTCGCGTTAGCATGCCGCCGCCGGGAAGATGCAGTGTTGCATAGGGGCCGGTGCCAACGATCTGCTCGCGGCCCCAGGTGACGAACTGATCGACATAGCGGTGATAGTTGGTCAGCAGGATCCATGGCTCGATGTGGTTCCAGTGGGTGCCGGTATAGTGCTGCAGGCGCTTCAGAGAATAATCGACACGCACCGCATCAAACAGCGCCAGTGGAAAATCATGACCGGCTGTGTGAGCCCATTCACCATCGGCGATTTCGTCGCCAACGAGAGAAAGTTTGGGCACCGGAAAATGCAGCGCCAGCTCCGCCGCACTAGTGCCTTCGCTGCCGGCATCTTCGCTGCGCTCCAGCACATAAGGGTAGGGGATTTCCTGATCGGAGGGCGCGACTTCAATCGTCGCCCCGTAGTCACGCACCAGATAGTTTAATTGCTCGACCAGATACGGCTTGAAATGGGCGGGGTGGGCGATGGTGGTCGAATAGGTGCCGGGACCCTGGAATTTTGCATAGGCCCTGGCGATTGTGGGCTGGATGCCGAGGGCCTCGTAATGGACGATGAGTTGGGGATAGCAGAAGCCCCGGCGCTCGGCCGGCGTCGGAGGCTCATGCGTTTCGAAATAGCGTTCGAGGCAGATCTTGAGGCTCCCCACTGCATCTCTATGAAGTGCGGTCAATGCCTCAACGGCGGATTCGGGTGTGTGAGATTTGTTTTCCATCGCCAGCCCTATAGCATGGCGTTTAAAATTGATGTAGCCACTGCCCCGGCGTGGGGCCCGTAGCTCAATGGTTAGAGCTGACGGCTCATAACCGTCTGGTTCCAGGTTCGAGTCCTGGCGGGCCCACCACGCAGTCTGGTCTCTACTGGCAATTCGTGTCGGCCTCCCGGAAACCCCGATTTTGCGGGCCTTTTGGGCCTGTTTGCGCCGACAGTCTGGTGCTGAGACGCCTTGCGGACGGCTGATGTATGCGGATATGCCGGTTTTTCTCAGTTGGCGCTTTCCGGCTCCAGAAGCTCGGTGGGATAGATCGCCACGCGCGAGAAAACGGTTCGCTGATGCTGGTGCATGATGGACCTGGGCTCGAGCGGAAACCGCTTCCATTGGGTGCTTTGATAGGTGAACCTTGGGGCAGTGGTAATGGCCCATGGATCGCCGGTCAGCCCGTCCTACTGAATTGCGGCTGCCGGGAATCAGAGCACATTTCGTTGTTGATGCCAGTCCAGAGGCAGGTTTTCGAACCGCGTCAACCGCTTGACGGTGAGATCAACCGGTTGCCTGCCAGTCGTGATGGCCTCGACAATGTCAGGAGCCAGGAATGCCAGGGGAAGCAGACGGCTGACCACGTTGGCGGCAAGACCCCTTTCGAGGGCGATGTCATTGATGCTTGATTTGCGGCCGGAGGCCAGTTCCTGGAACCACGCATGGGCATTGGCGATGGCGGAGATGAGGATGGGATCGACGGTATTGTCAGGATAATAGCGGCTGATCTGGTTCGCCATGGACTACGCGAGCGTTTGGGGCTTTGATACCCTCGCTCAACGCGAGATCGCGACAGATGAAACTGATTTCCTATGCTCGCCACCGGTTTCCAGCAGATGTTA
>JANLWG010000386.1:0-8929 GCA_031364405.1 Hyphomicrobiales bacterium
TTTCGCCGCCCTCTCAGGCGCGCGGGGCTGGTGGCTGCGCGGATTGGCCTTGGCCCTGCTGTTTGCCGCCCTGCTCGATCCATCGGTACGCAATGAAGAGCGCCAACCCTTGACCGACATCGCCGTCGCCGTCATCGACAAAAGCCAGAGCCAGAGTGCCGGCGACCGCACCAGGCAAACCCGGGATGCCGAACTTGCCTTGAAACAGCAGGCCGCCCGCCTCGGCAACACCGAGCTTCGCATTGTCGAAGTGCGCTCCGGCATCACCTCCGATGATGACGGCACCAGGGCCTTCGAGGCGCTCAACCGGGCGCTGGCCGATATCCCGCCCGAGCGTTTCGCCGGAGCCGTCATGGTGACTGATGGCGACATCCACGATGCCCCGGCTGATCCTGCCAAAGCCGGCATCGGCGGCCCGCTGCACGGCCTCATCACCGGCGAGAAAACCGAACGCGACCGCCGCGTCGTCATCGATCAGGCGCCGCGCTTTGGCATCGTCGGCAAGCAACAGTTGATCCGCTTCCACGTCGAAGAAGCCAATGGCGATGGTGCCTCTGTCGATGTCAGCATCAATGCCGGCAGGGGCGATCCCGCCATCATCACGGTCGAGCCCGGTCAGTCGATCGAAATCCCCGTCACCATCGATCACGGTGGCCAGAACATTACCGAAATCAGTGTGGCGCCGCTGGCGGGTGAAATTTCCACAGCCAACAACCGCGCCATTGCCGTCATTGAAGGTATCCGCGACCGCCTGCGAGTGCTGCTGATTTCCGGCGAACCCCATGCCGGCGAGCGCACCTGGCGCAATCTGCTCAAGGCCGATGCCGCCGTTGATCTGGTGCATTTCACCATTCTGCGCCCGCCGGAAAAGCAGGATGGCACGCCGATCAAGGAACTGGCGCTGATCGCCTTCCCGACCCGCGAACTCTTCGTCGACAAGCTCGACCAGTTCGATCTGGTGATTTTCGACCGTTATCGCCGTCAGGCCGTGCTGCCCATGGGCTATCTGCACAACGTCGCCCAATATGTCCGGGAAGGCGGCGCCATGCTGATCGCATCGGGTCCGGATTTTATTGGCGAGGAGGGCCTCTACAACACGCCGCTCGATGAGGTGATCCCAGCCGCCCCGACGGGGCAGGTCACCGAAGGCGGCTTTCGCCCGCAAATCACCGCTGAAGGCCGCAAGCATCCGGTCACCCGCAATCTCCCCGGCGGCGCTGGCGGCAAGCCCACCTGGGGCCGCTGGTTCCGCCTCGTCGATACCCAGGTGAGCCAGGGTGCCACAGTCATGTCCGGCACCAATGACCGCCCGCTGCTGGTGCTCGCCCATGAGGGCAAGGGCCGTGTTGCCCAATTGCTTTCGGATCAGGGTTGGCTGTGGGCGCGGGGTTTCGAGGGCGGCGGCCCGCAGACCGAACTGCTGCGCCGCATCGCCCACTGGCTGATGCAGGAGCCCGATCTTGAAGAGGAAGCCCTGGGCGCCACCCAGCTCGGCAATCAACTGGTGATCGAGCGCCGCACCATGGCCGCGAAGGTGAATGAGGTCACCGTAACCCTGCCCTCCGGCAAATCCCAAGCCGTGCAATTGAGCGAAACCTCACCGGGCATCTGGAACGGTAAACTCGAAGTGACCGAGCCTGGCCTCCACCGCCTGAGCGATCAACTGCTCGATGCCGTTGCCGCTGCTGGCAGTGCCGGCGCGCGCGAAGCCTCCGACATTCTGGCGACCGACAAAATTCTCAACCCCATCGCCCGGGCAACCGGCGGCAGCACCTCCTGGCTGGCCGATGGCATGCCACGTTTGGTCAAGGTGGCCGAAGGCCGCCAGATGGCCGGAGCCGGATGGCTTGGCCTCAAATCCAATGGCGCCTACCGCGTCATCTCGGTCATCGAATTCCCGCTGTTTGCCAGCTTGCTAAGCCTGGGCGCGCTGCTGCTCGCCGTCTGCGCCATGTGGTACCGCGAAGGCCGCTGAGCCTTCATTATAACGATGCGGCGGCAGCACCAGCCCTGAAACGCCTTGAAGTGCGCCGGGCATCAGTTCCACATAGAGAAACCGCTCGGGGTCGGTGTAACCCGGCATCAGCAACACATCGCGCGGCAGTTTTTTAAATCCAACCCGCGCGTAATAGGGCGCATCGCCAACCAGGATCACCAACCGGTGCCCCATGGCCCTGGCCCTGGCCAGCCCCTCGCGCATCAGCGCCAAACCAATGCCCAAATTCTGCCGCCGCGGATGAACCGCCAGCGGCCCCAGCAACAAGGCCGGCGTTCCTTGATCGCCCACCCGCAACGGCCAGAAGCTGATCGAACCGACGATGCCCAATTGCGCGTCGCGAATCAGCAGCGACAAACCGTCGACCGCCTGGCTGCCCTCGCGCAGCCGGTAGGAAGTCTTGGTGCGCCGGTCGATGCCAAAGCCCAGATCGAGCAGATGCTCGATGGCGCTTTGGTCTTCGGGCAGGGTTTCGGCAATGACGAAATGTCCGCTCATGGCAATGTTCCAGAAAAGATCTTCAACAGGCAGCCTGGCCCCGAAGCGCTGAAAATTTTAACGGAATTCGGAATCGGCCGGGCAGGTTCAGGCGCACGCATCCGCGCGAAAATCGCGGGCTCGTCGTCGCTGGCCAATGGCAACCGGACTCATCATGGTGGGCGCCATTACAGGCGGAAACTATTAAGGTCAAGTAAAACTATCGGCTTTGCTGATCCGCCCCAGCGCCGCCAGCCCGGAAAAATCTGCAAATGCTATCACGGCTTTGAACCTCATGGGTCTGGCTTCGATCTTCGCCTTGAAGTAACATTCCGTGCGGGGAACCTGTTTTATCAAAGAGGCATGTGGATTTGGAACGCCGGCTGGCTGCCATCCTTGTGGCCGACGTGGTTGGCTACAGCCGCCTGATGGGCGAGGACGAGGCCGGCACGTTGGCGCGGCTGAAAGTCTGCCGCGGCGAATTGATCGATCCGGCAATAGAAAAGTTCCATGGCCGCATCATCAAACTGATGGGCGACGGCGCATTGATCGAGTTCGCCAGCGTGGTCGAAGCCGTTGAGTGTGCCGCCGCCATCCAGCGCGCCTTGGCCACCCATGATCCGGAAACCGCCGCCGCCCGCCGCATCCAGTTGCGCATTGGCATCAATCTCGGTGATGTGATCGTCGAGGGCGATGACCTCTATGGCGACGGGATCAATATCGCGGCACGGCTTGAGGCGATGGCCGAGCCCGGCGGTATCTGCGTCTCCGGCACCGCTTTCGATCACGCGGCGCACAAGGCCGGTGTCGGCTTCGAAAGCCTCGGAGAATTGCACCTCAAGAACATTGCCGATCCGGTGCGCGCCTACCGGGTTGTGCTCGACCCCACGGCCGCCGGAAAGATCGTCACCAGGCGGAACCGCGCGAGTACCCGTTTGGCAATAGCGGCATTTGCAGGCTTGCTGCTTATCGCCGCGATCGCCGCCGCCATCTTCATCCAGATGAACCCAGCCTCACCTAAGCGTCCATCCGTCGCCGTCCTGCCATTTGCCAATATGAGTGCCGACTCCGGCGACACCTATTTCGCCGACGGCATCACCGAGGATCTCATCACCGAATTGGCCAAGCTGTCGGCCATCGATGTCATCGCCCGCAATTCGGTTTTCAAATACAAGGATCGGCCTACTGCGCCGAAGGACGTGGCACGTGACCTCGGTGTTGGTTTTATCGTGGAAGGCAGCGTCCGCCGCACCGGCGATCAGATCCGCATCAACGCCCAGCTTATCGACACGGCCAGCGGTGACCTCCTGTGGGCCGAAAAATACGACCGCAAGGCCGCTGACGTTTTTGCCGTACAGGATGAGGTGGTGAGCGCTATCATCGCGGCCCTGGGCATCAAGCCCACTGTGGCTGAAGCCGAAGTGCTGACGCGCCTGCCGACCACCAACCTCGAAGCTTACGACTACTATTTACGCGGTGAGCAGGCGGCGCGCAGCGGGCTCAGGCCACAGCTTCGCAAGGCGCTTGAGTTCTATGCCAAGGCGGAAGCCCTCGATCCCACCTTTGCCGACGCCTACGCCGCCGACGCTCGAACCGCCGTGTTCGTCTGGCGCAATGTCTACGACGACGTCCTGCCGAACCCTGTCGCGAAAAAACGGGCCTATGAGATGGCCGGCCGGGCGCTGGACCTCAATCCACGTTCGTCCCAGCCCTATGCAACTCTCGCGGTGCTTCAGGCCGTCGACGGCCAGTACGATCAGGCGATTGCTTCGGCGCGAAAGGCGGTCGGTCTTGGACCAAGCAATGTCGACGCGCAAATCGCCTTGGCCTTCGCGCTGATGTCCGCCGGACAGCATGACGAGGCTGTGGCAGCCATCTCCACGGCGCAGCGGCTCGATCCCAACCTCTCCGCGACCGACAGGCAGGTTGCCGGACTGGTTTTGATCGTGCATGACGATTTTGCTGGTGCCATCGAGACACTTGAGCAAGCCCGCGCCGACTCGCCCGGCGTAGACGACATCCATATTCTGCTCGCCGCGGCCTACGCCGCAGCGGGCCGCATGGACGAAGCTCGTGCTGCGGTAGCCGAAGCGCTTCGTCTGTTTCCCTTTGCCAACTTCGAATACTTCCGATTGAATTTTTCATATCTTCGCAACAACCAGGATCGTGAGACTCTTCTCGGCGCGTTGCGCAAAGCCGGTATTCCCCAATGGCCCTACGATTTCAAGGGTGACGAGGCCAACAGGCTGAGCGGTGAAGATATTTCGCGCCTCGTCTTGGGGCACACATTGCAGGGAAAGGTCATTTCAGGTTCTCCAGCCATCATGCAAGTTGGCCGGGATGGCAAAATGGTCTTCCGCTCCGCGACGCAGCTAATGACGGGCAAGGTCTTTGTCGACCGCGGAAGGCTGTGCCAACAGATCGAAAGTCTGGTCGCGCTGAGACGTACCGATTGCGGCGCCGTGTATCGGCGCGACATAACTGGAGATGAACCGGCATTCACCTATGTCAACGCGACCAATATTTTTTATTTTTCGCCCATCGAGTAGCCGCCGCCGTATGCGGATCGAAAGCGCCCTTCGAGGCTCCCCCGGCTTTCGCCGGGGTCGCACCTCAGAGTGAGGTCGCATTTGACTTTCCTTATGCTGAGCAAGGTGCTCACGGGCAACGCCCGTGAGACTCGAAGCACCGGCTACATAAGGTCTTTCAGCAAGCTGCTAATAATACTTTCCCTGTTCCAGTTTGGCCTCGACCTTGGGCCAATTGGCTTCGGCCTTCGGCAGCCAGTTTTGCGGGTGAGCTTCCAGGTCCGCGGCAAAATCCTTGCCGTAGCCAAGATAAAGTTTACCGTCGATGATCCGCCATGCATCCGGATCGATGTTGACGGTGATCCCATCAAATGCAACTTCACCGGCGCAGTAGCCGCCGAACTGGGGGGCATATTTGACCGGCTCGCTCTTGAAAAGCTCGCGATGCTGGCGGCTGGCAAAGTGCCATGGCGTTCCCAGCCAGTCATAGCTGAACTCCTCGCTGCCCTGCACCGGCCGGTTGTCGGTGAAATAGGCAACGGGATCGTATCCCATGATGGCGACGCCACCGAAATAGCCGGTATTGACCGTGTTGCCTGCGAGGGCCGGCGACTGCCCAAGCATGAGTGCGGCGAAGCACACCGCTGCCGTAAGTATGGTCTTTTTCATAATTTGTCCTCCGATTAGTCTTTGAGTTCGAGACATTGCACATACTGGCCCGCCGACAACTTATCGTGTTGGCACGTCAGTCCATGCCGCTTGAGCAGCCGCATCATATCCTTATGGCCCTTGAAGATGGCGCGCGTCAGTGCTGAGTAACCGTGGCTCTCCGGCCGGCTGACATCGGAGCCCCGGGCGATCAAAAGCTCGACCACGGCTGGATGATTCATTTCAGCGGCAACGAACAGCGGCGCCGTACCCGCCTTGTTCTCGGCGTCATCACGGGCAGCACCGTTATCGAGCAGCAACACCGCAACCGGCACACTGCCGGAATAGGCAGCGGCATGCAGTGCTGTGAAGCCGCCGGAGTTCCGCGCCATCACATCGGCCCCCTTGGCGAGCAGTAATTTGGCGGCTTCCACTTGGCCGTTGAGCGCGGCGGTGATAAGCGGCGTGGCCTGATCGGGCGCGCGCGCATCAACCGCGGTACCACTTGCCAGCAAACGTTCGATACTCGCCGTGTCACCCTTTGCCACCGCGTCGAACAACGGTTCTCCCGCAACCGCCAGCACCGGCATCAGAAAAACAATAATTGCGACGAGGGCTCTAATCATGGCCACGACTCCACAGCACAAGAAGAAAATACTATATGCCGATGAGCGATAATGTCAACGCAGGGGCAACTCGCCTCCAACCAAGTCTACCACACTCGCGCTGGCTGGCCACCCACCACAATTTCGGCCAGCCGCCGCCGCGTGCCACCGCTCGTGTCATCAGGCAGTGCATCGAGCGGGAAGAATTGCACCTCGGCGATCTCCAGCGATTTTACCACGGCCTCGCGGGTGAACCGCCGCACCACAAAGCACGCCACATGGTCGCCGGGAAAATTCTCGTCGTTGAGAAAAACGCCATGCAGCAGAGGCTCCTCATTGGCCACGATGCCCGCCTCCTCGCGCAGTTCGCGCACCGCCGCCTGATAGATCGTCTCGCCACGTTCGACGCCACCGCCGGGCAGAAACCAGCCGGGCGTATAATTGTGCCGCACCAGCAGCACGCGAGCGCTACCCTCGATCACCGCGGTGCGGGTGCCCAGCGTCATGCCGCGCAATTGCCGGTGCACCGGCTGCACCAGCAGCCGCGAGGCGGCCTTTGCCAGGAAGCGTTTGACCATGCCTTCTGTTAAGGCCTTGCGGCACCCACGCCAAGCTTGTTATGTCCGCCGCCATGGCAGATCCCATCACCGTAAGGCCCGTCACCACCAAGCACGACCAACGCGCCTTTCTCGATGTGCCCTTCGCTATCTATCGCGATGATCCCAACTGGGTGGCACCCCTTTATCTTGAGCGCTTCGAACACCTCGATCCCAAAAAAAACCCGTATTTCCAGCACGCCGAGGTGCAGCTTTTCCTGGCCGAGCGTGACGGCAGGCCGGTGGGCCGCATCTCCGCCCAGGTCGACCGCCTGCGTCTTGAACGTCATCAGGACAGTACCGGCCAGTTTGGCTTTCTCGAAGCGCCCGACGAAACGCCGGTCTTTGCCGCGTTGCTTGATACAGCCTGCCACTGGCTGAAATCGCGTGGCATGACCAGCGTTCAGGGTCCCTTCAGTTTCTCGATCAACGATGAGATGGGCCTGCTCGTCGATGGCTTCGATACGCCGCCCAGCATGATGATGGGGCATGGCTTGCGTTACTATGCCCCCCGCGTCGAGGAGCACGGTTTCACCAAGGCGAAGGACGTGATCGCCTATCACTACGACGACAAGACCGAGCTCCCCCGCGTCATCCGCGCCGCCTGTGAGCGCGCCCGTTCCTCGCCCGGCATCGCCATCCGGCCATTCGACAAGAAGCACCTGGCCCGCGATCTCGACATCATCGTCTCAATCTTCAACGATGCATGGTCCGATAACTGGGGTTTCGTTCCATGGACAAGGGAAGAAATCGTAGCCCTTGGCAACAATCTCAAGATGCTCGTTACCAACGAATATATCGCCATCGCCACCTATCGCGGCGAACCTGCTGCCATGGCTGTCACCCTGCCCAACGTCAATGAGTGGATTGCCGGGCTCAATGGCCGGTTGTTGCCCTTCGGCTGGCTCAAACTCGCGAGGCACCTCATCAAGAAACGGCCGGCATCGGTGCGCATGCCGCTGATGGGAGTCATCAAGAAATATCACAACACGCCAACTGGCTCATCACTGGCGCTTGGCGTCATCGACACATTGCGCAGCTACCACATTTCGCGTGGCGCGATGGGCAGCGAACTGTCGTGGATTCTCGAAGACAATATGCCGATGCGCCGCATCATCGAAACCCTCGGCGGCAAACCCTACAAGACTTACCGCATCTACGGGAAATCCCTGCTGTGACGAGCCTGCGGTGGAGCGCCATCATTCTGGCGGCGGGCCGGGGCTCCGATGATCCGATGGCCAAGGCCTATGGCGTCGCCAATAAATGCGTGATCCCTGTTGCCGGAATACCCATGCTGGCCCGCGTCGCCACCAGCTTGCGCCAGTCAGGCGTGGTTGCCTCGACGCTGATTTCCATCGAGAACCGCGAAATAGCCACCGCAATCCTTGGTGAAAATGCCATCACCCTGGCGTCGTCCGCCAGCGCGCCCGCATCGGTCATTGCTGCCGTGGCCCAGGGTGCGCTCGACTACCCGGCATTGATCACCACCGGCGATCATCCGCTGCTGACGCCTGCGATGATTAAATATTTTATTCAGTCTACGGAGCAATCGGACGCCGATTTCACCGTCGGCCTGGCCACTAGCGAAACCATCCTCACAGCTTATCCGCAATCCGTCCGTACTTTTTTCAGGCTGGGCAATGACAGCGTCTCCGGCTGCAACCTGTTCGCGCTGCGCCATGAGCGGGGCCTCCGCCTGCTGCAGCGCTGGCAATATCTCGAGCAGGTGCGCAAGAAACCCTGGCGCCTCGTCGCCACCTTCGGCATCATGCCGCTCCTGCGCTTTCTCACCGGCAGGCTCACGCTTGACAAGGCTCTCGCCATCCTATCGCGCAAATTGGGTCTTCGGGTAAAAGCCGTGCTCATGCCCTTCGCCGAAGCGGCAATCGATGTCGACAAACCCGCCGACAAGGAACTGGCCGAGGCGATCCTCGCCAAGCGCGGCTGATCAACTCCAGCTTACCGCCAGCTGCCGTGCCTGCTGCAGATCGACGGGAAAATCCACTTCACACCAGCGAATGCCGTTGACGGCGATCGTGGTGATATCAACCGTCTTGGCCAGCGTTCCCACCGCCGAGG
>JANLWG010000421.1:0-4615 GCA_031364405.1 Hyphomicrobiales bacterium
GGCAAGCGGTGGAACCGGTCGGTAAAATTCAATCGGCGGATCAAACACACCGCGCATAACCCGGCTCATGCCCATGGCAAGGCCCACAGGGATTGCCGTCGCGCAAGCCAGCGCCAGAGCGCCAAACACGCGGAGCACGCTGATCCAGGTGTGCTCGAGCAGAGTATAGTTGGCGAAGCCTTCGGTCGCGACCTGGATGAATTTCTGGAAAATTGCTACAGGCGAAGGCAGGAACAGCGGTTTGATCCAGCCCGCCCAGGTCGCAAGCGCCCAGAATCCAATGATGGCGATTCCCGACACGGCGCTAATGAGCAGACTGTCGCCTTGGCCGGGAACACCATAAACCTCACCAGGCTTCGTCGGCTTTATCTTGAACATCGATCCAAGTAATGAGGGCGCCGCTGTTTTCTTGATGTCAGACATGATCGCCTCCAGCTGCTTCTTCGTCGCCAAAAATGATTTTCAAAACCTGCTCGCGCATTTTGATGAAGTCTTTCGAGGCCTTGACTGTGCGGGCATCGGCACCGTCCAGAAACCGCTGGCTGAAATTTAGATTGAAGGCGTGGGTAATTCGGCCGGGACGCGGCGACATGACGATGAGCCGCGTGCCCATGAAGAGCGCCTCTTCGACGCTGTGAGTGATGAAGAAGACCATCTTGGACGTTTCTTTCCAGATTCGGATGATCAACTCCTGGGCTTTTTCGCGGGTAAGAGCGTCAAGCGCTCCCAAAGGCTCGTCCATCAGCAGTATTTCGGGATCAATGGCAAGGGCGCGGGCAATGCCCACGCGCTGCTGCATGCCGCCCGAGAGCTGGTAGACCGGATGGCTTTCGAAGACGCCGAGGCCCAGGTGGTTGAGGTGCGTGCGGGCGGTCACGTAGCGTTCTGCCTTGCCCATGCCTTTGAGTTTGAGGCCAAAGGCGACGTTGTCGATGACATTGAGCCAGGGCAGCAAAGCGTGCTTTTGAAACACGACAGCCCGGTCGGCACCAGGCCCGGAAACGGTTGCATCGTTGAGCTTGATTTGCCCTTTCGAGGGCGAAAGAAAACCTGCAAGCAGATTCAGCAGCGTCGATTTTCCGCAGCCAGAAGCGCCAAGGGCGACCACGAACTCGCCCGGTTGAATCTCCAAATCGACATCTGAAAGCGCCTTGACCGGCGGCGTGTGCGGACCAATGGGGAATTCGACCGTAACGTGATCAACGTGAAGACTACCCATGCGACCCCCTTGTGTTCTCGTTGAGTAGGGATCACCCCGCCGCCAGCGACGGGGTGAGTCGAGGTCTATGATCAGCTGCTATTTCATCGCGGCAGCAAGAAAATCTGCATTCACGAATTTGGAATAGTCATCCAGCACAGCATCGACACGCTTGTTTTCCATGAGGAACTTGGCCGTCGCTAGCATGTTCGCCTGGTTGCCACCGCCCAACCAATTGGCAGAGGCCATGTCCTTAAGCGAAGGGAACGCATAACCCTTCAATGCCGCAGGAACTTCGGCAGCGGGCGAGCCAATGCGCTCAGCGATGGCTTTCACCGGCGCCGAGTCGGCCGTCCACGCATCCGGGTTGGAATTGTATGCAGCGTTCGCCGCTTCGAGAGCCTTGAGAAACTTGACCATAAAGTCCGGATTCGTTTTGGCGAATTCGGTGTTCACGACCCAACCGTCAAATGTCGGTGCGCCCACAACTTGATTGGCGGCCATGATCAGCGTTCCGTTCTTGAGCGCCTTGCCCTTGGCGGGCTCCCAGATGAATGTCGCGTCGATCTGACCCTGCTCCCAAGCAGCGACGATCTGATCGGGTTTCATGCCGATGACTTCGACGTCACCCGGTGCAAGACCGGCGTTCTTGATGGCACCCATCAGCGAGTAGTGGGCGGTTGAGCCGAGCGGTACGCCAACTTTCTTGCCTTTCAGGTCTTCGACCTTCGTGACGCCCGACCCATTGCGGCCGATGAGCGATTCCGCTTCGCCGATGATATTGGAGATTGCGAATAGCTGGTAGTCGACGCCCTGCGATGCACCGATGGCGAGGGGCGAAGAACCAAGTTCGGAGATTTTCAGGTCACCTGAGGCCATGGCGGCGATGATTTCGGCGCCCGAGCCGAACTTGCGCCATTCAATTTCCCAGCCGGTGGCTTTTTCGAATTCGCCGGCGGCGGCTGCCGCCTGCATTGGGATTGGCGTTCCGAAATGACCGATCACGACTTTTTCCGCCAAGGCGGCTGTTGCTGTGGCGCTGGCCATGAGGACAGCGGCCAAGCCTGCGAGTAGGTTACGTCTTCCAAGCATAGTATTTCTCCCTCTATGTTTTGTTTGGTTCATGTTCTAATTTAGCGCACCGATCTTTGTCGGCTTCAGTTCCGGCGGTCGTTAATTCGGTCGCGTGCCGTCAAAAACTCCATTGTAGCCAAACAGCGCCACGCTGCCGCCGGTGTGCAGGAACACGACATTGTCGGACTTCTTGAAACGACCCTTGCGGCACAGATCGATGAGCCCTGCCATGCCCTTGCCGGAATAGACCGGGTCAAGCAGGATGGCCTCGCTACGCGCCACAATATTGATCGCCTCGACCATGCCGTCGGTCGGAATGCCGTAGCCCTCGCCCACATAGTCGCAGTTGGCGACGACGCGCTCCCGCGCTACAGCACCTGGCATGTCCAAGTAGTCGGCCGTCAGGCAGGCAAGCTTGTAGACATTCTCTTCCTGCTGCGGGCGGGCGGCGCGGACGCCTATCCCGAGAACCGGAATTTGACTGCGCAAGCCTTCTAGTCCGGCGACCAACCCCGCTTGTGTGCCAGCGCTTCCCGTCGCATGGACAACGTGATCAATGCGCAGGTTCATGTCATTGGCCTGCGCCACCAGCTCGATGGCGCAATTTACATAGCCAAGGGCGCCAATGGCATTCGAGCCACCGCCCACGATAATATAGGGCTTGCCGCCCTTGGCGCGAATTTCGTCCGCGACTTTCTCCATCGCCGCGTTCATGTCGGTGCCGCCGGGATAGTTGCTGGTCGGCGCGCCATGAATGTGATCGAGCAGCACATTGCCTGAGCCGCAATAATCCGGGCTGTTGCTGCCGGTGCGGTTTTCCAGCAGAATTCGGCACTTCATGCCAAGCTTGGCGGCGGCCGCTGCAGTCTGGCGGGCGTGATTGGACTGGATGGCGCCCTGGGTGATCACCGTGTCGCAACCCTTGGCCAATGCATCCGCCATGAGGAATTCAAGCTTGCGGGTCTTGTTGCCTCCAGTTGACAGGCCCGTACAATCGTCGCGTTTAATATAGAGATTGGGTCCGCCAAGAAGCTTCGAAAAGCTAGGCATCGCCTCCAAAGGCGTTGGCAAATGCCCAAGGCGCACGCGCGGAAATCTGGCCAGATGCATCTCGTCGCAACTCCCCAAAGGCTTATTAGTTCAGGGCAGCTTATGAAGCGGTGGCCGGGCTGGCCAATGCCAAGAGCGGACCAGATCATGCTGGTTTGGCATAGTTCTCCAGGCAATGTCGGATCACCGCCACGATCATGTCACAGCTGTCCAGCGGCAAAGCCAAAGGAATCCGCATATCGCAGACCTCGCTCAGCACGCGCCGCGACTGCGGCAGGCCTTGCTTTTCCGTTACATATTCCCAGTGTTCATGGACACTGGTGAAACCCACCGGCTGGGCACGGCCAAACCACTTCACAAAAACCCCGCGCGTCGCACAGGCTTCCAGGAATCTTTCCATTTCGGCAGCACTCAGGCCCTTCACTGAGAACTGGATTGAACTCATGACATACTGTTCTTTGGGCGGACGTGGCGGAATGCGGATGTTCTGAATCTTGCCTAAGCCGTCGACCAACCGGCGATAGCGATCGTTCCAAACCTCGGAGCGCTCTGCAAGCAATGCAATCTGGGGACGGCCGACGGCGGCGGTCAAATTCGATATTCGCAGGCTGAAATTGGGAATGCGGCCTCGGTACTTCTCAAAATATTCGAGGCCAGGCCGCGCCTTGTGCTGGGCGTAGAGCATGTAGCTTCCCGAATAGAGAATGGCCTTCGCCGCAATATCGGGATCATCGGTGACTAGAAGGCCTCCTTCTCCGGCATTGGCGTGCTTGAAGGATTGCAGGCTGAAACAGCCGATGGCCCCGAAGGTTCCGGTGAACTTGCCATTCCACTTGGCCCCCATGGTGTGGGCGCAATCTTCAATCACTGTGAGGCCGTGGCGCTTTGCAACCGCCATCAGCGCCTCCATGTCACAGATGTGCCCGCGCATATGCGAAAGCAGCAGCACTTTGGCGCTGCTCGATGCGGCTTTCTTTTCGAGATCATGGAGATCGATCTTGTAGGTCTCGTCGATTTCGACAAACACCGGCTGCGCACCTGCGTGTTCCACGGCACCTGGAACCGGCGCCAGCGTAAAGGCGTTCATCAGCACCTTGTCACCGTGCCCAACGCCTGCACATTTCAGCGCCACGAACATGCTGGCCCCGCAGGAATTGAGCGCAGCACAATACTTCTTGCCGATATAGGCCGCGTAATCCTGCTCAAGGGCAGTGGCCTCGGGAACCCCGGTGCGGTCTTCGCCGTAGCGATGCAGCTTGCCCGCGCGCATCACTTCGATCGCGCGCTGAACGC
>JANLWG010000024.1:0-32044 GCA_031364405.1 Hyphomicrobiales bacterium
CGATCATGCTATTCCCCTGTGGGAGCACATCCTGAAAACGGCCGAACCCTTGGGCATGAAACCCTATGGCCTCGAAGCGCTGGCGAGCTTGCGCATCGAGAAGGGCCATGTGGCGGGCCTCGAACTTGATCACCGCAACACCCTTGATGATTTGGGCCTCGGCCGCATGGCCGGCAAGGAGAAAGCCTACATCGGCAAGGAACTGCGCTTCCGCGAAAAGCTGCAGGCACCGGAACGTTGGAGCCTTGTGGGACTGGAATTGCTTGTGCCAGACAAGAAACTGCGCGGCGGCGCCATCCTGTTTTCGGTGGCCGATGAAATCAAGGGCCACGGCCGTGGTTACATAACTTCGGTGACATGGTCGACCGAGCTGAACAAGTTCATCGCCCTTGGTCTTTATCAGGGCGGGCTGAAGCATGAGGGCGAGGAAATCATCTGCGCCTATCCATTGAAGAACGAACAGGCCCGCGCCCGCATCGTATCGCCGCATTTTATCGACAAGGAAGGAGCCCGCCTCAATGCTTGAGAGGAGATCGGCCCTGGCCACTGCCAAGCCTTACAAAAGTGATGTCTTGCGGATGGGCGAGTTGCGCGGCTTCACGCTCACCCAGGCGGCAGGGCTCACCAAGGATTTCGAGAAGGCGGTCACGCCATTCACCGGCAAGCTTCCGCCGGCTTCCGTGTCCAGCGAAAGCCACGGCCGCATCGTCATGCGCACCGGCCCCCGGCAATTCTGGTTCGTTGGTCCCGAGACCGACGATCTCGCGGCAAAGTTGCAGAGCCTCTGCGCGGTGACACCACTCTCCCACAGCCGCACCCGCATCTACCTCGAAGGCGAGCCCTCCCGCGATGTATTAGCCAAGGGCATCCCGCTTGATTTCCACAAGAGTGCTTTTACGCCTGGCATGTTCGCCATGACCGGCCTGCACCACACGCCGGTGCTGGTTCACTGCACGGCTGACTACCGCTTCGAACTCTACGCGCTCCGCACATTTGCGATGTCAGCTTGGGAGTGGCTGACCGATGCTGCGCTGGAATACCAAGACCCCTCACGCTGAGGTGCTCGCGCAGCGAGCCTCGAAGCGTCGCTTGCCGGTGCTCGCTGTCCACCCTTCGAGGCTCGCTGCGCTCGCACCTCAGGGTGAGGAGAGCGGATGCTACCCTCGCATCCTCTTACCTTCCGGATCGAACAGCGGCTCGGTGATGATCGTCGCCTTGCGTTTCTCGCCGATAATTTCGATTTCGAAAGCGCCTTGCGAGAAATCTCCGGCGATTTCCTTCGGCACATAACCTTGCGCCATCGACTTGTCGACGAAATGCGCATAGCCGCCCGATGTGGCCCAGCCCACCACTTTGCCTTTGTGAAAAATAGGTTCGTCACCCAAAACATCGGCATCGCCCGCATCGACAATCATCGATACCCGCCTGAGCTTGCCGCCCGAGCGCTTTTCTTCCATCGCCGCATCACGGCCGACAAAATCATTTTTGGTGAGATCGATGAAGCGCTCGAGGCCTGCCTCGAAGCCGCCGTAGATCGGGCGGAGTTCGCGGTACCATGTCGGAAAGTTTTTCTCCAGCCGCATCGACAACAACGCCCGCATGCCGAAATTGACAATGCCGTGGGCCTTACCGGCGCGCATGATTTCCTGATAGAGGCGGCGCTGATATTCCGGCTGCACCCAGATTTCATAGCCGAGATCGCCGGTATAGGTAACGCGGTTGATCAGTGCCGGACAGTGGCCCACATCCATGGCGCGGTGGTCCATGAACTTGAAGGCGGCATTGGAAACATCCTCGTCGGTAAGTTGCTGCAGCACCTCGCGTGATTTGGGTCCGGCGATCGACAGGCCGACAAGCCCCATGTCGTAGCGATGAATGTGCACCGAGCCATCGGCAGGCAGATACTTTTCAAACCAGCGCATGTGATATTTCTGCGCTTGGGATGATCCCCACATATAGAAGCACTCGTCCTTGGCCTTGGCGATGGTGAAATCGCCGATGAGGCGGCCGGTGGGGTTGAGCATCGGCGTCAGGATCAGGCGGCCTACCTTCGGCATCTTGTTGGTCATCAGCCGCGACAGGAAAGCCTCGGCGCCTACACCGGTAAATCGATACTTGGCGAAATTGGCAATCTCGGTAACGCCCACGCCATTGCGGGTTGCCAGCACTTCGGCCTTCACGTGTTTGAAATCATTTGAGCGGTGGAACGAGAAAACGTCCTTGGGCTCGACTCCCTTGGGCGCAAACCACAGGGGCGTTTCGAGCCCCCATGAATCACCCATCACAGCGCCCTGTGCGGTCATCGTGTCATAGAGCGCGGTGGTCTGCTGTGGCCTGGCGGCCGGTAATTCCTCGTTGGGAAATTTGATCGAGAAGCGCCGCGCATAGTTTTCGCGCACTTTTTCATTGGTGTAGGTGCGTGTGGCCCATTCGCCAAACCGCGAAATATCCATGGCCCACACATCAAAGCCCGGATCGCCGTTGACCATCCATTGCGACAATGCGAGACCGACACCTCCGCCCTGGCTGAAACCCGCCATCACTGCGCAGGCGCACCAGAAATTGCGCAAGCCTTGCACCGGGCCGACCAGTGGATTGCCATCGGGCGAGAATGTAAACGGCCCGTTGATGACGCGCTTGATGCCCACCTTGGCGAGTGCCGGAAAATGCTTGTAGCCAAGCTCCAGCGAGGGAGCGATGCGGTCGAGATCGGGTTGCAGCAACTCCTGGCCAAAATCCCACGGCGTTTGTTTCGGCTGCCACGGACGGCAGGCCTTTTCATAAGTGCCAAGCACGATGCCGGAGCGCTCCTGGCGCATATAAATTTCCGATTTGAAATCGATGATGTGCGGCAGCTCGTGACCGCGTTCCTTGTTGTAAGAGACTACCTCCGGCATTTCATCGGTCACCAGATACATGTGCTCCATGGCCAGCACCGGAAGTTCGAGCCCGACCATGCGCCCCACCTCACGCGCCCATAGCCCGCCGCAGTTCACCACGTGTTCGGCATGGATATTGCCGTTGACGGTGATCACGTCCCATGTGCCATCGGCACGCGGTTTCAAATCGGTGACGCGGCAATTCTGGTAAATCTCGGCTCCACCGATGCGGGCCGACTTGGCGTATGCGTGGGTGGTTCCTTCCGGATCGAGATTGCCGTCGGCTGCATCGATCATCGCGCCGACGAAATATTTCTCTTCGAGAAGGGGATGCATTTGCTTGGCTTTGGCAGTGCTGATGATCTCGGTCTCAAGCCCCAGATAGCGCGCCCGGGCATGGGCCATCTTCAGCCATTCCATGCGCGCGGGCGTGTCGGCCAGAATAATTCCGCCTGAACGGTGCAAGCCACAGGCCTGGCCGGAAATTTTTTCGAGTTCTTCGTAAAGGCCGATGGTGTAACCCTGCAGCTTGGCCACATTGGGATCGCCGTTCAAGGTGTGAAAGCCGCCCGCCGCATGCCAGGTGGAACCGCTGGTGAGCCGGTCGCGCTCGACCAGCACCACATCCTTCCAACCCGCCTTGGTGAGATGATAGAGCACCGAACACCCGACGACACCGCCGCCGATCACCACAACACGAGCCTGGGTTTTCATGGGAATTTTCCTGCTGGAATGGGAGATTCTCATAATGAATAGACGATAGCCTCATAGCTCTGCAATCGGGCATCATGGTGAAAAGAATTCATCCCGTAAAATGCAAACGGCCCCGCCAGTGGCGGGGCCATTCAGTTAAACCGGAGTTACGCGTTAGATCGCGTCCTTGACTTCCTTTGCGGCGCGGAAGGCGAGTTTCTTCGACGCTTTGATCTTGATGGCTTCGCCGGTGGCCGGGTTACGGCCCATGCGGGCGGGGCGCTTCTTGACCTGGAAGATGCCAAGCCCGGTAACCCGGACCTTGGCGCCCTTCTTGAGGTGCTTGACGGTCAGATCGATGAAGGCGCCCAGAAACTCATTCACCGACTTCTTGGACATCTCGTGCTTTTCTGCCAACTCGCCCGCGATCTTGGACAGCGGGATGGTTACTATTTTTTCGTCAGCCATTGGTTTCTCCTCTGCCGGATTGGCTCAGGCAGCGTTAGCGCATCGACTGATTCGTGAAAACCCTTATTTTGCAGGCTTATTTCGATGCCCTGCCGCAAAATAACTGAAAACACTCGGTTAATCTTTTGTTAACTATTGGAAATAGAGTAATATATTCAAAATCAATGAGTTAACATCCGGCAATCAGGACAGACCACTCTCCAGAATGCTCAAATGATTCTTGAGAACAAGCGGCGGAAGTCCATGTTTTCGGGCGAAAGCCTCAAGATTGGTCTGCCGCTGACGCTCGGTTTCGGCCCCTGACATGTTTTGGGCATGAACCCGAATCGCCACGACTGGCGCTTCATGATGCATCAGCCGCGCCCCTGATTGTGCCACCCGCAGATACCAATCCCAATCCCAATAGAAGGGCAGCGATTGATCGAAATGCCCGAGTGTCGCGTGCAGCGAGCGCCGGTAGCTGACGGCGGAAATTAGCATTGTGTTGTCACGCGTAAGGGATTCCGCATCGGCCGGAAATGCAAAGGCAAGCGCTGGCCGCCCATCGGCGAACACCATGACGCCATCGCCAAAGCAAAGATCAGCACCTTGCTTGAAATGCTCCGCGGTTTTTCCGAGGTAGGTGGTGTCGGTCCACCAATCATCATCATCGAGGAAGGCGATCACATCGGATGTGGCGGTGGCGATGCCGAGATTGCGGGCAGCGACGGGCCCCCGCTGATAATTACCGATAACCTGAATGGCGCATGACATGCCGCGCACGGTTTCGCTGGCGCCCTCGCCATCGTCGACGATAATGATTTCCCGCGCCGCGTGCGATTGCGCGACAACGCTGTGTACCGCCATCTTGAGGAATTGCGGCCGGCTGCGAGTAGGAATGATCACGGAAACACTTGTCATGCTCTTGGCCGCGCCGTTCCCGTCATCAAGATTCAGCCGGGTTTCCTTTTAGCCATTCCATGTGGGGGTAGGGAACCGGCTCCTTGGCGCGCAGGAAATAGCGCCGGAATATCTCGCCGTAGCCGCGCATGAGATAGCCATTGTTCTTGACGATTATCCGATCCCGCTCGGCGCGGTAATAGGCGGGCAGCTTGTACCAGGCGAGAGCCGGCCGTGAATGGTGGACGGCGTGCAGGTTGTTGTTGAGGAACAGCAGCGACCAAAAGGCCGAGGCTTCGACAATGATGGTGCGGTGATCGGCATTCTCGGCCGCCCGATGCTCACAATAGGAGCGCACCAGCGCCAGCGAAATTCCGGGATAGGCTATGAGCACGACGAATTGCCACAGCGCCATGTCCGCAACACCCGTTACCAGCGCAATCGTCAATGCTGAGGCAATGCCATGATAAATCCAGGCCCCTACAATTTCCCTGTTGCCGCGGATAACTGCGTTCAAGTCTGACGACCAGAAACGCATGATGCCGATGGCGGGGCCCATCACCATCCGTCCGGCCAGCGTGTGGTTCATCCGGTACAACGCCTGTTTGATGCCGGGCAGCGCCGCCCATTCCTCTGGCAGCATGTAATAGGACTCAGGGTCAAGCCGCGGATCGGTGAGAGCAGCGTCATTGTGGTGGGTCAGGTGGGTGTGGCGATAGCGCGGATAGGGCAGCCAGAACGTCGGCGTCGCGAAAATGAGGGCTTCGTTTACAAGGCGGCTGCCGGTTGGATGTCCGTGCAACACCTCATGTTGCAGTGAGCTGTGCAGCGCCGCGCAATAGGCTCCAATTGGCAGAATGATCCACCACGGCAGGCCGGCATGAAACCACACCAGAATTGCCAGCACCGCATAGACCATGGCGATCAGCCCAACCGTCGGCCATTCAATCTTGCGTTTCAATCGCTTCTCCTCGAAACTGATGGTATCGATCCTACACTATAACTTCCATGTGAATCTGTTGATAATGATCTACATTCATATATTGTGGTGACAGTTGTAAACAGAGCCAGGGATGCACAAACGCGAAACCGTAACGCTATTCCAGCGCCGCCTGAAGGAACTGATCGCCGGCAGTGGCGAGTCGCGCTCGCGGTTTGCCGAGCGGTCGGGGCTTGATCGTTCGACCCTGTCCCAGCTGCTGTCGGAGGCCAACGTGCGCCTGCCTCGCACCGAGACCATTGCCCGCATTGCCGCTCGTCATGGTGCTTCCGTCGACTGGCTGTTGGGGCTTTCCGAGGTTCCCCATGTAACCGCCGATATCGTGACCCAGCCAGCCGTCGAAGCAGGTGCCGATGATCCCGCCAGCGAGCATTTGAAGCGCTGGCACGAGGAGGCGCGCGGCACCAAGGTTCGCTATGTGCCGTCCTCGCTGCCCGATCAGGTCAAGACCGAGGCAGTCATTGCCTATGAAAACTCCAAACTTTCGCTGGCCGATGCCGAGGCCATGTCGGCCGCCGTGCGCGAGCGTATTGGCCATGTTCGCCAGTCGGCCAGCGAGATCGAAGTCTGCACGACACGGCAATCACTCGAAAACTTCGCCCGCGGCGAAGGCCTGTGGCGGCAACTGAGCGTGCGCGAGCGCCGCCGCCAGCTCGATCACATGGCCGCACTGGTGGATGAACTTTATCCCGCCTATCGCTGGTTCCTCTTCGATGGTCGCGAACGCTATGCCGCCCCCTACACGGTTTTCGGCCAGAAGCGCGCCGCCATCTACATGGGCTCGCTCTATTTCGTCTTCACCTCGACCGAGCACATCCGCCAGCTCACCCTGCACTTTGATGATCTGATCCGCCAGGCCCGCGTGCAGCCCAACGAGCTGTCGGCCTTCATCCGTAAGCTCGCAAAGGACATCGCATGATTGCTTCGCTGCCCATGTATGATTGGCCGGAATTACGCGAAGCAACCGATGCCTGGTGGGCCGGCATCGCCCGCCATTTGGGCGTGAACGGGCAACTTCATCGCGGCACCGATCATACAGCACCCTGGCGGCAAACCGATCTCCTGTTCAGTCAGACTTGCGGCTATCCCTTCACCCATGAATTCCGCGGCAAGCTCAAGCTTGTGGCGACGCCGCACTATGCCGTGGATGGCTGTGTTGGTCCGAACTATCAGAGCATCGTGTTCGCCCGCCGCGCCCCACCTCTCGGGAATTTTCGCGGAACCATTGCCGCCGTTAACAATCCGGATTCGATGTCGGGCATGCTGGCGCTGCAACTGGTTTTCGGTCCACTTGCGAAAGGTGGTCGTTTTTTTGCAGGCGCTATCGAAACCGGCGGGCACATTGCCTCGCTGAATGCCGTGCGAGAAGGCACAGCCGAGGTCTGCGCCATCGATGCGGTCTGTGTGGCGCTGGCCCGCCGCCATCGCCCGGATTGTCTTGAAAGCCTGGTGGAAATTGCCCGCTCGCCGCTGGTGCCGTCATTGCCCTATGTCACGATAACCGGTGATGTCACACGCCTGCGCGGCGCCCTGGCCGCCGTTTTCGCCGATCCTGCGCTGCAGGAAATCCGCGATCAGCTTTTCTTGACTGGCTATTCCCTGCTCGACCCGCGAGCCTATGACCTGATCACCGATCTCGAAACCACCATGCGGCGGGCGGGAGGCCTCAAACTTCTATGATTGATCTTTACACCTGGAGCACGCCCAACGGCCGCAAGATTTCAATCGCCCTTGAGGAAATGGGACTGCCCTATGCGGTGCATTCGGTAAACATTGGCAAGGATGATCAGTTCAAGCCGGAATTTCTGGCGATCTCGCCCAATAACAAGATTCCCGCCATCATCGACCGCGACAATGGGCAGAGCGTCTTCGAGTCCGGCGCCATCCTCATGTATCTTGGCGACAAGACCGGCAAATTCTATTCATCTGACACCAAGGCGCGCATCCGCATCCATGAATGGCTGATGTGGCAGATGTCGGCAGTGGGGCCGATGCTTGGCCGCGTCCATTATTTTTTGAAATACAATGCCGGCAAGGCGCCATTTGCCGAGGACTGGTTTTCAGCGGAAGCCAGACGCATCTATGGCGTGTTTGATCGGCTGTTGGCCAAACTTGAGTTCATCTGCGGCGACTATTCTATTGTTGATATGGCAACCTTTCCATGGATTGCCCGCCACGAATGGCAGCGCATCGATCTCAATGACTATAGCAATGTGAAGCGCTGGTATTTGACCATCGCCGCGCGGCCCGCCGTGCGGAAGGGCTATAAGGTGCCCGATGCAAGCATCGAGATTCCACTGCCGAAATAACTATTTCTTCTTGCCCGGCATGGTTTCGTTGGGGCTGATGCGTGATTTCACGAATTCGTCCATCATCTCGCAATGGAGCGACAACCCGTGCAGCTTGGGATATTTGCGAATCGGAAAAGCCTCGGGAACCCGCAGCTTGAGATAGCCGATCAGGCAACCGGTCATCACATCGGCATGGCTCATTTTCATGTCGATGAACCACGGCGCTCCACACTGGCTTTCAAGTTGTACGAGTGCCGCTGACAACTGCTTCAGGCAGCGTGCTTCCCAGTCCTTGCTGAGGGCTTTGCCGGTGTGAAAGAACCGCTCATAGGAAATCTGGCCGGCCTTCTCGGCAGCACCGTGTGCCAGCGCCGTTGCCTGCATGATCTTGCGCCGTTCGGCACCATGGGGCGGAACCAGGGCGCGTGCCGGCCCCGCCATCTCATCGAGATAATCGATGATCGCCACGCTGTCGATCAAGGTCTCTCCGTTCTCGAGAATGAGCGACGGGATGCGGATCAGCGGATTGATCTTCTTCATTTTCGCCGCATCGCCGAACACCGATATGGTATTGCGGCTGAACGGCATGTGATAATGGTGCAACGTCACCGAAACGCGGCGCACGAAGGGTGAATCATATTGGCCAACGAGGATCATGGCCAATCATCGCGCATTCAGGCCAGCCGCTCAAGTGCCTTCTGGCGGCCGATCAGCGGCAGCAGTTGGGCCAGTTCCGGGCCGTGATCAAGGCCGGTGAGGGCGAGGCGCAGCGGCATGAACAGGACTTTGCCTTTGCGTCCCGTTGTCAGCTTTACAGCTTCGGTCCATGTTTTCCACGTCGCCGTGTCCCATGGCGCGGGCGGCAAACACCTTGCGGCTTCGCTGATGAAAGTGCGATCCTCCTCACTCACCACCGGGTTGATTCTGTTGGTCACGATATCGTGCCACATATTTGCGTCCGCCAAGATTTCGACGTTGCCGCGAATGGCCATCCAGAACGCTTGGGAACCAAATCCGAGCCGGCCCTTCACCGTCTCCCATGTAGTCATGTGCAACAACTTGGCATTGAGGTGAGCGAGTTCGACTTCGTCGAAGCGGGCGGGTGCGCGCGACAGCTTGGCCAGATCGAAGCTGTCGATCAACTCACGGTAGTCCGCACACGGATGAATATTGTCGGAAGTTCCCAGCAGCGCCGCGTGGCTGACAACCGTCATCGCCTCAAGTCCCTTCTCGCGCATCGAGGCGATGGAGAGTGAACCCAGGCGCTTCGACAGTCCCTTGCCATCAGCGCCGGTCAGCAGGCTGTGATGGGCGTAAACCGGAACGTGTCCACCCAGCGCCTCGGTGATTTCGATTTGCACGGCGGTGTTGACCACGTGATCCTCGCCGCGGATCACCTGACTGATCGCCATGTCGATATCATCGATCACCGAGGGCAGGGTATAGAGATAAGTGCCGTCCTCACGCACCAGCACGGGATCCGACAGCGAGGCCGTATCGATATGCTGGGGGCCGCGAATGAGATCGTTCCATGCGACCACGCGGCCGTCGAGCTTGAAGCGCCAATGGGCCCTGCGCCCCCCGGCTTCCAGCTTGGCCCGATCGGTATTAGAAAGTTTAAGCGCCGCGCGGTCATAGATCGGCGGCAACCCGCGCGCCAACTGGCGCTTGCGCCGCCGGTCCAATTCATCCGCCGTCTCATAACATGAATAGAGACGCCCGGCCCGCCGCAACATTTCTGCAAGGTCATCATAGCGGCCAAAGCGTTTCGACTGGTGTTCGACCCGGTCCGGCCTGATGCCGAGCCAGTCAAGATCAGCGGCGATCCCCAGGGCGAACTCCTCGGTCGACCGCGCCGTGTCGGTGTCATCATAGCGCAGCACGAACTGCCCGCCGGATTTCCGTGCCGCAAGCCAGTTGAGAATAGCCGTGCGCGCATTGCCAATATGAATGCGGCCGGTGGGCGAGGGAGCAAAGCGGACGATGGTCATTATCTTGCCTCCCTGAAACCATTGGTGATCGGATAACGCCGGTCCCTGCCGAAATTGCGCCGGGTGATTTTCACCCCTGGTGCCGCCTGCCGCCGCTTGTATTCGGCCAAATAGAGCATGTGCTGAATGCGTTTCACCAGGGCCTCGTCATGACCGCGCTTTACGATATCGGCCAGCGGCATTTCATTTTCGACAAGGCTCAACAGGATATCGTCAAGCACCTCATAGGGCGGCAGCGAATCCTGGTCCTTCTGGTTCTCGCGCAGTTCCGCCGAGGGTGGTTTGGTGATGATGCGTTCCGGAATGACAAAGCCTTGGGAGTTCCGCCACGCCGCCAGCCGGTAGATCTCGGTCTTGTACACGTCCTTGACCGGATTGAACCCGCCATTCATGTCGCCATAAAGTGTGGCATAGCCCACCGACATCTCCGACTTGTTGCCGGTGGTCAGCACCATCGCGCCGAACTTGTTGGAGATCGCCATCAGCACCGCGCCGCGCGAGCGCGACTGGATATTTTCCTCGGTGACGCCTGGCGCTGTTCCCTCGAACATGGTCCCAAGTGCTGATAGAAATCCTTCCACCGGCTGCTTGATCGGCACCACATCATAACGCACACCAAGCAGCTTGGCACATTCCTCGGCATCCACCAGACTGTCCTTGCTCGTATAAGCATAGGGCAGCATCACGCAATGGACATGGCTCTTGCCCAGCGCATCGACCGCCATGGCGGCGACAACGGCGGAATCAATGCCGCCGGAAAGCCCCAGCACCACACCGGGAAACCGGTTCTTGCGCACGTAATCACCGAGACCAAGGACGCAGGCTTTCCATGTTTCTTCCTCTTTTTCGGGAAGCTTGGCGATTATGCCGGGCGTCACCCGCCAGCCGTTGCTGCCGCGTGTCCATTCGGTGAGTGCTATCGCTTCTTCGAACATCGGCATCTGCAGGGCCAGCGAGCGGTCAGCGTTGAGCACGAAGGATGCGCCGTCGAACACCAGTTCATCCTGCCCGCCGATCTGGTTGAGATAGGCCAGCGGCAGGCCAGTCTCGGTCACCCGGGCTACCGCGAGATTGAGCCTGACATCATCCTTGTTCTGCTCGAATGGCGAACCATTGGGCACCAGCAGGATTTCAGCTCCGGTTTCGGCCAGCGTCTCGCAAGTTTCCTCGGTCCAGATATCCTCGCAGATGGGCACCCCGATGCGCACGCCCTTGAACACAACGGGACCGGGTGCGGGGCCTGCCTGAAATACCCGCTTTTCATCGAACACGCCGTAGTTCGGCAGATCATGCTTGAAGCGCAGCGCCTCGATTTTTCCATTGGCCAGAAGTGCCACGGCATTGTGCAGTTTATCGCCGTCTCGCCACGGCAGGCCCATCAGCACTGCTGGCCCATCAACCGTAACGCGGGCAAGCGCTTCCACCGCCGTCTTGCAAGCCGCCACCAGAGACGGGCGCAGCACCAAATCCTCCGGCGGATAGCCGCAGATGAAAAGTTCGGGAAACACGATAAGATCGGCTTGCCTCACCTTGGCGCAGGCTTCGCGGGCCTTGGCGAGATTGGCCTCAATGGCGCCCACGGTCGGGTTGAGCTGGGCCAGTGCAATATCGAGTCTGTCGGTCATGGCGAGCCGTTTAGCCGAAGCACCCCGTTACCGCAATTGCAGGGCGTTGACGTAGTTCTGAATCTTGCGCATGACTGCCCCATGATCCTTAGCACCCTCATCGAAAACCAGCCCGCCGAGGCCGTAGCCTTCACAGCGCCTGACCGCCACGCCATGACCTACGGCGGTTTCGCATCCTTGTGTGAGGTGACCCGCGACAGGCTCAATGGGCTCGGCCTCGGCCGCAATGAAAAGCTGGCGGTCGTGTTGCCCAATGGTCCGGAAATGGCGGCGGCATTCCTGGCCTGCGCCGGTGCGGTGACGGCAGCGCCACTCAATCCCGCCTACCGGGAAGATGAGTTTCATTTCTACATGGACGATCTCAAAGCGCGCGCCCTGCTGGTGGAGGAAGGCAGCAATTCCCCCGCCATCGCCGCCGCGGCGCGCCTGGGACTGCCGGTCCTCACGCTAACGCCCAAGCTTGAGGCGGGCAGCTTTACCATCAGTGGCGAAAAACTGCCGCCGCTCTCATCGCCGGGGAAAGCCCAAGCTGACGATGTGGCGCTCGTGCTGCACACCTCGGGTACCACATCGCGGCCCAAGATCGTGCCGCTCACCCACGCCAATCTGCTGGCGTCGACCGCCAGCATCAGACGCACGCTGCATCTGAGCGAAGCCGACCGCTGTCTCAATGTGATGCCGCTGTTTCACATTCACGGGCTGGCGGCGGCCATCCTCGCCAGCCTGGCGGCGGGTGGCTCGGTGTTCTGCACGCCGGGTTTCAATGCGCTGAAATTTTTTGGCTGGATGGAAGAGGCCACGCCCACCTGGTATACCGCCGTTCCCACCATGCACCAGGCGATCCTGTCGCGGGCCGGGCGCAATGCCGCAATCATCGGCGCGCACCCCTTGAAGTTCATCCGCTCGAGTTCGGCGTCTCTGCCAGTGCCGGTGTTCCACCAATTGGAACAGACCTTCGGCTGCCCGGTCATTGAAGCCTATGCGATGACCGAGAACGCCCACCAGATGACGTCGAATCAATTGCCACCGGGAAAACGTAAACCCGGCTTTGTCGGCTGTGCGGCGGGACCGGAGGTTGCGATCATGTCGCCCGATGGCAAGCTCATGGCCGCGAATGCCGAGGGCGAGGTGGTGACGCGCGGCCCCAATGTCACCAAGGGCTACGAGAATAATCCAAGAGCCAATGCCGAAGGTTTCGCCCATGGCTGGTTCCACACCGGCGACCAGGGCTTCATGGATGAAGACGGCTATCTCAAGATTACCGGCCGCCTCAAGGAGATCATCAATCGCGGCGGTGAGAAAGTAGCACCCGTCGAAGTCGACGAAATTCTGATGGATCATCCGTCCGTGCATCAGGCCGTCACCTTCGCCATGCCGCACGGCAAGCTCGGCGAGGATGTGGCGGCGGCAATTGTGTTGCGCGATGGCATGACGGCCACCGAACGTGAACTGCAGGATTTCGCCAACACCAGGCTTGCCGCTTTCAAAGTGCCGCGCCGCATCATCATCCTTGACGAAATTCCAAAGGGAGCGACGGGCAAGTTGCAGCGCATCGGGCTCGCCGCCAAGCTGGGCCTCACATGACGAAAATCTGCGTCTTCGGTGCCGGTGCGATCGGCGGTTATGTGGGTGCCAGGCTCGCGCAAAAAGGCGAGGCGGAAGTCTCGCTGGTAGCGCGCGGTCCCCATCTTGCTGCCATCAAAGCCAATGGCCTCACATTGAAGCAGGGCGGCGAGACCTTCATCATGCATCCGCGCGTCACCGCCGATCCAGCCGAACTGGGGCCACAGGATTTCATCATTCTCGGTCTCAAGGCCCACGCCGTCACCGGTGTCATCAATGCGCTGCAACCGCTCATCGGCAAGAACACCGCGATCCTCTTTGCCCAGAACGGTTTACCGTGGTGGTACTTCTATCGTCACGGCGGTCCCCATGATGGCCACCGCCTCGAAAGCGTCGACCCCGGTGGTGAGATCTGGAACCGGCTGGGGCCGGAACGCGCCTTGGGCTGCGTCGTCTGGCAGGCGGCCGAGATCGAAGCGCCGGGTGTCATCGCCCATCATTACGGCGACCGCATGCCCATCGGCGAGCCCTCGGGTGAGAAGACCGCGCGTGCGGTGGAACTGGGGCGCCTGCTGACCGAGGCTGGCATCAAGAGTCCGGTGCGCCCCAATTTGCGCAACGAGATCTGGCTCAAGTTATGGGGCAATCTCAGCTTCAATCCCGTCAGTATACTGACGAATGGCACGCTGGAAGGTTTGGCATCCGATCCCGGCACCAGCCGCGTCATCAGAACCATGATGGAAGAGGCGCGCGCCGTTGCCGAAGCCCTTGGCGTGACGTTCGCTGTTCCCATCGAGGAGCGCATCGCCATGGCCGCCAGGGTCGGCGCTCATCGAACCTCAATGCTGCAGGATGTGGAAGCAGGGCGCCCGGCTGAACTCGACGCCTTGCTCGGTGCCGTTGTCGAACTCGCGGCGCTGACCGGAATTTCAACTCCAGGCTTGAAATTGGTCTACGATCTCGCCAAATTCCGCAGCCGGACCCCGTAGGTCCCATAACCCACCTGACCAGGAGGTTCGACCATGCGTCTCGACAATGAAAAACCAAGTGACAACGTTGAGGACCACCGCGGTAGCGGCGGCATGGGCGGCGGCTTCGGTTTCCCGCGCGGTGGCAGCGGCCGAGGTTTCAACATTCCAATGGGTGGCCGTGGTGGCGGGTTCAGCCTCAAAACCATCATCATGCTGGTCATCATTTATTTCGCCGTGAAGATGATCTTCGGCGTTGATCTGCTGCAGGTCATCAATGGCGGCGGCATGCAGAATCCCGGCGGCACAGATACGCAAATTACTTTGCCCGACACCACCACCAGCGTGACCGATGCCGGCGATACCGGCGGCGGCAGCACAACCAACGATGTCAGCACCGATGCCGGCAAGGAATTCGTAGCCCGCGTGCTGGGCTCCACCGAACGCATATGGACCGGCATCTTCAAGGACATGGGGCTGCAGTATGAGGAGCCCAAACTCTTTTTGTTCTCGGGCTTCGTGAAGTCGGCTTCTTGCGGTAACGCGCTATCGGCCATGGGGCCATTTTATTGTCCGGGCGACCATAAGGTCTATATCGACCTGTCGTTTTATCAGGATATGAAAACCAAACTGGGTGCGCCCGGCGATTTCGCCCAGGCCTATGTCATCGCCCATGAGGTTGGCCACCATGTGCAGAATCTTCTGGGCATTGCCGACAAGGTCACCCAAGAGCGCGCCCACGCCTCCGAGGCTGATAGCAATAAGCTGTCGGTGCGTATGGAACTTCAGGCCGATTGCCTGGCCGGCATTTGGGCGAAACAGGCCGACGCCACGGCCCATATTCTCGAGCAGGGCGATCTTGAGGAAGCCCTCAACGCGGCAGCCCAGATCGGCGACGACCGGCTGCAAAAACGTTCCCAGGGCTATGTGGTGCCCGAATCATTCACCCATGGCTCATCCGAACAGCGGATGCGCTGGTTCAAGAATGGCATGGCTGCCACCAGCCTGAAGTCCTGCGATACCTTCAATACCGATCCGCTCTGAGAGTATTCGCCATGCTACAAGACGGGCGCATTGCGGCGCCCGTCTGGTTATAGCATGGGCCCAATCAGGACTTGTTGATGCCCTTGACCAGCCCGACAAGCACCACGACGACCGCGCCGCCAATGCCGCCGCCGGCAATTTGCTCAATAAGCGCGGTAAAGTTCATACCGCTCACAACTGCTGGATCAACCGCAGCCGCGCCGCCCAGCAGCAGGCCCAGCAGCTTGCCGCCGACCGCGCCGCCGATGATGCCGGCAATCGTGTTGCCAAGCGCGCCCAGGCTCTTGTCTTTCAAAACGGCACCAGCAGCGTTGCCGCCGATCGCACCTGCTATCAGTTGAATGACGAGTGGTAACAATTCCATATCTTACTCCCCCCAATGGGATCCACATTGCCCGGCAGATTCGCCGGATACAGTTATGCTAACAGAAATCACCCGCTCCTAAAAGCCGGAACACCCATATTGATCAAAATCAAGGCATGATCGTCCGGTCAGGGATAATTAATAGGTGAAACCCCAGCTAAGTGGCGTTTCATGCCGCAGAGGAGTGAATATGACCAGGAAGATTTTGTGTGCAACCGACGGAGCCGCTCACAGCGAGCACGCCGTGCAATTTGCCGCTGAACTGTCCGCCAAGCTCGGCGCCGGCCTTGCGATCTGCACCGTCAATGTGGCGCGCGGTGGAGCCCGGGGCCCGCTGATCTATTCGCTTGAGGATGCCGACGTGAAGAAAGTTCTCGATAGCGCCACGGCCAAGGCCCGCCAGATCGGCGCCAGGACTGTCGAGGAGATCGCACTGCGCAGTCGCGAGGCCGCCGCGGCCATTGTCCAGTATGCTGAGGAAAACGGCTATGACCACATCGTCACCGGCACCGGTGACAAGCACGGCGTATCACGATTGATGCTCGGCTCGGTCGCCTCCGACGTAGCTAGCCGGGCTCACTGCACGGTCACGGTGGTTCGCTGATCAATAGGCGCTTTCGCTTTTGAGCAGCGCGAACGGTGTCTTGGTGATGATTTTGAGATCGAAGGGCAACGGCCGGTGGTCGTTGTATTCGGGATCGTGCCTGACACGCTGGTCGATTTTGCCACGCGCATCGGTTTCGCCGCGTCAGCCGTTGATCTGGGCCCATCCGGTAATGCCGGGTTTAACTTTGTGGTGGGCGAAATAACCGTCGACCACCGGTTCATAAAGTACCTCGGCGGCTTTCGCCTGGGTGGCGTGCGGGTGTGGTCCCAGCAGTGACAATTGCCCAGTCAGCACGTTGAACAACTGTGGCAGTTCGTCGAGTGAAGTTTTGCGGATAAAAAGTGCCCAACTTTCCTCACGCGAGGATCACCGTTGGTCACCGGTTTGTCGGCGTTGGCATCGGTGCGGTCAACGGAACGGATTTCGCCGTCTTTGGAGAATTGCATTCGCCTACTTGGTGAAGCTCTGGTCAAAACCCGGCAAGGTTTGGTGCCGCTCAAGTGTTAGGGTTGAAAATGCCTTTCAATCCCAATCCCCTCATTTGCAATAGATCGATGCAATGCTAAGTACGAGTTCTTCCGCCGGCTTAGCCACGGCGTGGTCCGAGCTCGACGTTATCGTCGTGCAGAGATTGGCGTAGCGTGCCTGGGTTGAAACCGCATAAGCTCCAACCCCCAGCAAAATCACGGTCAGGCCAACACTCACGCGCGCGAAGAGTTTTGCAGATTGCTGGCTTTCGTCCGCCATTCGCTTCCATACCTGCGCCGAATTCGTCATGGTTGTCATTGCAGCCCCTCAAAATAGCATCGTTAACGAAAACTCTCGATGCAGGCTCACTTGTAACATTGTGACGGTGATCGGTTGAGCTTAATCCTTTCCCAAGCTTTTCATTTGCTTAACCACGCGAACAGAAATTGTAACAAGTTTGCCGATAGTTTTTGCGGTGAAATCTGTTGGGCGGCGAACTGGTTGTACCACCAAAAAATATTCAGCACTGGTCAAGCCCCCACATCTCATGGCAAATCATAACCAATGGATTTGGCGAAGGAGCACGGGGCATGACAGTGGCGGAAGGCGATCAACCCGGCGTTCTTCGCGCCTTGTTCGATGCCGCCGTTAACGCTGCAAACCCGCTGCGATCCGTAGCCGCGAACTTGCCATCGGCACCCAAGGGCCGCACCGTGGTGATCGGCGCCGGCAAGGGCGCCATCCCCATGGCCGAAGCCGTAGAGGCCAACTGGAATGGCCCGCTTGAAGGTTTCGTTGTCGCGCCCCATGGTTATGCTTCCTCACTGAGGCGCGTCGCAACGGCCTACGCCAGTCATCCGGTTCCCGACGAGGCCAGCCGCGCCGCCGCCGACAGGGCCCTGGCGCTGGCGGCGACCCTCGGCAAGGAAGATCTGTTGATTGCGCTCATTTCGGGCGGCGGCTCGTCATTGATGTCGAAACCCGCTCCCGGCATTGCCATGGCGGAGAAGCTCGGCCTGGTGCGTGCCCTACTAAAATGCGGCGCCAACATCGCCGAACTGAATTGCGTGCGAAAACACATCTCGGGGGTGAAGGGCGGCGGACTGGCCCATGCGGCAGGCCTTGCCCGCATCCACACGCTGGTGATTTCCGATGTGCCGGGCGATGATCCCGCCGTCGTGGCGTCGGGTCCCACTGTTGCCGATCTTACCCATAAGGCTGACGCACTTGAAATTTTACGCCGCTACCGGCTCGGCATTCCATCATCCGTCCAAGCCTGGCTTGCCGCACCCGATGTGGAACGGGGCCCGCTGCGGACGGACAATGAAACCCGCGTTATCGTGTCCCCGCAAGAATCATTCCGCGCCGCGGCGGCCAAGGCCAAAACGCTTGGTCTCAACGTGCTGTTTCTTGGTGACCGCATTGAGGGTGAATCACGCGACGTGGCGAAGGTCCATGCCGGCATCGCCCAGCAGATCAAGCAATATGGTGAACCAGTGGCCAGGCCTTGCGCGATTTTGTCGGGTGGCGAAACCAGTGTCACCGTCAGGGGGTCCGGCAGAGGCGGCCGCAACGTTGAGTTCGCGCTTTCGCTGGCGCTAACCCTGGCTGGAGAAAACCACATCCACGCTCTTGCCGCCGACACCGATGGCGTTGATGGCATGGAGCAGATTGCCGGCGCCATCGTTACTCCCGATACTCTGGAGCGGGCGCGAGCCAGGGGACTCGATGCCGCTGCCGCACTCGAGAACAACGATGCCCATAGTTTCTTTGAGGCACTCGGCGATCAGGTGATCACCGGTCCCACCCACACTAACGTCAATGACTTCCGTGCCATCCTGATCGATTGAGGGAGCAGGGTCATGAAGGCCCAATCGTCGTTCATCGCCATCGGCTACCGGTACTTTCTGGCGGTCGCCGAAACCGGTTCGGTGCGCGCTGCCTCGCGTAATCTCAATGTGGCGGCCTCGGCGATCAGCCGCCAGATCATACTGCTGGAAGATCAACTCGGCATCGCCCTGTTCGACCGCAGCGGACGGGCATTGGCATTGTCACCGGCCGGTGATGTGCTGTTGCGCGGTCTGCGCTCTGCCACCCACGGTCATGAGGAAACCCTCGACAATCTTAGTGCGTTGCGTGGCTTGAAGCGCGGCCGGGTGCGTATTGCCACGGTCGAAAGCATTTCTGTTTCGGTGCTTCCCGGCGTGCTGCTTGAATTCGCGGACAAATTCCCGGGCATTCAGGCAACGGTTTCGGTTGCCGGTTCCGACGCGGTTACTGAACTGGTGCGCGATCATCAAGCCGATGTGGGCTTCACCTTTAATCCAACATCGCTCGAAAGGCTTGAAGCGGTTGCGGCCCGCGATATGCAGATCGGCGCCATCGTGTCGCCCAGCCATCCTTTGGCGAAATCGAAACGCCTGATGCTGACCGACTGCCTTGCCTATCCTGTCGCCTGGCCGTCGCGCGGTTTGAGTTTGCGGGCGGTGCTCAATCGTTTGCCGGTGACCCGCGATCTGCAACCGGCATTCGAATGCAATTCGCTGCGGTTGATGGCCACGCTGGCTCGCAGCGGGTCGTGTGTGGCGTTCCAGACTCCCATCGGCATCGAGAGCGATATTGCCGCAGGAAGCCTGGTGTGGATTGTCCTTGCCGACAAGCGTCTCCCCGCCGACCGGCTGATGCTGGTGCGCCGTCTCGGCGAAAAAAACCGGTTGGCAACGGAAGCTTTTATCGAGATCGCGAAGCGCTATGTTCCGGCCTCGAATGCTGTGCGCAAATAAGCTACAGACTGTGGACATTAATCTTCTTTTGAGAACAGACGGCCTGTGGTAGAAAGCCGCCTGACGCTGCATAAAAACAAAAGTGGCGCACGAGGAAGCGAAAAGGACGGGAAGCGGCCATGGGACGCCTGACCACGCATGTTCTGGATACAGCGACCGGGTCTCCCGCAGTGGGGCTGAAGATCGAGCTGTACCTGCTCGACGGCGGCACGGTTCATCTCAAGACCATCACCACCAATGCCGATGGCCGCGCCGATGCGCCATTGCTCGAAGGTGCGGCATTCCTGCGGGGTCACTATGAGCTGCGCTTCCATGCCGGCGACTATCTCCGCAGGCTCGGCGTGAAGCTTTCAGAGCCGGCCTTTCTCGACATAATTCCAATCCATTTCGGCATTGCCAACGCCGGTCAGCACTTCCATGTGCCGCTGCTGCTTTCGCCCTATGGCTATTCGACCTATCGCGGGAGCTGATCTCTTGTCGCAGCGCACAGCAATCCGTTTCCTCCGGCGAGGCCAAGTGGTCGAACTTGCCAGCGTGCCTCCCATGCAGACCGTGCTCGACTACCTGCGCCTTGAGGAAAAATCCCGTGGCACCAAGGAGGGCTGCAACGAGGGCGATTGCGGCGCCTGCACGGTGGCGCTGGGCAGCTTGCGCGAAGGCCGCATTGTCTACGAGCCGGTCAATGCCTGCATTCTCTTGATGGGCCACCTTGACGGCAAGGAACTGGTCACCGTCGATGATCTGGCCGACGGCGATACGCTCCATCCCGTCCAGCAGGCTATGGTCGAAAGCCATGGCAGCCAGTGCGGCTTCTGCACGCCAGGCTTCATCATGGCGCTGTTCACACTTTACCATGGCGGGCGCCGGCCCAGCCGTCAGGAAATCGTCGATCAGATCGCTGGCAATTTGTGCCGCTGCACCGGCTATCGTCCGATCGTCGATGCGGCGGTGGCATCGTGCAAGGGCAAGGCCATCGACCGCTGGGCCAAGGGCGCCAAGAAAGCCGCGGCACAGTTAGCTGCCCTCGATGACGGCTCGGACCTGATGATTGGCGATGCCACGAGTTTTGTGGCGGTGCCGTCCAATGCCGCAACACTGGCTAATCTGGCAGTCCAATATCCCGGCGCAACAATTGTCGCCGGCGCCACCGATGTGGGATTGTGGATCACCAAGCAACTGCGCAGCCTGCCGCGCATCATCCATGTGGGCGGCGTGAAAGCCCTGCACGAAATCGACGATGGTCCAGAGCGCCTGTCGCTCGGCGCCGCCGTCACCTATGCCGAAGCAGAATTCCATCTCGCCAAAATCGATCCCGATTTGGGTGAAGTGTTGCGCCGCATTGGTTCAAAGCAAGTGCGTTGCTCCGGCACCATCGGCGGCAACATCGCCAATGGCTCACCCATCGGCGATATGCCACCCATGTTGATTGCCCTTGGCGCCACTTTGCATCTGCGCCACGGCGAGCGCATGCGCCAGATGGCGCTCGGGGATTTTTTCGTCGCCTATGGCAAACAGGACAGAAAGCCCGGCGAACTGGTCTGGCGCATCGATATTCCAAAGCTCAGGGCCGATGAGGTTTTCCGCAGCTACAAGATCGCCAAGCGTTTCGATCAGGATATTTCCGCCGTAATGGCGGCATTCAAATTCACCCTCGACGGCCGCCGCATCGCCGCCGCCCGCGTCGCCTTCGGCGGCATGGCGGCCACACCAAAACGCGCCAGGCAAACCGAAGCAGCGCTGGCCCAAGCCTCGCTCGACAAGCCAACCGCTTGGACCACTGCTATTCAGGCATTGGCGACGGACTATCAACCGATCACCGACATGCGGGCCTCGGCCGCTTATCGCATGGAGGCCGCCCAATCGCTGCTGCGCAAGGCGTTGATCGAAGTTGCTGGAGCGGCCACCAGCCAGACCCGTGTCGTTGGCCTGCGCGGGGAGGCTGCCTGAGATGACCACCGCCCGCCGCAAGACTGCCCCCACTGATACCGTTGGCCTCGCACTCGCCCACGACAGTGCGGCTCTCCATGTCCAGGGTTCGGCCGTTTATATCGACGATATGCGCGAGCCCGAGGGGCTGCTGCATGTGGTTCCTGGTTATGCCCGCGACGGTGCGCGCGGCAAAATCAAGTCGGTCGATCTTGCCGCCGTGCGCGACTACCCGGGCGTTGTCCTGGTACTCACCCACAAGGATATTCCCGGCGTCAATGATTGCAGCCCGTCGATTGGCGGCGACCCCATACTTGCGGTCGATGAAATCGAATTCCACGGCCAGGTAATTTTCGCCGTTGCCGCGGTCACCCGCGATGCAGCCCGCCGAGCTGCACGTCTGGCGAAGATCGAGATCGCCGCCGAAAAGCCCGCCGTCACCGTCGACGATGCGCTGGCGATGAAGACCAAGGATGTGCTGCCGCCTTATGCCTTTATCCGCCGCGATGCGAAGGCGGCGCTGAAATCGTCAACCCATCGCATCGCTGAAAGTTTCCTGATCGGTGGCCAGGAGCATTTCTATCTCGAAGGCCAGGTCGGCATGGCCATCCCTGAAGAGAACGGCGCCATGACGGTGTTCTCCTCGACCCAGCACCCCACCGAAGTTCAGCATCTCATGGCCAAAATGCTCGGCGTTGCCGATGCCATGGTGACCTGCGAATGCCGCCGCATGGGCGGAGCCTTTGGCGGCAAGGAAAGCCAGGCGTCGCAATGGGCAGCCCTTGCGGTTCTTGCAGCGTACCTTACCGGCCGGCCGGCCAAGTGCCGCCTTGACCGCGACGAAGACATGATGATGACCGGCAAACGCCACGATTTCCGGGTCGATTACGAGGCGGGCTTCGACAAGACCGGCCGCATCACCGCCGTCGATGTCGAATTTCTGTCGCGCTGCGGTTACTCGGCCGATTTGAGCGGCCCGATCAATGACCGCACCATGTTCCACGCCGACAATACGTATTTTTATCCGGCCACCCGCATCCGCACCCGCAGGCTCAAGACCCACACTGTGTCCAACACCGCCTTCCGCGGTTTCGGCGGTCCCCAGGGCATGGTGTTCAGTGAACGGATGATTGATGCGATTGCCGTGAAGCTCGGCCTCGATCCCCTTGATGTAAGAAAGCGTAATCTCTACGCCAAAGGCCGCGATGTGACGCCCTACGGCATGAAGGTCGAGGACAATATCGCGCTCGACGTGATCGAGCAGCTTGAGGCATCATCGGACTATCGCGCCCGCCGCGAGCAAGTCGATGCCTTCAATGCAACCAGCACCATTCTGCGCAAAGGCCTCGCACTCGTCCCCATCAAGTTCGGCATTTCGTTTACCTTGACTCACCTCAACCAGGCCGGCGCCCTGGTTCATGTATACACCGATGGTTCGGTGCATTTGAATCACGGTGGCACTGAAATGGGGCAGGGGCTCTATACCAAGGTAGCCCAAGTCGTGGCCGAGGAATTCGGCCTGACCACCGAGCGCGTGCGCATCACCGCGACAACCACCGCCAAGGTGCCCAACACCTCGGCGACGGCTGCTTCCTCGGGTGCTGATCTCAACGGCATGGCGGCGAAGGCGGCAGCGGGCACCATCAGAAAACGTCTCGTCGATTTCGCCGCGAAGGCGTGGAAAGTCCCGAAGTCCCGGGTGCGCTTCGAGCAAGGTCAGGTCATCATCGGCAATCAGAGCGTGAGCTTCGGCGATCTCGCCAAGAAGGCCCACCAGGCCCGCATCTCGCTGTCATCGACAGGTTATTATGCAACGCCGAAAGTGGCTTGGGACCGGGCCAAGGCCAAAGGCCGGCCGTTCTACTATTTTGCTTATGGCGCGGCCTGCGCCGAGGTCACCATCGATACGCTGACCGGCGAAATGCGGGTCGACCGAGTCGACATTCTTCACGATGTCGGGCGCTCGCTCAATCCGGCCCTGGACATCGGCCAGATCGAGGGCGGATTCGTGCAGGGCATGGGCTGGCTCACCACCGAAGAACTGGTGTTCGACGAGCAGGGGCGCCTGCGCACTCATGCTCCATCCACCTACAAGATTCCCTGCGCCTCCGATGTGCCAGCCGACTTCCGCGTGAAACTCTATGACTCGAAGGGCAACCGCGAGAATACTATTTACCGCTCGAAAGCCGTGGGCGAGCCACCCTTGATGCTGGGCATCGCTGTGTGGTCGGCGATCTTCAACGCGATCGCCGGACTGAACCCCGGCCAGGTGCCGCCACTCGATGCGCCGGCCACCGCCGAGGCGATCCTGCGGGCGGTGAAAGCGGTGCGGCTTTGAATATTTGGGCACTAGTCTTGCGCAATGTCGAAACCCACGGCCGCTGCGCGCTGGTCTCGGTAACGGCAACGCAAGGCTCGGCGCCGCGTGATGCGGGCGCCCATATGGTGGTAACGCCCAAAGGCTATCACGGCACCATCGGCGGCGGCACGCTGGAATGGCACGCCATCGCGGCGGCGCAATCCATGTTGAACAAAGGTGCGGCGGCGAAGCTATCGTCGCATGCGCTGGGTCCTGAACTGGGCCAGTGCTGCGGCGGCCGCGTCAGTCTTCTCACCGAAACATTCGATGCGGCCAGCCGCGAAACCATTGGCGATTTCGCGGCCCGCGAGGCTGAAGGCCCCTTCACCATAAACCGCAGCGGTCAAACCCTGAGCTTCGGGCGGAAGCAGCGCCGGGTCTATCTCTTCGGCGCGGGCCATGTGGGCCGTGCGCTGGTGCTGGCGCTGGCGCCCTTGCCGTTCGACGTTTTGTGGATCGACCCGCGCCCCGATGCGTACCCTCGCGCCGTGCCGCAGAACGTGACTTTGGTGACTGGCGATCCCGTTGCACAATTGCGCGATGTTCCCGCTGGAAGTCTCGTCTTCATCATGAGTCACAGCCATGCCCTTGATCTGGCCCTCACCGATGCCGCCCTGCGCAATCCCGGCATCGCCCATGTGGGTTTGATCGGCAGCGCCACCAAGCGGGCCCGGTTTGTGACGCGGCTTCACCAGGCCGGTGCCGCGGTCGAGCGCATTGCCTCCCTCATCTGCCCCATCGGCGTTGCCGGCGTCCGTTCCAAGGAGCCAGCCGCCATCGCCGCCGCCACCGCCGCGCAGATTCTTGTGCTTGATGATGCGTTGCGTCTTGCAACGGCGGCCGATCGGTCGCAGGCTGGTATTCAAGATATGCAGGGGATACGGTAATGGCGGAAGCGGAATATCTGCTTGAAGCCCTTCACGTGGTGAAGACCTTTGGCACGCTCCGGGCCAATGATGATGTCACGCTGAAGATCAAGCCAGGCGAAATCCATGCTTTTCTCGGCGAGAACGGGGCCGGCAAGTCCACGCTGGTCAAGATGATCTATGGCGCACTTCAGCCAACCTCGGGCGAATTCCGCTGGAAGGGCGAGAAGGTGCAGGTCGCCAACCCCGCCGCCGCCCGCAAGCTCGGCATCGGCATGGTATTCCAACATTTCTCGCTGTTCGAAGCACTGACTGTTGCCGAGAACATCGCCCTCGCCATGCCCGGCGACTTCGATCTCGCCAAACTTTCGGAGAAGATCGCCCGCGTATCGAAAGAATATGGATTGCCATTGGAGCCAACCGCCATCGTGGCTGATCTCTCGGTGGGCGAACGCCAGCGCATCGAGATCGTGCGTTGTCTGCTGCAGGAGCCGCGCCTGCTCATCATGGACGAGCCCACGGCGGTGCTAACGCCGCAAGAAGCCAACCAGCTTTTCGTCGTGCTGGCCCGCCTCGCGAAAGAAGGCTGTGCGGTTCTCTATATCAGCCACCGCCTCGAAGAGGTGAAGCGCCTGTGCCACAACGCCACCATCCTGCGCCATGGCAAGATTGTCGCCAATGTTGATCCCGCCATTGAGACTGCGGCAAGCCTGGCCAAGCTCATGGTCGGTGGCGATATTCATGTGGTGCGCAGTGCCCGCGCGCAGAACGCCGGCGCGGTGCGCTTGGCGCTGAACAATCTGAGCCTGCGCGCCGATGGCCCCTTCGTCGTCGAATTGAAATCGATCTCGCTCGATGTAAAAGCCGGTGAGGTTATTGCCATTGCCGGTGTCGCTGGCAACGGCCAGTCGGAATTATTCGATGCGATATCGGGCGAGCGGCCGCTGGCGCGCAGCGACATGATTGCCTTCGACGGCAAGCCGTGCGGCCGCATCGGTGTCAATGAGCGCCGCAATCTTGGTGCCGCCTTCGTTCCCGAAGAGCGCTTGGGTCATGGCGCGGTGCCGGCATTCCGCTTGTCGGAGAACGTCGTCCTCACCCGCCACTCCTCCGATACAGCTGTGGTGAAATCCGGCATGCTGCAAAAGAATGGAGCAACCGGTGTCAGCGAGCGCATCATCAAGGCCTACGATGTGCGCAAGGGCAAACCTGACCCGGAAGCGCGGGCGCTCTCTGGCGGCAATCTGCAGAAATTCGTCATGGGCCGCGAGCTTGACCGCAACCCCGGAGTCCTCGTCATCAACCAGCCCACCTGGGGCGTTGATGCAGGAGCAGCCGCGGCGATCCGCCAGGCGGTGATCGATCTTTCGCGCGCCGGATCCGCGGTGCTGGTGATCAGCCAGGATCTTGATGAAATCTTCGAGATTGCCGACCGCATCGCCGTCATCTCGCGCGGCGAATTGTCGGAGGCCTATCGGGCGGACAAGATCAGCCTGGAGCAGGTAGGTCTTCTGATGGCCGGCGCACATGAACGCAAGGAGGGGATGAGCCATGCGGCTACTGCTTGAGAAACGCGCCGAGCGCTCGCAGAGCATGGCGATCTGGTCGCCGATCATTGCCGTCGCCCTGACTCTGGTGACCGGCGGCATCATCTTCGCGCTTCGCGGGCTCAATCCACTTGGTGCGCTCTATATCTATTTTATCGAGCCGCTGACCACCTCATGGTCGATCGAACAATTGATCATCAAGGCTACTCCGCTGGCTCTGATTGGTGCCGGACTTTCGGTTTCCTACCTCGCCAATGTCTGGAACATCGGTGCTGAAGGTCAACTTACCGCCGGCGCGATTCTGGGCGGCATCGTGCCCGTGCTGTTTCCCGAATGGCAGTCGCCGCTTACCCTTGTCGCCATGCTGTTGCTCGGCGTTTTGGGCGGCATGGCCTGGGGCTCTATTCCGGCGTTGCTGAAGAACCGTTTCAGCGCCAATGAAATTCTAACAAGCCTCATGCTGGTCTATGTGGCCCAACTGCTGCTCGATTGGTTGGTGCGTGGGCCGTGGCGCGATCCGCAAGGCTTCAACTTTCCCAAGACCATCACGTTTTCCGGCTGGCAACTGCTGCCGCAGTTCAAGGTGATCCCCGATGCAATGGGCCCCGTCTATGTAAACCTCGGCGCTTTTTTGGCGCTCGCCGTAACTCTGGCGCTGGCGATCCTCATGGCCCGCACGCTCAAGGGTTTCGAAATTCGTGTGCTCGGAACCGCGCCGCGAGCCGGACGTTTCGCCGGCTTCTCGCGCACCGGTGCGGTGTGGTTTTGTTTCCTTCTGTCGGGCGGCCTTGCAGGGCTTGCCGGCGTCTGCGAAGTGATGAGCACGGTTGGTCAGTTGCAGCCGTCGATTTCACCGGGTTATGGCTTCACCGCCATCATCGTGGCTTTCCTGGGAAGACTCAATCCGGTGGGGGCACTGGTTGCGGCACTCGCACTCGCCATCAGTTATTTGGGTGGTGAATCAGCTCAAGTCGCTATCGGTATTTCGGACAAGATTGCCAAAGTGTTTCAGGGCATCCTGCTGTTCTACATCCTCGCTTGCGACACCTTGATCCTCTACCGTCTCAAATTGCTGCCGAGCCGTGTTCCAGGCAGCGTTGCAGCGGAGAGCCGCACATGAACGAGCTTCTTTCCATCATCCTCACCATCATCACGGCTTCGACGCCGCTGCTGCTGGCAGCAATCGGTGAACTCGTGGTCGAACGTTCGGGCGTGCTCAATCTCGGCGTTGAAGGCATGATGGCGGTCGGTGCCGTTTGCGGGTTTGGCGCGGCTTTGATGACGGGTTCGCCGTTCATCGGCATTCTCGCCGCAATCGCTGCAGGCATGATCCTGTCGCTGCTTTTTGGCGTCCTTACTCTCACACTGGTTTCAAACCAGGTGGCGACGGGCCTGGCGCTGACACTGCTCGGCCTCGGTCTGTCCGGCCTCATCGGCGAATCTTTCGTAGGCCAGCCCGGCGCCAAACTGCCCCACCTTTATATTCCGCTGCTCAGCGATATTCCTGTTATTGGTCCCATTTTCTTTGGGCAGGATTTGCTGGTTTATGTTTCGTTGGCGATCACCGCCGCCGTTGCTTACACGCTGTTCCGGACCAAGTTAGGCTTGGTGATCCGCGCCGTGGGAGACAGCCATCAGTCGGCCCATGCGCTGGGCTACGGCGTTATTTCAGTGCGCTACGGCTGTGTGCTGTTTGGTGGCGCATGTTCGGGCCTGGCGGGAGGTTATCTTTCCCTTGCCTACACGCCGCAATGGATTGAAAACATGACAGCGGGCCGCGGTTGGATTGCTTTGGCGCTCGTGGTCTTCGCTTCCTGGTTGCCCTGGCGGGTGGCCATCGGAGCCTATTTGTTTGGAACCGTTATGATCCTCGGGTTTTCGCTGCAAGGGCAGGGTATTGGCATTCCGCCGCAGCTGCTTTCGGCGTTGCCCTATATCGTGACAGTTCTGGCACTGGTCATCATATCGGGCAACCGGGCGCTGACCAGGGCCAATACACCTACCTGCCTCGGTCAGTCGTTCGTGCCTGACCGCTAGACAGTTCCTGCTTCGCCGGAGGCTTGCGGCCAGAGCGAAGCAGTTGACGTAAACCGGCCGCTTGGAATGAGCAATTGGTAAGGAGCAAGAAATGAAAAAATATTTGGCGCTGGCAACGATACTCGCGGCCGGAATGATGGTGGGGCAGGCAAATGCCGCCGACAAGATCAAGGCATGCTGGGTCTATGTGGGCCCGATCGGCGATTTCGGATATTCCTATCAGCATGACCAGGGCCGCAAGGCCGTGGAAAAGGAATTGGGCGACAAGGTCGAAACCGCGTTTCTCGAAAACGTGGCGGAAGGCCCCGATGCCGAACGCGCCATTGAGCGCCTGGCGCGCGATGGCTGCAAGATCGTGTTTACGACATCCTTCGGCTTTATGGATCCGACCATCAAGGTCGCCGCCAAATATCCCGATGTGAAATTCGAGCACGCCACCGGCTACAAGAAGGCCGACAACGTTGCGATCTACAATGCGCGCTTCTATGAAGGCCGTTACGTGATGGGCCAGATCGCCGCCAAGATGTCGAAGTCGGGCGTGGCGGGCTACATCGTGTCCTTCCCCATTCCGGAAGTGGTCTCGGGGATCAACTCCTTCATGCTCGGCGCGCAGTCGGTCAATCCGGAATTCAAGGTCAAGATCGTCTGGGTGAATTCCTGGTATGATCCCGGTAAGGAAGCCGATGCCGCCAAGGTGCTGATCGGCCAGGGTGCCGACATCATGGTTCAGCACACTGATTCGACGGCTCCCCTGCAAATCGCCCAGGATCAAGGCAAGCTGGGCTTCGGCCAGTCGTCCGACATGATCAAGTTCGCGCCCAAGGCCCAGCTCTCCGCCAACACCGACGATTGGGACCCCTACTATGTGGCCCGCGTCAAAATGGTTCTTGATGGCACCTGGAAATCTGATGACACTTGGGGCGGCATGGAAGCTGGCATGGTCGTTCTTGCTCCTTTCACCAACATGCCCGATGATGTGAAGGCGATGGCCGAAGAGTCGGTCGCCAAGATAAAGTCAGGTGAACTGAAGCCGTTCACCGGTCCAATCACCAAGCAGGACGGCACCGTTGTGGGTGAAGCGGGCAAGCCGCTGCCCGATGGCGATGTTCTTGGCATGAACTGGTACGTCAAGGGTATCGACGACCAACTACCGCAATAACAGAGGTCAGGTGTCAGGTGCCGGGTGTCAAACTGATGCCCGGCATTTTTTCTGACACCTGACACCTGACACCTGACACCTGATAACTGGTACCTGAAATGGACCCATTCATTGCCGACTGGTTGAATCTCGCCCTGCGCTGGGGCCACATGATCGCAGGCATCGCCTGGATCGGCACGTCGTTCTATTTCGTGGCGCTGGATTTTTCGCTGAAAAAGCGGGACGGTCTGCCTGCGGGGGTTGCTGGCGAAGCCTGGGAAGTTCACGGCGGCGGCTTCTACAACGTCCAGAAATATATAACGGCGCCCTCGAAGCTGCCGGAGGATCTCATCTGGTTCAAGTGGGAGGCCTATCTCACCTGGGTCACCGGCTTTCTGCTTCTGGCGGTCATCTATTACCTGCAACCATCGGCCAATCTGATTAATCCGGCCGTTTTGGCGCTAGCGCCGTGGCAGGCCATTGCAATCTCGCTTCTCGCCATTGTCGCGGGCTGGATCGTCTATGATCTCTTGTGCCGGTCGCCTCTCGGAGAGAACGCCGGCGTGCTCGCGGGGTTGGTCCTTATCCTCATACTCATTGCGGCCTTCGGCTTCACCCATGTTTTTTCCGGCCACGGCGCCTTCATTCATGTGGGCATCTTCATCGGCACGATCATGGCGGCCAATGTCTTCATGATCATCATTCCCAACCAGCGCAAGATTGCCGCCGCACTGATGCGCGGTGAAACGCCCGATCCCCGCTTTGGCATCATCGGCAAACAGCGCTCGCTGCACAACACTTATCTCACGCTGCCCGTCTTGCTGATGATGGTGAGCAATCACTATTCAATGGTGACGGATAACCCGCGTGCGTGGATTCTGGTGGGCCTCATCGTCGTGGGTGGCGTGGCGCTGCGGCATTTTCTTGTCCGCCACGAAGTGGGCGATCCGCTCGAAAAGATTGCCTGGACCCTGCCGGTCATCTTGGTGGCCCTTGCCGCCTCTTACTGGCTCACCGGCGCGGGGCTCCTCAACCTGGACTGGCCCAATCTCCTGCTGCGCTGGGGCCACATGATCGCCGGCATCGCCTGGATCGGCACTTCATTCTATTTCGTGGCACTGGATTTTTCACTGCGAAAGCACGATGGGCTGCCGCCGGGTGTGGCGGGTGAGGCGTGGGAAGTCCATGGGGGCGGCTTTTATAATGTGCGGAAATATCTGAGCGCACCCTCGAAGCTGCCCGACGATCTCATCTGGTTCAAGTGGGAGGCCTATCTCACCTGGGTCACCGGCTTCCTGTTGCTCATCGTGCAGTATTATCTCAATGCCGAGAATTATCTCATTGACCCCACCGTCATGGCGCTCACCCAGTGGCAGGCCATTGGCCTGTCGGTTGCAAGCCTCGTCGCCGGTTGGCTCGTCTATGATCTGCTGTGCCGCTCGAGCCTGGGCCGCAACACCGGGCTGTTGGCGGTCGTCGTCTTCGCGTTCATTCTCGTCGCGGCCTACGGCTTCACCCATGTGTTCTCCGGCCGTGGTGCCTTCATCCATGTCGGCGCTTTCATCGGCACCATCATGGCCGCCAACGTCTTCATGATCATCATTCCCAATCAGCGCAAGATCACTGCGGCGTTGCTGCGCGGTGATGCCCCCGATCCGCGTTTCGGTGTGATCGGCAAGCAGCGCTCTTTGCACAATACTTATCTTACTTTGCCGGTGCTGCTGATGATGGTCAGCAACCACTATCCGATGATCACCGATAGCGCACGGGGCTGGTTGCTGGCTGGGCTGATCGTGGTGGCTGGAGTATTGCTCCGTTATTTCCTGGTGCGCACCGAAGTTGGCGATGCCCAATCCGAAATTGCTTGGACCCTGCCGGTCATCGGTGCGGCACTGGCGTTGGCGCTAATCATCACCCAGCCGTCCGTGGTTCCTGCCTATCAGGGCGAAGTGAGCGATGCCGACGCAGTATCGATTGTTCAGACCCGCTGCGCCGCTTGCCATGCGGCAAATCCCACCGATGCAACGATCAAGGCAGCACCCAAGGGTATCGAGCTTGAAACGCTTGAAAATCTCAAACGCTATGCCGCCCAGATCGACACGCAAGCGGTGAAAAACAAGGCGATGCCGCTCGGCAACCGCACCGGTATGACGGCGGAAGAACGCGCTAAACTTGGCGCCTGGATCAGCAGGCAATGATCCCGCTCCGTGAAGTGAATGCCATGACGGCCACGGCCTTCATGGCGGCATTCGGCGATGTGGCCGAGCATTCGCCGTGGGTCGCCCGTCAAGCTTGTGCGGCGCGTCCCTTCGCCTCTCGTGATGCAATGATCGAGAGTTTTTCAAGTGCTGTCGCCGCAGCCGCGCCTGCCGCACAGCTGGCCCTGATCCGCGCCCATCCCGATCTCGCGACAAAGGCCAAACTCACCGAAGACTCGACGCGTGAACAGGCCAGTGCCGGGCTGGCTACTTTGACACCGGCTGAGTTCGCCCGTTTCACCCATCTCAATGACCGCTACAAATCGAAATTTGAGTTCCCATTTATCTTC
>JANLWG010000100.1:0-3252 GCA_031364405.1 Hyphomicrobiales bacterium
GCAGAAAATGGGGATGCGGGCAGCAGGGCCTGTTGGCCCAAGAGCTTGAGTTTGGTGAGCCCAACTAGGCACGGCTGCATCCCCAGGGACCGGTCGCATATTTGGTAGGGCACGCGAAGTCCTAGAAGGATAGCCAACCTTTGATGGGGATGGGCACTGGAGCCGGCGATGTGAAAATGACTCCCCCTAGCTCCGCTCATTGACCGGCCATCGCAATCTGGAAAATGACTTGGAAGGGGCCACGAACTTTTGCCTATACACCCAGCGGTGGATGACCGATCTCAAAGCCGGAATCTCTAGACAAATGGCTGGCCTGAGCTTTGGGCCACTAAATTCTTGGGCCGATTCAGCGTCGCGAGCTTGAGAAAATGCGGTTTGATACACCGGCGGAATTCATCCTCAACCCATGAAATTGGCCTGCCAGTGGCGGGCGATGTCGATGCGGCGGGCGAGCCAGACATGATCGCGGGACAGCACGTAATCGATGAATTTTGCCAGCGCCAAGGCGCGGCCGGGGCGGCCCGCCAGGCGGCAATGCAGCCCCACCGACATCATCTTCGGGCCACCACGCTTGCCCTCTTCATAGAGACAATCGAAGCTATCCTTGAGATAGCAGTAGAAATGTTCGCCAGTGTTAAAACCCTGCGGCGTGGCAAAGCGCATGTCATTGGCATCGAGCGTATAGGGAATGATGAGGTGTCTGCCGCCCTGCGGCCGGTCGAGCCAGTAAGGCAGATCGTCGGAATAGTCATCCGAAGAATAGAGGAAACCACCTTCCTCCATCACCAGCCGGGTGGTGTTCATCGAGCAGCGCCCGGTATACCAGCCGAACGGGCGTTCGCCGGTGACCTCGGTGTGGACGCGGATCGCCTCAAGGATCGACCGGCGCTCGTCGTCTTCGTCCATGTCCTTGTGCTCGACCCATTTGAGACCATGGCTGGCGATCTCCCAGCCGGCTTCCTGCATCGCCGCGACCTGTTCGGGCGAACGCATCAGCGCGGTGGCCACCCCGTAGATGGTCAGAGGCACCTGGGCGCGTGTGAACATGCGCCACAGCCGCCAGAAGCCGGCCCTGGCGCCGTATTCATAGATCGATTCCATGTTCCAGTGGCGCTGGCCGGGCCATGCGGCGGCTCCAACGATCTCCGACAGGAATGCTTCCGAGGCCGCATCGCCGTGCAGAATGTTGTTCTCGCCGCCCTCTTCGTAGTTCAGCACGAACTGCACCGCCACATGCGCGCCACCTGGCCACTTCGGGTCGGGGATGGCCCGGCCATAGCCCTTCATGTCGCGCGGGTAGGGAAATTTTGGATCAGTCACAGTTCAACACCGAGGTAAAGCTTCTTCACTCGCTCATCATTCAACAGATCAGCGGAATTTCCGGAAAGCGCAATCGCACCCGTCGTCAAGGCATAGGCACGTTGGGATATGCGCAACGCCATGCGGGAATTCTGTTCGACCAGCAGCACACTGACCTTCTCGTCGCGGTTGATGGCGACGATCGAGCGGGCGATATCCTGCACCAGCTTCGGCGCCACGCCAAGCGATGGCTCGTCCAGAAGAAGCAAGCGCGGCCTGGCCATCAAGGCGCGGCCAATGACCAGCATTTGCTGTTCGCCGCCGCTCATGGTGCCTGCAGCCTGCGTGTAGCGTTCCTTGAGGCGGGGAAAGCGGCCGAGGACCATCTCAAGAGACTTTGCGATTTCCGCCTTGTCGGAACGAGTGAAGGCGCCCATCAGCAGATTGTCCTTAACCGACATATAGGGGAAAACGCGGCGGCCTTCGGGCACCATGGCGATTCCCATCCTGACGATCGCATCGGGGCTGGCGCCGTCAATGCGCTGTCCGTTGTAGTGGATTTCGCCCGCCCTGACTTTGCGCAGGCCGGTAATGGCGCGCAGGATCGACGACTTGCCCGCGCCATTGGCGCCGATGAGGGCGACGGTCTCTCCCTCGTTTACCTCCAGCGACACGCCCTTCAGCGCATAGACGTGATCGTAATAAAGTTCGACGTTGGCGAATTTCAGAATCTGGTTCATGTTTTAAAGCCCGATCGCCTCGTCTTCGCTGCCGAGATAGGCTTCGATCACCTTCTCGTTGCGCTGGATTTCCGCCGGCGTTCCTTCCGCGATCATTTCGCCGAAATTCAGCACCACGATGCGGTCGGAAATTTTCATGACCGCGGACATGTCGTGCTCGACTAGCAGGATCGTCAGGCCACGCTCGCGTAGGCGCCGCACCATCGCCACGGCCTTCATGGTCTCGTCGTGGTTCATCCCGGCGAATGGCTCGTCGAGCAGCAGGACTGTCGGATTGGTGGCAAGGCCAATGGCGATGCCAAGAGCGCGCAGATGGCCATGCGGCAAATTTCTGGCGATTTCGCCGGCAATCGGGAAAAGTCCGAGAAACTCGAGGATTTCATCGGCCGACGTGGCGAAGGCCGTTTCGTCCGCTGTCGCCAGCTTGGTCCCCAGAAAGAAGCCGAGAAGGCTCGCCCTGGAGCGCAGATGATGAGCAATGATGACGTTGTCGCGCACGCTCATGCTCTTGAAGATGGTGGTTTCCTGGAAAGTGCGGACAACGCCCTTGCGGGCCGCGATATGGGGCGCCAGATCGGATATGCGCTCGCCCTTGAACCGCACTTCGCCCGATGAGGGCCGGAGGAAGGACGAAATCAGCTTGAAGAGTGTCGACTTGCCCGCGCCATTCGGGCCAATAACCGAAAGGATTTCCTTCTCGCGCACGGAGAAAGACACGTTGTTCACCGCAACCAGGCCGCCAAAGCGCTTGGTGAGACCAGAAACTTGCAGCAGATCGGCCATGTCTCAGGCCTTCTTCCGAACAAGGGCACCGAGGCTCAGAATTCCATTGGGCAAGAACAGCATAAGCACGATCATCAAAGTCGAATAGATCAAGAGCTGGAATTCGCCGGTCTGGAACAAAAGGTCCCAGCCGAAATAGAGCACGAGGGTGCCGAGCATCGGCCCAAAGACATAACCGAGGCCGCCGAGAAAACAATTCAACATGAAGTTGACCGAGTCGGTGACAGTGAAGCTCGATGGATAGATGGATTGGGCGATAGCGGCGAAAATGGAGCCGGCCACGCCGCCGAAGAAAGACGAAATTGCATAAGCGATCACGCGCAAGTATGCGATGTTGACACCGATGGACGAAGCGAGCTCCTCGTTCTGCTGGAGCGACTGGCAGAGCTTCCCGATACGCGAATTGACCAGGCGATACATTGCAGCAAAG
>JANLWG010000102.1:0-13768 GCA_031364405.1 Hyphomicrobiales bacterium
TGACGCATTTGACCCCGCTAACCGGCGCGTGGAAACGCGCATGATCATTCAATAACATGCAGCCTACCGATCATGTGGCCGGATAATGGTCGATTTCAGCGTTATCAGCTCGCCGGTATCAGCTGAATTGCCGTGCGGACCTAGTCCCGATGGGATTGCTGAGCTCGAGAATTTCATTGCCGCCGCCGAGGGTCAGCTGCCGGCATCCTTCTTGACATTCTCGAAAGCGAGTTTCGATGCGGCCGGGCCACTCAAGGAAATATCGACATGGCTGCAACAGGTCCGCGACCTGAGGCTGCTGATTCTTGCCGCGAAATACTTGATTTTATCGGGGGATATCCTGGGATTTGCCAATACGCTTGACGCCATATCGTCGTTGCTCACCGAACGCTGGAGGGATGTTCATCCCCAACAACAGGACGAAAGCTATTCACTGCGTGGCGCCCATGTTGGTTCGCTCGATGATATGCCGACCGTGGTATTGCCATTGCAATATGCGCCGCTGATCAAGGATCGCAAGTTAGGTCCATTGGCCTATCGTTCGTTGTTGCTGGCGACCAAGGTTGCACAGCCACGCAATGGCGAAACCATCATCGATGAGTCTTCCATTCGTGATGCGCTGCTGAAGTTCGAAGATTTCGAAGCCATCAAGACGATGGGTAATGCGGTGACCCGCTCAGGCGCCGCACTCAAAAGCATCCGGTCAGCCTTCATCGACAAGGCGGGCTATGAGGACGCGCCCGCATTTGAGCGTCTGGTGCCGCTGATCGAGGCGATTGGTGGATTTGTCGGTGGCGTCATCCAACAACGCGAGCCCTCGGCAGCGCCACCGGAGAATGAGCCGGCTGACGGGCAAACAGCGGCTGGGGAGACCGGCGAATCCGCATCGCTGGCCACGGCAAACATGCCGGGCCTGCAATCGTCGGCGGACGCCGCCGAGGCATTGAAGGCAGTGGCCGGATATTTTGCCCGCCACGAGCCCTCCAGCCCGGCCTTGCTGCTGGTCCGGCAAGCCCAGCAGATGGTCGGCAAGTCGTTCGTCGACGCCATGCTGCTGCTGGCGCCGGCCGCGGCGGAGAAATCGACGATAAAAATCGGTGGTGAGTCGCCTTTCACGCTTACCTTCGCGCAGCTCAAAGCGCTTGCCGGGCAGGCCGCAGAACCGCCGGCCGAAGGCCAAACGGTGGGCCAGACGTTCACCGTCGCCAGTAGAATGGATAGTGCACGGTTGATGCTGGCGGTGGAAAGCTATTTCCGGCGAGTCGAACCCTCAAGCCCCATACCGCTATTGATCGAGCGCGCCCGCTTCTTCGTCGACAAGGATTTTCCGGCCTTGCTTAAGGATATTCTCAAGACTCCCGGCAGTTAGGACTGTTGCAATCACGAGTGGTGTTGGCGTCCAATTTCGGCTACACTTCTTTAATAGTTTGATTTCTAATGCGATGTCGCTGTCCAGGGAAGACTGATGATGATGCAGCGTAGCATTCACCGGACACGATCGGCCGCAACCGCCGCCAAGATATGCGCGCGGAATTTCGCCGTGGCGTGCGCCATGTTTTTCGCCTGCATGGTTGCATCTGCAATCGCAGGAAACGGTGATGGGCGGCGTGTCGCATTTGTTGTCGGCAACAGCGCCTATCGCACCGTTCCGGCGCTTCCCAATCCCGCAAATGATGCAAAGGCGGTCGCCACGGCTTTGCGGCGGGCTGGATTTGAAGTGGTAACTGCCCTTGATCTCGATCGCGCCGGGTTTGACGAAGAGCTGCGAAAATTCGTGCGCTCGCTTGATGGTGCCGATCTGAGTTTGTTCTACTATTCCGGGCATGGCATCCAGATCGGCGGCGACAATCGGCTTATTCCCGTCGACGCCGCGCTCAAGACGGCGATGGATATGGAAGTCGAGACCATCAGCGTACAGACGATACTGGGCTACATGCAGAGCCATTCCCGCCTGCAGGCGATTTTTCTTGATTCGTGCCGCAATAACCCGTTCCCGGCGCGAGCTTATTTTATCGGATCAAATCTTGAGTCGACGCCGAAATCAGGCGGGCTCGCGGCACAGAACGCTGCCACCGGAAGTCTCATCGCCTATTCGACCCAGCCCGGAAATGTCGCTGTTGACGGCAGCGGGGAATTGTCACCGTTCACCGGGGCGTTTCTGAAATACAGTTTCAAGGTAGGGGGCGACTTACAATCATCGCTGATGAAGGTAACGCAAGACGTCTGGGAAACCACCGAGCATAAACAGCGGCCATGGACCAGCTTCACGCTGATCGAACCGCTCTACCTGGCACGTCCGGCCATCATGGTTTCGGCGGTCGAAGAAGATGTAACAGTGCCTGCCGTGGTCATCGGTGCGGCACCAGAGCCGGAGCCAACGACAATTACTCAATCCGGGCTCGCCCAAGACGTAGCGGAGTTAATGGGTAAGGCCTTCGTTGAGCCGCAACCCGTGCCGATCGGGGTGGGTGCTGTGGCGATGCTGGGTGATTTTCCAATCCTCCGTGGCGATCCCGGTATTCAGGTAGAACTGTCGCAATTGCCATCCGCCGGGGTACTCTACCTCAACGGCGACGCCCTGACAGAAGGGGCGCTTCTGGCCCCTGGAAATCTTCGGCAAGTGCGCTACGAACCCGCTTTGGGTTCGGAGGGATCGGCGGTCGGAGTGGAATGGAAAGTCCGCGAAGCCGCCGGTGCAACCGGCATTCCGGTGGCGGGCAAATTGGTGCCCTTCATTGTCGATTGCGACCAGGAGGCGGGTGAACCGCTCGATCTGCAAGGTGTGGGTGCCGGCAAGCTGCCGAATGAAATCGACCCGGTGACCGCCGTTGCGGCCTGTACCCGTGCGATAGCCGATTATCCCGAAGTTGCCCGCTATGTCTATCAGCTTGGACGGGCCAAGCTCGCCGCCAAAGAAACCGCCGGCGCGCTGGAATTGTTTCAGAAGGCCGCTTCGGCCGGTCATACGCGCGCGCTCTATCAACTAGGCTACATGGCCCAACGGGGACTTGGCAGGGATCAAGACCTGGTCGAAGCGGAAGGTTATTTCCAGCGCGGCGCCGAACTGGGCGACCCCTATGCCATGCTCTCCCACGGCCGCAATCTGGTGTTGGGGCGTGGCATCGCGGCAGACCCCGAAACCGGCCTGAAGTTCCTCAACCGGGCCGTCGAAATGGGCCACACCTATGCCATGAATGAATTGGGTGCCATGTATTATTATGGCCGCACAGTGAAGAAGAACCCCGCGCGCGGCGTCCGCTTCTATGAAGCGAGCCTCGCCCGCAACGACATTTATGCCATGAACAATCTCGGTTTTGCCTATCTCGAGGGTAATGGTGTGAAGCGCGATGCGGGCAAAGCCCTGGCGTTTTTTGCGCAAGCCGCCGAAGGCGGGCATCCGCAGGCTCCCGGCAACATCGGCCGGCTCTACATGAAGGGCGAAGGCGTTAAGAAAGATGTTTCACGAGCCGTCGAGTGGTACGCGATGGGCGCCGAGCGTGGTGATACCTGGGCCGCTTCCAATCTGGCATGGGTCTACAAGAATGGCCCGCAGCGCTTGCGCGATATTGACAAGGCCACCCACTTTTATGGCTTGGCGGTGGCGCTTGATGCCTATGGCAGCAACACCGATGCGATAACCGCGCTCAAGGCGCTGCCCGACAGTGCCAAGGCAAAGGCAATAAAGTCGCTAATCGGAGAAATCGGCGGTGATGGACTGGAAACCGCGACCGACCTGAATAGCACCCTGCTGTTGCTCGAACGCAAGGCTTGGCAGAACCGCAACCCCAGGCTCGATTTATTCTGATAAAGGACAGGGACGATGGCTGATATGAACACCAAATTGAAAATCGGCTTTGGCACCCTGCTGCTCATGGGCTTGCTTGCCGTGGCACCAGTTGGGGTGGTCGCCGAAGAGCCCGCTGTTGCACCGGTGGTTAACTCGACCGATGATCTTTCGCCGGCTGGCGAGCTTGCCTTGTGGAACAGCATCAAGGATACCGATCAGGCCGACAATTTTCTCAACTATCTGAACAAGTTTCCGAACGGGATGTTCTTTGACCCGGCCAAGAGCCGCTATGAACTGCTGTCCGGCAAGACGTATGTGCCCGATTCAAATACCACGATTGTGGAACCGGCGCCGAAACCTGCAGACACCACTATCGACAAACCGGAAAACAAACCGGCGGCCGCCAAGGTAAAAACTCAGCCCGCAAAGAAGGTCACCAAGAGGACCAGCGGTACGGCGAAGAGTGCAAAACTCAAGAAGAAACCGAATCAGTTAGCCAGTGTGCAGTCCGCGAATAAAAAGAAGGCCGCTTCAACCAAGAGCACCTGCAAGATAGTGAAAGCCGGTCAAAAAATCTTGTACTACAACAAAAGTGGCTGTCCGGTTGTGGCTCAGAGGAAGGCGCCCATCAAACGGAGTATTGGTGGTGGTGGTAGTGGCAGCGGCGGGGGTACCGGCGGCGGGTGGGGTGGTTGAGTTTGCCCATTCGCGTAGACTCTCTACTGTTGAACTTCACGGATGAAGATCGTCCATGATGCTGATTTCCCAGTATCAACCTCTTTGAATTTAACCTGCTGGTATCCCCGCGGCCAACAGTTCCATGCTTCGCCTTTGATCCGCAAAATATAAAATTTGCGGCTGTCTATGCACATGTCCCATTCACCCGAGAGGGCGTCATCGCCATAGATGTTGGTAGCAAACACGTAGACAAAGCGCGAGTTGAGGGTTCCCTTTATCAGGGTCACGCAGGCGTTGGCTGATACCGTCCACCAGCCCTCGGTATGGAACTCACCGGCCGTCTCTACGCCAATGGCAAGGTTGTAGAGATTGAGAGTCTGATTGCAGACCTTGAACTCGGCCTGTGCCGGATCAACATCAAAAAAGCATGTGGCGGCCGACAGAGCGATCGTTAGGGTTAAATGTCTCAGTGCCATATGCCAAGCTATGCAAATGGCATGTCGAAAGCAATTCCTCTTGATATCCGTTCTTGCCGGAGCCATGATTGCCGAAGTGTTTGATGTAGGTGTGCGATTTCGCGCGGAACACGGCCTGGTAAGCATGCGCGACAACTGACTCTTGCGGACGGACGGAATCATGTCGTGGTTTAGCAAAGTTGTTTGGTCGGAAGGGCTGTTTCTCAGGCCTCAGCATCTGCAGCAGAGTGACCGCTACTTTGAGCGTCTGGTTGCCAGCCGCTCTGGTTACATCACGCCTTACCCATGGGGATTTCGGGAATTCGAGATCGACCGTGACCTGGCGCAGCAGAATAAATTCGGCCTGCGCCGGGCGGCCGGCATTTTTTCCGACGGAACGCCGTTCAATTTGCCTGCCGACAGCCCATTGCCGGCGCCCATAACAATCCCCGAAAACGCCGCGGGACTCCACGTGTGGCTTCTCATGCCGGAAGCCGCCGCAAACACCCGCGAGGTCGACAACAGCGAGACCGGGAGCGCCAGCCGTTTCGTTATTGGCTCGGAAACCTTTATTGATTCCACATCGACACTGCGTGTCGAAGAAGAAATCGATATCGCCCACCCGCGATTGGCCTATGAGGTACGGAAAACCGCGAAACCCGGCTATGTAGGGCTTGCGGTGGCCCGCATCGTTGAAGTGACCGACAAGGCGATCGTGTTCGACGAGCGTTTTGCGCCCCCCGTTCTGCTGGCTTCGGCGCACCCGGTTGTGACCGGCTGGCTCGACCGGGTCATCGGCTGGGTCGAGACCAAGCTAGAGGAATTGGCGCGCTATGCGGCCGATCCAAGTGCCGGTGGCGGTTTGCAAAGCGTCGATTACTTCATGCTCGGCATGCTGAACCGGCAAATTCCGCTGATCAAGCATCTGCGTGCTTCACGCTATGTTCATCCCGAAAGAATCTATTCCGAGTTCCTTGGACTGGCTGGCGAGCTCGCGACCTATGCGACCAAGGAGCGGCGGGCACGCGACTATGCGGCTTATAATCACGACAATCTCGAAGCGAGTTTCGCGCCGGTTCTCGCCGACATTCAGAAGTTTCTCAACATCGACATCAGCAGGGCAATCCGGCTCGAGATTACTGAACGAGCCCCCAATGCGTTCATCGCTGCGGTTCGTGACCGCAATTTGTTCCGCTCGGCGACATTTATCCTGGAAGTTGCGGCGCAGCGGCCACTCACCGAAATTCAGAACCAGTTTCCAGCCCTCTTCAAAGTTGGCCCCAACACCAAGATGAATGATATCGTGCAGGCGCACCTGCCAGGTATCGGGCTGGTGCATATGCCCACGCCGCCAACCCAGATTCGGGCGATTTCGACTCACGTCTATTTCTACCTTGACCGGATGTCGCCGCTGTGGCCCGAATTCAGCACGGCGAGTGGCATCGGCATGCATTTCTCCGGTGATTGGCCAGGGCTTGAACTCGACCTCTGGGCGATCAAAGAGGACGCGAAATGACCGGCGGCAAGCCTCCGGGGGATCCGTTTTCAGGTCCGGAGCGAACGGTAATCCGGCCTAATCCTGGTGGGCGCCGGGAGGTTGCTCCGGCCGCGCCCACTCAGCCACAGCCACCTCAACAAAACCCTGATCTGTGGAGCGGCGCCGGCGGCCAGCGTGCGCCCGCACAAGCCCCGGGCGGTCCCGCTGCCGTGGCCACCCCGTCGATACCGCGCGTGATTGCGGACATGGCGGTGGCGGATCAAAACCCCTTGTTGCAAGCCGCTCGGTCCCTCCTGGTGCTGTTGGCGAACTTGCGGGTCAATCCGCAGCAGCTCAGCGTGGCTCCGCTGATGGATGCGGTGGCGCAGGCGATTACCGCCTTTGAGCGCCGCCTGCAGGCGGCCGGCATTTCACCACAGCAGGTCGTCACGGCCAAATACGCCTTGTGCGCAACCGCTGACGACATCGTGCAGAACCTGCCAGGAGGCGAGCGTCACTTGTGGACGCAGTACAGCATGTTGAGCCGGTTTTTCCAGGCCAGAACCAGCGGCGTCGGTTTTTTTGACGAGCTGGCCCGGGTGAAGGCCAACCCGGCACTCAACATTGACCTCCTGGAACTCATGCACGCCTGCCTGTCGCTTGGTTTCGAAGGCCAATATCGCAGCGCCGGTGGTGATGTAGCCCTGCAACAAGTGCGGCGCGATGTCTATCAAACCATTCGCCACATCAGGGCGCGGGCCGAAGATGAGATTTCTCCCCATTGGCGGGGCCAGGAGATTGCCACCGAACATTCACGTGTCACGGTTCCGGTGTGGGCGGTGGCTTCGTCCGCCGCTGTGCTTCTGCTTGGCGTGTTTATACTTCTCCGCCTCCTCTTGTCGGGCGCCACCGACGCCTTGGCGGACCGGCTCCTGGGGTTGCATCCAGACAGCGCCGTGGAATTGGCCAGGGCGCCCTTCAAACCACTGCCGGTAGCCAGTATCGAAGCTCCGGTATCCACGCAGTTGCAACGGATTAGAGCTGCGCTGGCGGAAGACATCAAGGCCAAGCGCGTGGCAGTCGATCCGGCGGGCAAAGACATTCTGTTGCAGTTGCTTACCGATGTCTTGTTCGACAAGGGCAGCGCAAGTGTCAAAGACGGTGTCAGCGAAACATTGAAGCATGTGGCGCTGACACTCGACAAGGAGCCCAACCGCATCCTGGTTGTCGGCCACTCCGACAACACTCCGCTCAAGTCGAGTGTCAAGTTCAAGGACAATCAGGATTTATCGGAGAAACGCGCGGTGGCTATTGCCGAACTGTTGCGGCCCAACCTCACTGACAAGGACAGGCTTGATACCGCTGGCCGCGGCGACACTCAACCGATCGCTTCGAACAAGACCCCGGAAGGCCGGGCCCGCAATAGACGGGTAGAAATTCGCATTCCAAGGATCGACTGATGACCTTTCCCGCCGAGCCAGCCGGGAGAATACCGGCATGAAGAAGTGGCTGATCACCATCGCCTCACTGATTGGTGTTGCTGCCCTGTGCGTGTTGGTCTGGTTTGTTTTTCCGATCATCAGCTTTGGTGGTTTTAGCCCGTTTGAAAGCGTGTGGCTCAGGCTGGCGATCATCGTACTTATCATTGCGGTGTTCCTTGGCATTGTGGCCTACCGCTTTCAAAAACGGCGCAAGGCCGCCCAGGCAATCGAGTCCGCGCTGACGGAAGCCGATGCGAAAGAGCCCGACTCCGACGCTTCAGTACTTGCCGAGAAGATGGGCGACGCACTGCTCACGCTCAAGAAATCTCATAACAAGCGCGGCGAGTTCCTTTATGAGTTGCCCTGGTATGTGATCATCGGACCGCCGGGTTCGGGCAAGACTACTGCGCTGCTCAACTCCGGGCTCAAATTCCCGTTGTCTAAGGGCGTGGGCAAGGGCTCGGTCGCCGGCGTGGGCGGCACCCGTTATTGCGACTGGTGGTTCACCGAGGAAGCCGTGCTGATCGACACGGCTGGACGATACACCACGCAGGACTCCGATACCGAGGCTGATCGCAGGAGTTGGCTTTCGTTTCTCGATCTGTTGAAGAAGAACCGGCCGAAACAACCGATCAACGGCGTGCTGGTGGCAATCAGCCTCGAAGACCTGATGACAATGAATCAGGCCGAAATCACTGCGCACGCCGTAGCCATCCGCAAGCGGCTTACCGAACTCAATGATCGTCTTCAGATCAATTTCCCGGTTTATGCGCTGTTCACCAAAGCGGATCTGGTGTCAGGCTTCATGGAGTTCTTTGGGAATTTCAGCGAAGCCCGCCGCAAGCTTGTTTGGGGCGCCACGTTTCAACCTGCCAGCAAGACCGAAAACAAGATTGCCGACGTCGATCCGGAATTCGACCTGCTGGTTGAACGCCTGACCCAGGAAGTACCTGACCGATTGCAGGAAGAAGCCGATCCCTTGTCGCGTGTGCGCCTTTACGGTCTGCCGTCGCAGATGGCGGCGCTCAAGCCTGCGGTTATCGAGTTTCTCAATCAGATATTCGAGCCGACGCGCTATCAAACCAATATCGCACTGCGGGGGTTCTATTTCACCTCGGGAACCCAGGAGGGAACGCCGGTCGACCGGGTACTGGGATCGATGGCGGGGGCCTTCGGTTTGCAGGGGGCGGCATCGCCCGCCTATTCGGGACGCGCCAAGAGTTTTTTCCTTGGCGATCTGCTGACCAAAGTCATCTTTGGCGAAGCCGGCTGGGTTTCGGTCAATCGCGAGGCGGTACGCCGCTCGCGGATTTTGCGCTATGCCGGCTATTCGCTGATTGGGCTTGCTTCGCTTGCGGTGTTGTCGGGCTGGTGGGTGAGCTATCTTGCCAACAGCAAACTGATCGTCGACACCAGACTCGAACTCGAACAATACAAAGCCGTGGCGGAGCCGGTGATCCAGCAGAACCCGGTGTCGGATACCGACTTCACCAAAACGCTCGAGTTGCTCCACAAACTGAAATATCTGCCGGTGGGCTACGGCTTTGCCGATCGGCCGACACCGCTTGCCGGCACCTTTGGTCTCAGTCAGCGCGAGAATTTGCTGGCGTCCTCGACTGCGGCGTACCGGGTGGCGCTGGACCGCACGTTCCGCTCGCGCCTGGTCTTGCATCTGGAAAAACAGATCGAGGGCAATCTCAACAATCCGGTGTTTATCTATGAGGCGCTTAAGGTCTATTTGATGATGGGAGGAATTGCCCAGATCAAGACCGACCGCGAACTCATCGTGGCGTGGATGGAAGGATCGTGGGTAGAGCTTTATCCTGGTGCTGCCAACCAGAAGGTTCGGGCAGAGCTACTTGAACACCTTGGCGCCATGCTTGATCTCGATCCCGGTACCAGCCCGCCGTTTGAATTGAACGGCGACCTGGTGAGGGCGGCACAGGGCGTTTTGGTGCGGCTCAGTCTGGCCGAGCGGGCCTATGCCCTGATCAAATCGAACGCGCGAAATGTGCCATTGGAGGATTGGGTCGCATCGTCCCGTGGTGGCAGCGACATGGCGACGGTCTTCGAAACCAAGGACGGGTCGGCACTCGATTCGGTACGAGTACCCAATCTCTACACCTACGCAGGTTTCAATGATTTGTTCATCGGTCAGTTGGCGGACGTTGCCACTTCGCTTGAGAACGAGAGATGGGTTTTGGGCGAGGCCGGCCAGCAGGGGGCTGTCGGGCGCCAATACGAGCAACTCGGTCCTGATCTGCTGGCCATCTATGACCGCGAGTTTGTGGCGGCGTGGCGCTCGGCGCTGGACCGGTTGAAGCTCAAGTCGCTGGTTTCCGACAAACCCAGTTTCGTTGTTCTGCAGGCGGCCTCGAGCCCAACCTCGCCGATCAAGCTGCTGATTGAATCGATCAGCGGCGAAACCAAACTGACGCAGGAACGCCCCGATACGGCGAAGGAGTCAGGTGGCGCGCTCGAGGCCACGGCCGAAGCAATTCAGAAAAAAGTTGAGTCGCGTCTGACCGGCTTGGCCCGGATCGGACTCGACGTCGCCAAGAAATCTCAGGCCCGGGCCGGAGAGGTTGCAAGCGCTGGCGCGCCAGGCGCCAACATCGAAGCTCAGTTCCGCCGTTATCACGAACTGACCGAAGGCAGCGATGGCAAGAACAAGATTGACGAATTGCTCGACCAGCTCAACGGCATCTACCAGAGCCTGGTTGAAGCGGAAAACAACCCGGAGGGAACGTCGGGCGCCATGCAAAGGGTGCAGCAATACGTGGCGTTTCTGCGCAGTAATGCCTCCCGGCTGGAAAAGCCATTCTCCGACATGATCCTGGCGGCGGCGGAGGAGTTCGAAGGAAAGGTAACCAACGACACCATCGATGAGTTGAACGGTCAGCTGAACAGCACGGTCACGGCGAAATGCCAGGATGTGATCGCCAATCGTTTCCCATTTGCGCCGAAGAGCAAGCGCGACGTGCCCTTGACCGAATTCGCCCGGCTGTTCTCGCCGGCGGGGGTGATCGATGGCTTCTTCAACGAAAAATTGGTTGCGATGGTTGATATGTCAAAGGACAAATGGACCTGGAAGAAGAACACACGGCTGGGCCGTGAACTATCCGGGGCGACGCTGGCGCAATTCCAGAATGCGGCGCGGATACGTGATGCGTTCTTTGCCACCGGCGGTTCCATTCCGAATGTCAAATTGTCGGTGGTCGCCCAGACGCTGAGCCAGGAAGCGGCATCGGCCGAGTTTGAAGTCAATGGTGAAAAGCTCGAGAGCGTTCATGGCATCGACCAACCCAAGGAGTTCAGTTGGCCTGGAAGCTCGGCCGATGGCACCGCATCGGTGACGCTGCTGCCGGAAGCCTTCGGTAGTAACTCGATCATCCGTTTTGGTGGACCCTGGGCATTGTACCGCATGCTCAATGCCGGCGGCATGAGCCAGTCGGGCGACAAGTTGTCGGTGCGTTTCGTCGTCGGCGGACGGGAGGTTTCCTATCAGGTGCGCGTTGGTACACTGGAAAATCCATTCGCACTGCAGGCACTGCGAAACTTCAGCTGTCCATCAGGTCTGTGAGCGGACGCCATGCAGTGCGGCCTGTTCGGTAAACTTCCTTCCAAGCGCGACTTCATTGTCCACAATGTGCCGCGCGCGTTCCTGACCGTTTGGGAATGCTGGCTGCAATCATCGATAGCCGCAAGCCGGGTGCAACTGGGAACCGGCTGGCAACCAGCATTCCTTACGGCTCCCATCTGGAGATTCTGGATCGGCAGCCAGTTATGCGGGACGAGTGTGGCGGGCGTGATGATGCCATCAGTCGATGGCGTCGGCCGTTATTTTCCACTCACCCTGTGTGCCTGTGCGCCCGAAGGCATGACAATCAATCCACCTCATCTTGATTCAATGGATAATTGGTATGAGCCTGCCGAGGCTGCCCTTCTGCGGGCCCTGCAGGAAAGTTTCCGCGATGAGCCGAATGAACTTCTGCAAGACTTGGCCTTCCCGCCACTGGCATCCAATCATCTGAATTCGCGGGCTCCACAAACATCCGGGCCGGAAATCTCGGTGTGGAAAATTTCCCAGGATGAAATTGAGCTGACGTTTGATGACCTTCTAGCGCAAGATATCCAGAACGCATGTGGCAGCCGCAGTTACTGGTGGACATTGGGAGGAGAAAATTACCCGGCCCGGATCGCCGTTTGCAACGGCCTTCCCGACCCCTATGGATTTACGGGATTTCTGACCGGCGCATTCGACGGCAGAGCGGCGACATGAGTCAAGGCATCATCAATTTTGAAACGGGAAGCGCTACTCATACGGGAGTTGTCCGGCAGGTTAACGAAGACAGTTTATTTGTGGGCGACGGCAATGGCGTGTGGCTGGTTGCCGATGGCATGGGCGGGCACCACAACGGCAAGTTGGCCAGTTCAACCATCGTTGAGGCTGCAAAAACTGTTGGCCGGGCGGCTTCGGCGCCTGATTTGCTGGCCCGCTTCAATGACCGGGTTTACCGGGCCAATGCCGAGCTTCTGCGGCTATCGACCGGTGACGAGAATGCGGTGATGGGATCGACGCTGGCGGCGCTCCTGGTGTTTGGCCAGCGCTACGCTTGTGTATGGTCGGGGGATAGCCGGGTCTATCTGGTCCGCAATCAAAAGATCGTCCAGATTTCCCACGATCACTCGGAAGTGCAGGAGTTGATTGATAAAGGTTTGCTCAACTCTTCGGAGGCAAGATCGTGGCCCGGCCGCAATGTTGTTACACGAGCTGTCGGAGTGTTCGAGGAACCTGAGCTTGAAGCCGTCAATGGAGAGATAGAACCTGCCGATGTTTTTGTTTTGTGCAGTGATGGTTTGACTGGCCATGTCGAGGACAGCGAAATCCTCAGCCAGGTTATCGCCAAGCCGCCGCAATCTGCCTGCGACGATCTTGTCGAGCTGACTTTGCAACGCGGCGCCAAAGACAACGTGACCGTCGTCGTGGTCAGTTGCCAGCCAGGACCAATGCCATGAGCAGCACGGGCCCACAAGGCGGCATTAGTACCACGGTTATCGGCGGCACCGAGCTGAACCAGACCTACCGGATTGATTCACTCATTGGTATCGGCGGAATGGGAGAGGTGTTCCGCGGCCATAACATCCAGACCGGCGATCCCGTCGCTATCAAGATCGTGCTGCCGGAATTTGCCCGCGATGAGATGATCCTCGACCTGTTCCGCAAGGAAGCCCGGATTCTCAACCACCTCGCACACGACGCCATTGTCCGCTATTTTGTCTTCTCGATCGATCCCACTCTTGGCCGGCCCTATCTGGCGATGGAATTCGTCGACGGTCCCTCCTTGGCGGAGCGAATCAAGAGCGGGCCGCTGAGCCTGGCGGACGTCGTGTTCTTGCAGCGGCGGCTGGCTGATGGCCTGCAGAAGGCCCACGAAGCCGGCATCATTCACCGCGATATGTCACCTGACAATATCATTCTTCCGGGCGGCAGGATGGACCGGGCCAAGATCATCGATTTCGGAATTGCAAAGTCGGCCAATGTCGGCGGTGCGACGCTGCTGGGCGGCAGCTTTGCGGGAAAATACAATTTTGTTTCACCCGAACAGCTTGGTTTGTTTGGTGGCGAGGTGACCGCGAAATCCGATGTCTATAGTCTCGGCCTCGTGTTGGCGGGAGCCTTGCTGGGGCACTCGGTCGATATGAGCGGCACCCAGGTCGAGGTGATCGAGAAGCGCCGCGTTGTGCCGGATCTCTCCGCCATCGGCGGACAGTTTCGGAGTTTGCTCGAAGCAATGCTTCAGCCCGATCCGGCAGCAAGGTTACAATCGATGTCGGCAGTACGCGATTGGCAACCGGATACGGTCGGCACCGCGGCGGCACGCGAGTC
>JANLWG010000122.1:0-5865 GCA_031364405.1 Hyphomicrobiales bacterium
CGCCAAACCATCGGCCTTAATAACGATGGGAGCACAATGTTCCTCAAGATAATTCAGCGCTGCAGCCTTATCCGTGAAGCGTCCGTAGGCGGCGGTTGGAATTTTGTATTTAGTGCAAATATCCTTGGTGAAACCTTTCGAACCCTCAAGCTGGGCCGCGAATTTGGATGGTCCGAACACCTTTATGCCCGCCGCCCGAAGGTCGTCTGCAATCCCCGCCACCAGCGGACCCTCCGGTCCGACAACAACAAAACCAATCGCCTCGGCCATGCAGAATGCAGCGACGGCAGCGTGGTCAGTGACATTCAAATCAACCACGCGGGCGACCTGATTGATCCCGGGATTGCCCGGTGCGCAGAACAACTTATCGCACATTGGGCTCGCCGATATGGCCCAGGCCAGCGCATGTTCACGGCCGCCGGAACCGATCAGAAGGATGTTCATCTTCGAAACCTTGCTTTCCGCCGTCTTCTCGCATTTGATGCACGGGAATCAAAGGGCTTATTAGATCATGTCCACCGACTGGCACCACGATCGCGATACCGGCGAAATCCATGATGGCACCAAGCCGAATATCGGCGAGTATTCGGTTACCGAAATTTCCCATGCCCTGAAGCGTACGATTGAGGACAACTTTGGCCATGTGCGGGTGCGTGGCGAGATTTCCGGCTACCGGGGCGCCCACTCGTCGGGCCATTGCTATTTTTCCATCAAGGATGAAGGCGCCAAGCTCGATGCGGTGATCTGGCGCGGCACGTTTTCGAAATTGCGTTCGAAACTGCAGGAGGGGCTCGAGGTCATCGTCACTGGCAAGATCACTTCTTATCCCGGCAAATCCGCCTACCAGATCATCATCGAAATCATTGAGCCCGCCGGTGTAGGCGCCCTTATGGCGCTACTTGAGGAGCGCAAGAAGAAGCTCGCTGCCGAGGGTCTGTTCGATGTGGAGCGCAAGAAGCCAATTCCCTTCCTGCCGCGCCTGATCGGCGTCGTCACCTCGCCGACAGGTGCTGTCATCCGCGATATTCTGCACCGCCTCAATGACCGCTTCCCCCGTCACGTCATCGTCTGGCCGGTGCGGGTACAGGGCGAAACCAGTGCGGGCGAAGTGGCCGCCGCCATTGCCGGCTTCAACGCCATGAGCCCACGCCCGGATTTGATCATCGTGGCGCGCGGCGGCGGCTCGCTCGAAGACCTCTGGAGTTTTAACGAGGAAATCGTGGTGCGCGCCGTGGCGGCGAGCGAAATTCCGCTGATTTCAGCGGTTGGCCACGAGACCGATACGACGCTCATTGACTTGGTTTCGGATTTTCGCGCCCCCACGCCCACCGCCGCCGCCGAACGCGCCGTGCCGGTTCGCGTCGAATTATTGGCGCAAGTTGCGTCACTCGCTGCCCGTCATGAACAGGGTTTCAGGCGCAGCATGGAGGAGCGCCAAACCCGAGTTCGCTCGGCCGCCCGGGCACTGCCCCGGCCTGACGATATTCTCGCACTCGCCCGCCAGCGTTACGATACAGCGGCGGGGCGATTGGTGCTGGTCCTGCGAGCCAACACCCAACTCAATCGTGCCAGGCTTGAACGCCTATCGGGGCGGCTCACGCTGCGTGCTGTACAACAGCAGGCGGTGCGTGATCGCGAGAAACTCGACCGTCTGGGCCAGTCGGCGCAACGGGCAATTTCCCAGTTTCTCGACCGGCGCACGCAGGCGCTTTCAGCCCAAGCCAAACTGCTCGCCTCACTCTCCTACAAGTCCGTTCTGCAGCGCGGCTTCGCCGTGGTGCGCGATGCCAAGGGAATTCCGATTCATTCGGCAGCGGTGGTGAAACCCGCCCAGCAGCTCACCGTGGAATTCGCCGACGGTCGCGTGAAAGTGCGTGAAGACAGCGGCCCCAAACAGGGCTCGCTATTTTAAGCCGCCCACTCGCCCTTGCGCATCAGCGGCTCGGACTTGCCATCCGCCAGCACGCCATCGATATCGAGTTCGCCGGAACCGATCATCCAGTCGACATGGATAAGGCTGGTGTTGACTCCATTGGCCAGTTTTTCTTCCTTACTTAGTTTGTGCCCGTCGCGAATGTTGTCCGAATAGGCCTGACCGACCGCAATATGGCTGGCAGCATTCTCATCGAACAGCGTTTCGTTGAATATCGTGCCAGATGCCGAGATGGGCGAGGAATGCGGAACCAGTGCTACTTCACCAAGGCGGGCAGCACCATCGTCCGTTGCAATCATCTTGGCGAAAACATCGGCACCCTTGTCGGCATGAGACTCGACAATGCGGCCGTTCTCGAAACGCACCGTGATCCCGTCAATGAATGTGCCCTGATAGGACAGCGGCTTGGTGGCCCGAACAATGCCATCGACCCGCTCGCGGTGCGGCATGGTGAAAACTTCTTCAGTGGGAATGTTGGCATTGCACACCACCCCGTTGTTGGCGCGTGATGCACCACCCTTCCACACATGATTGTCGACCAGTCCAATCGTGAGATCGGTTCCAGGCCCCTTGTACTTGAGCGCCTTGTAGCGGCGGCCATTGAGAAATCCGGTGCGTGCCTGCAATGCTTGCGAATGCTTCTCCCAGGCGGCAATGGGGTCGGCCAAATCGGCGCGTGTGCATTTGAAGATCGCCCGCCATAGCCGCTCCAGCGCCTCGTCATCGGCAACACCGGGAAAAACCGACCGCGCCCAGGCAGGTGTGGCACAGGCAACGACACACCAGTTGATAGCAAAGCCAGTGATGAGTTCGAGGGCGGGCCTGTAGGCCTTGGAACGCGCCCGGTTGGCGCGGGAAACTCTTTCGGTATTCTGCCCGGCGAGCAGTGCAGGGTCTTCGCCAATGATTGCCAGGCGTGCGGCACCGCCCTTGAAGGCCGCCGCCATGCCATCGAACAGCCAGGCCGGCGCCTTGTCGAAACTTGCATCAGCGGCGTGCCGGTAACGGGCCAGCGTATTCTGCTCGTCATTGAACAGCGCGGTAACCAGCGTCGCCCCGGCCCTGTAAGCGTACTCGGTAATGCACCGCACCAAGGCAACTGCCTCGATCGGCGCTGTGATCAGGACTTCCTGGCCGGGGGTTACGTTGAGGCCGGAGCGGACGATTAGTTCCGCATAGCGGGCGAGCAATTGATCGTGGGTCATGTTTCAGCCATATAGCGATTGAGGGCGCGTCACGCAATTCCTGCTAGGCATCTTCAAATCAGCGGCGGAATGGGCTATCTATCTCCCATGAACTATCTCGATCCATTATTGCCGCAGGGCCGCGAGGCCAAGATCCGCTACCTTGATGCGGACTATCAGGTCATGCGCGAAGGCGACTTTGTGCGCTGTGCCGTGACTGGAGAGCCGATCAAGCTCGACGATCTGCGCTATTGGAATGTCGACCGGCAGGTGCCGTTCAAGTCAGCCGATGAAGCCTTCGCCGAGCGGCTCAAGGCGTTCAGCCAAAGTGCCCGATGAATGATGTGATCTCGTTCTGAAACAGGATCAGCACATTAGCGGCCACCAGCAGGCCTTGAACCCTGACCGCTATTTTCTCCCGCATTGCCGGAATACCGCGCGCCCGGCGGTAGGCGAACAGGATGAAGAATAGTGTGTTGACCGCAAGTATGCGGGCGATCATTGGTGGCTCGCCGTCCGCCAGGAAAATGTAAATCTGTTCCCAATGGGTGTTTTTGATGAGTTCGATCATGGTTACCGCAGGCGATTTTGACCGGCTTGCCGACCAGCAGTCATGAGTGTCGCGGATGATGATTAATAATCTGTTGCGCAGCCTGGTCACACTGGCGTGAAGTCCGGGGGGTGTGTATATGGCGCGCTTTCGGTGATAGGTTGCCTCGCGGCTGATCGGTTGTGAGGTGTTTGGAGTAGGATGATGTTGACGAACTGGACTCCTGACAGCTGGCGCAATTTCCCGGCCGTTCAGATGCCTGACTATGATGACAAGGTAAAGCTGGCGGCTGTCGAAAAGCAGTTGGCGGGTTATCCGCCTCTGGTTTTCGCGGGCGAAGCCCGGAAGCTCAAGCGCAAGCTGGGCCGGGTAGCCGAGGGCAAGGGTTTCCTACTCCAGGGCGGTGATTGCGCCGAGAGTTTCGCTGAGCATTCAGCCGACAATATTCGTGATTTCTTCCGGGTATTCCTGCAGATGTCGGTGGTCCTCACGTTTGCCGGCGGCCAGCCGGTGGTGAAAGTGGGCCGTATCGCCGGGCAATTTGCCAAGCCGCGCTCGTCACCAACCGAGACCATTGGGGGCGTCACCTATCCCATTTACCGGGGCGATATTGTCAATGACGCTGAAGCGACATTGGAAGGCCGCAAGGCCGATCCGGAACGCCAGATCATGGCCTATCGCCAATCGGCGGCGACACTCAACTTGCTGCGGGCCTTCGCTCAGGGTGGTTATGCCAATCTTGAGCACGTACATAAATGGACGCTGGGCTACCTCAAGGATTCACCGGCCTTCGAGCGCTATCAGGAACTCTCCGACCGCATAACCGAAGCGCTCGGCTTCATGCGGGCTTGTGGCATCAATGCCGATACCGCACCGCAGCTCCGTCAAACCGATTTCTTCACCAGCCACGAGGCGCTGTTGCTGGGCTACGAGCAGGCCATGACCCGAACCGATTCAACCAGCGGCGATTGGTACGCAACGTCGGGCCATATGCTGTGGATCGGTGATCGCACCCGCCAGCCCGGACATGCCCACGTGGAGTTCTGCCGCGGCGTGCGCAATCCCATTGGTTTAAAATGCGGGCCGACGCTTAAAGCCGATGAGCTGATCCGCCTTATCGACAAGCTGAGCCCCGACAACGAGCCAGGCCGCTTGACGCTGATCGCCCGTTTTGGTGCCGACAAAGTGGAAAAGCATCTGCCGGAACTGATCCACGCGGTGAAGCGCGAGGGCCGCGTCGTAGTCTGGTCGTGCGATCCCATGCACGGCAACACCATCCAGACAACCAGCGGCTACAAGACCAGGCCATTCGATGCGATTCTCTCCGAGGTCCGCCGCTTCATGGCCGTGCACCAGGCCGAAGGCACCCATGCGGGCGGCATCCATGTGGAAATGACCGGCAAGGACGTGACCGAATGCACCGGCGGCGTGCGGGCTTTGCGTGATGAAGACTTGAACGACCGTTATCACACATTCTGCGATCCGCGCCTCAATGCGGCCCAGGCCCTTGAGCTCTCGTTCCTGGTGGCCGAGGAGATCAAGAAAGAAATGGCATTGCGCCCCAAGTCCGACGACGATGATGCGGCTGAGGCCGCGGAGTGATGGTACAGAACCCTCAACCGATGATTGATCTCTATTATTGGGCAACGCCCAACGGCCACAAGATCACAATCTTTTTGGAAGAAGCGGGGATGGCCTATCGCATCATTCCAATCAATATCGGCAAGGGCGATCAGTTCAAACGTGATTTCCTGAAGATAGCGCCCAACAACCGCATTCCGGCGATTGTTGATCATGCGCCAGCCGATGGCGGTGCACCCATCTCGCAGTTCGAGTCGGGCGCCATCCTGCTTTATCTCGCCGACAAGACCGGAAAATTTCTGCCGCCTGATGCGCGCGGCAGGGCCGAAGTCTTTCAGTGGCTATTCTGGCAAATGGGTGGCCTCGGCCCCATGGCCGGTCAGAACGGACATTTCAACAACTATGCGCCCGAGAAAGTGCCCTACGCCGTGGACCGCTATACCAAAGAAACCAACCGGCTCTACGGCGTGATGAACAAGCGCTTGGCGGACCGCGATTTTTTGGCCGGTGACTATTCAATCGCCGACATGGCGTCCTATCCATGGATCGTTCCCCATGAACGCCTCCAACAGAACCTCGACGATTTTCCGCATCTCAAGCGCTGGTTCCATGCGATT
>JANLWG010000197.1:0-7758 GCA_031364405.1 Hyphomicrobiales bacterium
GGGGTTGTCGCGCTGCTTCATCGGGCGATGCAAGCATGCCCCATGGTGCAGCGCAACTGAGACTTTTGTCAGCTGAGGGCGTTGTCGCGTTGCAGCCAGAACATCATCGTGAAGGCGCCGGCGAGCATGCCAACCAGCGACACAAACAACGGCTGCAGCAGTCCGTGCTCGACTGGAAGATCGATGCCGCTCAGCAGCGAGGTCGACAGCATGGCACCGATAAACAACGCGGCACAGTTCAGCAGCACAGTGAGGTTGCCCAACCTGCCAGTGAACTTGCTGAGAATGAGTGCCCCCAAAATGCTGCACAGATACGGGATCGGCAGCGCATCGGCCGGCAATGCATCAATGGCTGGCATCTTCGGCGCCAGCGAGGCGATACTCATTAAGACTTCTTCAAGCATGACGCACCCCTTGGGTTCGACGGAAGCATGTGAAAATTATGACACTGTTAAGAAATTGCGCAATGTGAAGCTGGAATTGGCGTGAACCCGGAGTTAACCGGAAAAGCCCAACTTGCGATAAATTTGGCCGGAATTTTCAGCGAATCCGGACTATTGTTGCAGTGCAAAATGGGTTACCCTCGGATCAAGAGGAGTACTCGGATGACCGCTACCGCCCAGCCAACACTCAATCTGGCCCCCGCCAGCCAGCCGGTGAAGGATCTCTATGAAGTGGGTGAAATCCCGCCGCTCGGCCATGTGCCATCCAAAATGTATGCCTGGTGCATCCGCCAGGAGCGTCACGGCGCACCCGATACGGCGATGCAGCTCGAAGTGGTTCCCACCTGGACAATCGGCGAGGATGAGGTGCTGGTGCTGGTCATGGCGGCGGGGGTTAATTACAATGGCGTATGGGCGGCACTGGGCAAACCCATATCGCCGATCGATGGCCACAAGAATCCCTATCACATCGCGGGCTCGGATGCCTCGGGCGTGGTCTATGCGGTGGGCGCCAAGGTCAGGCGCTGGAAAACCGGCGATGAAGTTGTCGTTCACTGCAATCAGGATGACGGCGATGATGAGGAATGCAATGGCGGCGATCCGATGTTCTCGGCCTCCCAGCGCATCTGGGGCTATGAGACGCCGGACGGTTCGTTTGCGCAGTTCGCCAGGGTGCAGGCCCGCCAGCTGCTGCCGCGCCCCCAGCACCTCAGCTGGGAAGAAGCCGCCTGCTATACGCTCACCCTGGCCACCGCTTACCGCATGCTGTTCGGCCACCGCCCGCACACGCTGAAGCCCGGCCAGAATATCTTGGTGTGGGGCGCATCGGGGGGCTTGGGTTCGATGGCCATTCAGCTGATTGCCACGGCGGGCGGCAATGCCATCGGGGTTATCTCCGATGACGACAAGCGCGACTTTGTCATGCAGCTGGGTGCCAAGGGGGTGATCAACCGCAAGAATTTCCAGTGCTGGGGCCAGATGCCGCAAGTCGGCACGGCGGAATACAACAACTGGCTCAAAGCCGCGCGGGATTTCGGCAAGGCGATCTGGGCTTTCACCGGCAAGGGCAACAACGTCGACATGGTATTCGAGCATCCCGGAGAGACAACGTTTCCGGTGTCGCTGCTGGTGGTCAAGCGCGGCGGCATGGTGGTGATTTGTGCTGGCACCACCGGCTACAATCTCACCATGGATGCGCGTTACCTGTGGATGCACCAGAAACGGGTGCAGGGTTCGCATTTCGCCAATCTGATGCAGGCCTCCAACGCCAACCGGCTGGTGCAGGCGCGCCGCATCGACCCTTGCATGTCGGAAGTCTACGCCTGGCGCGATATCCCCAAAGCCCACGTGAAGATGTGGAAGAACGAGCACCGGCCGGGCAACATGGCGGTGCTGGTATCGGCACCCACCACGGGTCTGCGCAGTTTTGACGATGTCATCGAAGCCGCCGCGAAGTGAACGATCTCCCTTATTGTCATCCCCGCACTTGTTGCGGGGACCCATGGCCCCGCATGTTCATTCACTGATCGCGTGGACAGATGGATCGCCGGAATAAATCCGGCGATGACAGTCGAGGGAGGGGACCGCGACTGGCGGGAGCACTCGAAGGATGAGAAGGAAGCGCTGGTTGCCGGATTTCGGACGCTGCGGCGGTGAAGCCATCTTTCACAAACTGTCATCACCGGACTTGTTCCGGTGACCCATTTATCAACCATCTCCAGCGTCCGGTGGCATTGCACCATGGGTCCCCGCAACGCGTGCGGGGATGACATTATTGGCGCGCGCTGGGCCTGTTCACCCGGCGCACCGCCAGCACGCGATTGACTTCGCCGCCGAAGATCAGCACCAGTGCCGAGAGATAGAGAAAGAACAGGGCCGCGAACAGTCCCGAGAGCGATGCATAGGTCGAGGCAAAGGTGTTGAACCTCACGAGATAATAGGAAAAGGCCGCCGACAGCGCGATCCACACGGCAACAGTCAGTGCCACGCCCGGCAGCACCTCCATCACACTCAGGCGGCGCGCCGGAAGAATGCGGTGGCAGAGCAGCAGCCAGCCGGTGAGCAGCAGGATGGCAATCGGGAAACGCACCTGGCCGAGAGCGGCAATGCTCTGGCGCAAGCCCGGCGCATAGGCCTCGACGGCGGCGAGTGCGACCGGCGCGAAGACAATCAGGATGGACGTGACCAATAGCACCACCGCCGAACCGATGACGAACAGGATGCTCTGGCCATAGAGCCAGAAAATGTTGCGGTGTTCGGTGAGAGCGTAGGCACGGTTCAGGCCAACGCGCACGCTGTCGACGCCGCCCATGGCGCTCCAGATGGTGAGCACCGCCGAGAGGCTCAGAAGCCCGGTGCGCGGCACGGTGAGGATCGAACGGATTTCCGGCGCCAGCGGCCGCACCAGCTGTTCGGGAGCCACGCTCATCAGATAGGTGACGATGCGCTCCGCGAGATTCTCGTTGCCGAAAAAACCCGCCAGCGTCGTCAGGAAGATCAGGAACGGAAACAGCGAGAACAGCGTGCGAAAGGCAATATTGCCGGCCAGCGGAATCGCCTCGTCGGCGAACAGCCGGCGCACGGCTTCCATGAAAAGTCGCAGGATGGCCGGCGGCTGTTGCGTCACGCGGAGAAGGCTTCGCCCCGCCTGATGCGGTCGAGCGCCTCGCCGGCCTTGTCGCGGTGCTCCGGCGTCATATGAATGCGGATCATGTTGAGGGCGGTGAACAGCACCGCCACGTCATCGGTAAAACCCAATCCCAGAATAAAATCCGGCACCACATCGAAGGGCATGATGAAATAGGCAATTGCCGCCAGCAGGATGCCCTTGGCCTTCGGCGGCGTGCGCGGATCAAAGGCGCAGTAGTAGGCGGCCACCACATCTTCGGAAAACGGCACATTGGCCAGCACGCGGGCCAGCTTGGGCCAAAAGCGCTGCTTTACGGTTTCTTCGTTGCGGCTCAGAACCATCGGCAGATGAACCTCCTGATTTTCATAATTGGGAGTCATGTCAGTTCCTTTCAAGCCCTATCCCTGCACATACCACAGCCCGGCCATCAGGACGATAATGGCCAGGAATTGCAGAGCCACCCGCCAGCGCATCAGCGTCTGCGAGCGGTTGGCCGAGCCGCCGCGCAGCATATTCCACAAGCCCAGCAGCAACACGACGGCGACAGCGCCCACCGCCAGGGGTACGAGATAGTCAAAAATGTTCATTGGTCGGATGCCTTGTTGAGAATGTAATCGAGAACCGGTTGTGGCAGCAGCCGTCGGGCGATGGCCATATAGTAAGTGGGCCTGGTGACAAAATAGCGGGCGCGCGGATTTTGGCTTTCCACCGCGTGAACCAGCTTTTCGAGCACCGCCTCTGGCCCCAGCTTGTATTTATTGGAGCCACCCTTGCCCAACCGCGCCCGCTGGCGGGCATAGGCCTTCTGATAGTGCGAATTGCTCTGGTCGATATTCTTGTCAAAGGCCTCGAGCGAATGTTCGACAAAACGGCTGGTGATCGGTCCGGGCTCGATCAACGATACGAAAATCCCGCTGCCGCGCAATTCCAGCCGCATGGTGTCGGCCAAGGCCTCGACGGCAAACTTGGAAGCATTGTAAGCGCCGCGCCATTTCAGCGCCACCAATCCCAGCACCGATGAGCAATGGACGATGCGTCCCCCCTCATTGGCGCGCAACAGCGGCAGACAGGCCGTGGTCAACTGATGCCAGCCGAACACATTGGCGGCGAACTGGGCTTCAAGCACATCGCGGCGCAAATCCTCGACCGCTCCGGGCTGGCCATAGGCGCCATTGTTGAACAGCGCGGCAAGCTTGCCGGCGGTTCTTGCCGAGACTTCACTGGCACAAGCCGCAACTGACTTCGCCTCGGTATAATCGAGATAGAGCGCCTCCAGCCCAAGGGCTTCAAGCCGCTGCAAATCTTCGGGCTTTCGCGCCGTGGCAAACACCCTCCAGCCACGGGCCTTCATGCCAATGGCGCAAGAATAGCCGATGCCCGACGAGCAGCCGGTAATCAGAATTGTTTTCTCGCTCAATTGCCACCTTCCAGGAGACGCCGGGCAATCACCTGCGCCTGAATTTCAGCGGCCCCCTCGAAGATACTGAGAATGCGCGCATCGCACAGTACACGGCTGATCTGGTATTCGAGGGCAAAGCCATTGCCGCCGTGAATCTGCAAGGCGTTGTCAGCCGCCGCCCAGGCGACACGGGCGGCGAGCAGTTTCGCCATGCCGGCTTCGAGATCGCAGCGGCGGCCCGCATCCTTCTCGCGGGCTGCATGAAAGGTCAACTGGCGGGCCGCCATGATTTCCGCCGCCATCATGGCGAGCTTGTCGGCGATCCGCGGAAACTTGACGATGGCCTTGCCGAATTGCGCGCGGTCGATGGCATATTTCAGACCGAGATCGAGTGCGTTCTGAGCCACGCCAACGGCGCGCGCGGCAGTCTGGATGCGGGCACTCTCGAATGTCTGCATCAGTTGCTTGAAGCCCTGGCCCTCAGCTCCACCCAACAGGTTTTCGGCCTTCACGGCAAAATCCTCGAAGCGGATTTCATATTCCTTCATGCCGCGATAACCCAACACTTCGATCTCGGAACCCGACATGCCCTCGGCCGGAAACGGGTCGGCATCGTGCCCACGCGGCTTTTCCGCCAGCAACATCGAGAGGCCGCGATAGCCCGCTTCGCCTGCATCGGTGCGCACCAAGAGGGTCATCAGATCGGCGCGCACCGGGTGAGTGATCCAGGTCTTGTTGCCGGTCACTTTGTAAATGTCGCCATCCCGTAACGCGCGGGTCTTGAGCGATCCCAGATCGGAGCCGGTGTTGGGTTCGGTAAACACTGCGGTGGGCAAGATTTCACCACTGGCGATTTTCGGCAGCCACTTGGCTTTCTGTTTATCGGTGCCGCCACACAGGATCAACTCGCAGGCGATTTCGGCGCGAGTACCGAGCGAACCCACGGCGATCCAGCCGCGCGACAGTTCCTCGGAGACCACGCACATCGCTTCCTTGGGCAGGCCAAGACCGCCAAATTCTTCCGGCAGGGTGAGTGCGAACACCCCGAGATCGGCCAGTTCATTTATGATTTCCATCGGCACATAGGAATTGGCGCGGTGCCAGTCATGGGCATTGGGCGCTATCTTGTCGGCGACGAAGCGGCGCATGGTCTCGCGCATTTCGGTGAGCGTTGCATCGAGGCCTGAATCGCCCGATTGCCCTTCGGCCATCAGCGCCACCAGCCTGGCCCGCGCCGCAACGCTGTTGCCGGAGGTGAATAACGGATTGGCGGCGAGGCGCGAGAGATCGGCCGGTGTCAGTCCAAGGTCGGAGGGCCTTGCCCATTCGCCCTGGTTCATCGGAATGCCGCCCACAATCTGGTTCAGATATTCACCTGCGGCAATCTGCACGGTGAGCTGTTCCACTTCGCCACAGCGGCACTGCGCTGCAAGCCTGCTGGCATAACGGGCGAGCTCGCGGATGGTCGCGGCATAGGTCGCCGCCCAGGATAATCCGTGGGTTGCATGCTGCTCTGCCTCGAAGACATCGGGCGATAACTTACCGCCGGGCATGAGGAGGGCGGAAAGCCTGGCGGTGGCCTTGGCCAGTACCGTCGCCACATCGGCCGCGGCGGCTTCCAGATGGGCTTGAAGCCCGGCGAGAACCGGCCCCGCCCGATCGCTCTGTTCAACTGCCGCCACGCTTCAATCCCTCAACATCACTTGTCGCGATGGACTTATAACAGGTATTTTTGCGTCGCAATAAGCCCGTGAACCATGACTTCCGGCGGTTGCCCCATTTGGGCCGGAATCGTCGGCCAAGTGAGTGCTGGTGGATTTTTCCAGATTGCGGGGATAAGGTCGCTCACATGATTCCAATTTGGCGGGCGGGGGTCCTGGGGCTCCTTATTTTATCATCGTATACATGCAGCAGCGCCCTGGCCCAATCGGCCGAGCCCACGCTGCTGGGCGACTTCAACGATTGGGCGGCCTACACCTACAAGGCCGCCGATACCAAGGTCTGTTACATTTCATCCAGGCCCAAAGAGACCGAGCCCAAGAACGTCAAGCGCGATCCGGCCTTCTTCCTGGTCACCCACATGCCGGGCCGCAAGGTTAGAGGCGAGGTCTCGACGATCATCGGTTATGCCTTCAAGAAAGAATCAACCGCTGAATTGAAGATCGACGAAACAGCCTTCGAACTTTTCACCAACGCCGATGGCGGCTGGGCCGACACCGCGGCAACCGAAAAGAAAATCGTTGCCGCCATGAAAAATGGCAAGTCCCTGTCGGTCAAGGGCACCTCATGGCGCGGCACGGCAACACTCGATACCTATTCCCTCAACGGTGTTTCGGCCGCCCTTGCCACCATCGACGAAGCCTGCAAGTAGCGCTAGCCCGCCGTTCCGTGCTAGGCCACGCACCATGAGCACAGTTCTTGATACACTGGAGCGGCAGCCCGCCCGCTATCTGCCCAATGATCCGCGTCCCTCATTGATGGGGCTGACGCGCGACGAGCTGGCGGCTGCCTTGGCTATGGCGGGCGTTGCGGAAAAACAGCGGCGTATGCGCATGCGCCAGATCTGGCATTGGATCTATCATCGCGGCGCGCAAATGTTCGCCGAGATGACCGATATTTCGAAGGACCTGCGGGTCCATCTCGACGAGGTTTTTGTGATCGGCCGGCCGGAAATTGTCACCGAACAGGTGTCGACAGATGGCACGCGCAAATGGCTGATCCGGCTGGCGCCCGATGAGCGGGGTCAACGCCATGAAGTCGAGATGGTTTATATTCCGGAGGAAGATCGCGGCACCTTGTGTATTTCTTCGCAAGTCGGCTGCACCCTGACCTGCAGCTTTTGCCATACCGGCACCCAGAAGCTGGTGCGCAATCTCATCGCCAACGAGATCGTCGGCCAGGTGATGATCGCCCGTGACCGGCTGGAAGAATGGCCGCACCAGATCGTCGTCAATCCCACACCACCGGCAGGCGGGCGCTATCTCACCAATTTGGTGCTGATGGGCATGGGGGAACCCCTTTACAATTTCGACAACGTGAAATCGGCGATGGAAATCGTGGCCGATGGCGAAGGCATTTCACTGTCGCGGCGGCGCATCACCCTTTCGACCGCTGGCGTGGTGCCGGAGATCGTCCGCGCCGGCGAAGAGATCGGCACCATGCTGGCCATCTCGCTGCACGGCACCACCGATGAAATCCGCAACAAGCTGGTGCCGCTCAACAAGAAATATCCGCTGAAGGAATTGCTCGAAGCCTGCCGCAATTACCCCGGCCTGTCGAACGCCCGC
>JANLWG010000201.1:0-4855 GCA_031364405.1 Hyphomicrobiales bacterium
CATCCATCCGCACACTTGGCAGTGCTGGCCCCGGACCAATCGCATTGACCCTGATGCGCGGCGCCAGGGCTTGCGCCAGCGTGCGCGTCGCCGTCCACAGGGCCGATTTCGATGCGGTGTACGAGAAGAATTTAGGGTTCAGCTTCCACACCCGCTGGTCAATGATGCTGACGATATTGCCCGCCGCCCGCTCCGGCAGTTGCCGGGCGAAGGCCTGGCTCAAAAACACCGGTGCGCGCAAATTCGTATCGAGGTGCTGGCCCCAGCTTTCCTCTGTGATCGAGCCCACCACATCGGGCTCGAACACCGAGGCATTGTTGATGAGGCAGGTGAGCCCGCCCAGCGCTTGGGCGGCCTCTGCAATCAGCCGCTCCGGCACCCCACCCTGCGAAAGATCGCCGCGCACGATCACTGCCTTGCGGCCCATGGCGGTGATAAGTCCGGCCACCTCCTCGGCTTCGATGACCGAGGTGTTGCAATGCACCGCCACGTCCCAGCCATCGCCCGCGAGATCGAGTGCGATCCGCCGCCCGATGCGCCGCGCCGAACCGGTGACCAGAACCGATCTTGTCATCGGCCGCTCATCCCTTCGGCATCAGGATCACATAATGCTTGCGCACTTTTTCGAGCGTTTCCCAAGTGCCCTTGAAGCCCGCCGGAATGATGAAGGCATCGCCCTTCTTCAACGTCCATTTCTTGCCTTTGTCATTGCTGAGCACCGCCTTGCCGGAGATGAAATGGCAGAACTCCCATTCCTTGTAATCAATGGGAACCTTGCCCGGGGTTGATTCCCAAATGCCGCTGAACAGCCTGCCGTCTTCGCCCACAAAATGATTCCACGTCTTCGTCTTGTATTTGCCCTTGATCAGTTTGGCTGCATCGGGCGAACCCTCCTCAACCCGGGGAGCGCCCTTGCCCGCCGTCTTCATCACCAGAATATCTGTCATCTCACTCTCCCCCTTTCGATTTGTGAATGGCCTGCCACAGCGCCGGACCCACAGCTAAACTCAACACGCGCACTCGCATCGTCAACTCCGGCTCGAACTTAGTCGCTGCAGCAAGGCTAGTCTGTCAGCTTTAAAATCGCCTGCCAGCCACCAGTCCTCAAGCTGGCGCAGTGTGTCGCCCAATTCCGGCCCGGCCTTCATGCCACTGGCAATGAGATCGTGGCCGCTCACCGGCAGCACCGGTATGGGCCAGCGATCGGGCAGGTGCTGCAGCCGTTTCCAGCCCCGGTCGGTCAATGGTGCCGCGGACCGCGCCCACGCTACCAGCACCGCATCGCGCCAGGTCTGCGCTCCCAGCCGGTACAGCACCACGCGTTGTTCTCGGGGCCTGAGTGCTGGCGATGGCGGCGTCGCCAAACTGATCGCCTCGATGCGCTGGGCCTCGTGATTTGACAGCCGCAGTCTTTCCTTCAGCGCCAGAGGTTCCGCCGCCAGCACTGCCAGCCGCAATATGGGATCAGGCGGCAATCTCCCAAGCACGCGCCATTGATCCGTATACGGAATGATGTGGCCAAGAATTTTTTCGCGCGCCATGATCTTTAAGGTAGCGGCCGCGCCAGGCGCCGCCAGCAGCTTCATCATTTCCTGGCGGATGCGCTCCGCCGAAAGCCCGCTCAGCCGCCTGGCGTAGCGCCTGCACGCCGCCAGTCCCGCCGTGTCCGGCGCGCCCTTGCCAAACCGCGCATGAAAACGGAAGAAGCGCAGGATGCGCAGATAGTCTTCCTCGATGCGTTTGGCGGGGGTTCCGACAAAGATGATTCTGTTTCGCAGGATATCCCGGTAACCGTTTGTAAAGTCATAAATTTTACCCCGCCCATCACAGAACAAAGCGTTCATCGTGAAGTCCCGGCGCAGGGCATCGGCCTGCCAGTCGTCGTGGAAAGTCACGCGCGCCCGGCGGCCATCGGTCTCGACATCATGGCGCAGTGTCGTCACTTCATACCCGCGATGATCGGCCACCACCGTCACCGTGCCGTGAGCAATGCCGGTCGGCACCACTTTCATCCCCGCCGCCTGGCAAACCTGCATCGCCTGTTCGGGCGCCAGTGTCACCGCGATATCAACGTCGGCAACCGGAACTTTCAGCAACCCATTGCGCACCGCCCCGCCGGCGATACGCGCCTCGCCGCCTGCTTGCGCGATCACCGCCAATATTTTCTGCAAGGCCGGTTCGCGCAGCCACTTCGCCCGCGCCAGTGACGGCAAACTTTTCATGATGGCGCATACAGCAATGAATAGAGATTGCGGATCATGCCAGCCGTTGCTCCCCAGATGTAACGCTCGCCATAAGGCATGGCATAGTAGAAACGTTCCTTGCCCTGCCACTGGCGCGAATGCCGGAGATGATGATCCGGATTCATCAGGAAGGCGAGTGGCACTTCAAACACATCGGCCACCTCATGGGCGTGAGGTGCGAGAGTAAAGCCGCGCCGCACCAGCGCCACCACTGGCACCACCCGGTATGATGTGCCGGTCAGATAAGTATCGAGAAAGCCCACGGGTTCAACGAAGCTGCGGGCAATTCCGGTCTCCTCCTCGGTCTCGCGCAACGCCGCGCCCACCGGCCCCTCGTCGCCGTCATCGATCCGGCCGCCGGGAAACGCCACTTGCCCGCCATGGCTGGAAAGATGGGCGGTGCGCTCGGTGAGCAATACCGAAAGCCTGCCCGCATCGGCAATCAGCGGCACCAGCACCGCGGCGAGCTTCGGCGTGATGCCGGCTGGAATAATGCGGGCTTCCGGATTAAGATCATCATCGCTGAAGCGCGCCGCGGCCACTGGCGCGCGGTGCAGCCGTGCTGCCGCCAGTTGCTTGAACTCGGCTTCATCGAAAACCGCCATCACCCTTCGGCACCAATGTCTTTAGCCTTCTGCATCGGATAAAACCGTCCCGACGACCACACGCCGAACCAACCCTCTTCAACCGTGCCGCGCGCCACCAGATCATAAAACAGGGCGCGTGATACCAGCGCCTCCAGCCTCGCCCGCACCAGCACATAGGGCTTCAAGCCTCCGGTGCCCTCTTCGTTCTCGAAGCGCAATGGATGGGCGTCATCCACTGTTACCCCGTCATCGACATTGGTCTCGAAACCGATGACCTGATCGCGAAGCCCGCCCTCGACGCTCATCCGCACCGCCAGGAAAGGCGCGTCCTCCACTCGGATGCCGCATTTCTCCACCGGCGTAACCAGGTAATATTTGCCGTCGTCATCATGGCGCAGCACCGAGGCGAACAGCTGCATCAGGGGTTTGCGCCCGATCGGCGAATTCATGTAGAACCAGGTACCATCCCGGGCAATCCGCATGTCGATATCGCCGCAGAACGGCGGGTTCCACAAATGCACCGGCGGCAGCCCTTTGACGCCAGCGGTGGCGGCCTTCAGCCCCTGCAACGGATTGCTTGCATCCCTTTGATCTATTGTCATCATGCGCCGGCAAATCACTTCGATTGAGTCGGGCCCGTCCCGCCTCTATTAAGCCACTCTCGTTCACGAGGATGTCATTAACAACAATCAGCGCCAGCAGGCCAACATCGGCACCAAATCAACTATAGTGAGACCAATGGCAAGCATCAATGAAGCCGACCGGCTAATCGTCAGCGACCTCGAAAAAGCCGGCGCGCGCCTGGAAAAAGTGCGGAACTCGATTGGCCGGGTGATTTTCGGCCAGGCCGAAGTGGTCGAATTATCGTTAACCGCCATTCTGGCCGGCGGCCACGCCCTGCTGGTGGGCGCACCCGGCCTCGCCAAGACCAAACTGGTCACCACCCTGGGCCGGGTCTTGGGCCTTGGCGAAAAGCGCGTGCAGTTCACCCCCGATCTGATGCCTGCCGATATTCTGGGCTCCGAGGTCCTGGAAGAGAGCCAGACCGGCCAGCGCCAGTTCCGTTTCGTGCCGGGTCCAGTTTTCTGTCAGCTGATGATGGCCGATGAAATCAACCGCGCCAGCCCGCGCACCCAGTCAGCCCTGCTGCAGGCCATGCAGGAGCATCACATCACCGTGGCGGGCGTGCGCCATGATCTGCCGCGCCCCTTCCATGTGCTGGCCACCCAAAATCCTATTGAACAGGAAGGCACCTATCCACTGCCCGAGGCCCAGCTTGATCGTTTTCTGGTGCAGATCGATGTGCCCTATCCCTCGCTTGAGGCTGAGCGCCGCATGCTGTTTGCCACCACCGGCAGTGCGGAGGCCGAAGCCGAGGCGATATTCACCACCACCGAACTTTTGAACGCCCAGCGCCTGACCCGCTTGATTCCGGTGGGCGAACAGGTGGCCGATGCCATCCTGCGCATCGTGCGCGCCGCCAGGCCCGGACCAGATGGCGATGAATTCGTCAACCGCAACATTGCCTGGGGTCCCTCACCGCGTGCCAGCCAGGCGCTGATGCTCGGGGCCCGGGCCAGGGCCCTGTTGCAGGGCCGCCTGTCGCCATCGATCGATGATGTGGCGGCCCTCGTCGCACCGGTGTTCAAGCACCGCATGGCGCTCAACTTCACCGCGCGTGCCGATGGCCACACGGTGGAACAGGTAATCACCCGCTTCCGGGACATGCTCGGTTAAGCGGCACCCCCATGACGGCGGCTCCCGCATTCACCTTGAACGATCAGGCCCAGAGGATTTCTGGCACACTGCCGCCTTTGCTGGTCGAAGCTGAGCGTATTGCCGCCACCGTCATCCTGGGTGTCCACGGCCGAAAGCGCGCCGGGCCCGGTGAAAGCTTCTGGCAATACAGGCCGTACAGTTTCGGCGATTCAGTCACCCGCGTCGACTGGCACAAATCAGCCCGCTCCGACCGCGTGTTCATCCGCGAAAACGAATGGGAGGCCGCCAACACACTCTGGCTTTGGT
>JANLWG010000222.1:0-10069 GCA_031364405.1 Hyphomicrobiales bacterium
TGGCAGCGCGCACTCCATACGCATGCGGCGCGTAACTAGCGTCGTGACTAGCATAGTCGGGGTTTACACAAGCGACTGCAGCATAGGCAGAGCGGACCACATCACGGTCAGGCATTTCGATGGTTTCAGCAAGGGCATTGGTATCTTCAATGGTCGCTGCAACGGCGGAAGCGCGGAGTTCGTTGTCTCTGGCTGGATATTTGGCGACAGCCAGTGGCAACGCCATGGCACGAATAACTGGCAGTATTATGTCGCGCGAGGATTTTGAGCGCTCGCTGGCGAAGACACTCGCCAACACCGGAAACACCCGCAAGGCGGCGCGCGCGGCAATGGCAATGCGCACCTCGCGCTTCTGCTTATGCAGCCGTGCTTCGAATTGCTTTTGGTCTTGCAGATCGGCTTCATCCATCAAGCGGGCACCCGGACAAGGGCACTACCATGATGACACAGCGGCAGAAATGCAAGCAGCGCTGCATTTTCCATTCTCTCCATGACCGCCCTTGCGGCGGCCACCCAGTCTGGGTCACCGGCTCAAGGCCGGTGATGGCGAGATGCAAAATATCGTGCGTCACTGCTGCCGTGATCTTCTGATCCCTGAGGTACGCCTGGGTTGAAGGCCTGAAGACAAACTCGCCTCTCGCAACAATCTTCATGCTGAGGTGCTCGCCTCGGCGAGCCTCGAAGCATGGCCGCGAGCGGGGCTTGATCAACCAGCCCTTCGAGGCCCCGCGTTCCGCGTGGCACCTCAGGGTGAGGGTTGCCCGCTACCGCTCACGACTTGCCTGCCCCCTGCAACAAATGCCGCGCACCAAATAGAACCAACCCCGCTACCAATCCCCAGAACGCCGAGCCCACGCCAAACACCGCAACACCCGATGCGGTGACCATGAAGGTGACCAGCGCGCTCTCGATATCGCGGGGCTCCTTCATCATTGCGGTCACCCCGCCCATCAGTGGCGAGAACAATGCTAGTCCGGCAATCGCGGTGATCAGGGGGGCAGGGAGTGCGCCGAGAATTTGCACGAAGCTGGCGGCCGCCAAACCAATCGCGCCATAGAAAATGAGATAAGGCCAGGCGATGAGCCAGCGCCTGGCGGGATCGGCATGGGTATCGGGGCCGGTCACCAGTGAAGCCGTGATCGCCGCCAGGTTGATCGCATGGCTGCCGAATGGTGCCAGCAGCACTGAGCCCACACCGGTTACCAGCAGGCATGGCTGCACCGGCGGCTGATAGCCCGCCGCCCGCAGCACCGCGAAGCCCGGCAGGTTCTGCGAGGCCATGGTGACCAGAAACAGCGGCACGCCCAAACTGAGAATGGTGACGCCATCGAAGCTGGGCGTCGTCCACTGCAATTGCGTGAAGCCAATCGAACAGCATTGACCGGCAAAGCCGCCACTGAGCGCCGCCATGCCGATGCCCAGCGCCACGATCACCGGCACCGCGAACAACGGAATACTGAGGCGAAGCGCAAAGAAGATGACGATCAGCGGGATGATAAACATTGGCATGGCGATGACCGACCCGGGAACCCCCAGCACATAACGCAGCAGCACCCCAGCCAGCATGGCGGCGGCGATCGGTGTGGGAATTTTTTCAATGGCGCGTTCCAGCGGCTTGATCAATCCGGCGATCACCATCAGCAATCCCGCCACGGTAAAAGCTCCGAGCGCGTTGGGATAGCTTACTCCCGCCGCACTGGTGGCAATCAACGCCGCGCCCGGCGTCGACCACGCCGTGATGATCGGCATCTTGTGGCGCCAGGACAGCAGGAAGGACGTGACCGCCATGCCAAAGCACAGGGCCGCCGCCCATGACGCCTGCTGGGCGGGTGTGGCTCCCACGGCGCGGGCCGCCTCCATGATCAGCAGGATGGTCGAGGCAAAACCCACCACCACCGCCGTCAGTGCCGACGAGATAATTCCGAACCATCCGGCGGGCTGGCCGGTTGCAACCTCACTCACGCGATTGGCACTCCCGGTTGATATTTCGAAACCCGCATGATCAAGGTTGTCTTCACACTGTCAACACTGGCCGCCGAAGTAAGCTCGTCAATGATGAAACTTTGCAGGACTGCAAAATCCTGGCCGACGCATTTGAGCAGAAAATCCGCCTCTCCCGATATCGCATAGGCTTCGCGCACCAGCGGCCATGTGGCGATCAGCGCCTCGAAGGCACGGAGTTCGGTCTCGGCCTGGCTCTTCAGCCCGACCATGGCAAACACCGCCACATTAAAGCCCAATGCCGCCGCATCGAGCACCGCGCGGTAGCCGGCAATCAGCCCGGCTTTTTCCATCGCCCGCACCCGGCGCAGGCACGGCGGCGGCGACAGGCCTACCCTCGAAGCCAGTTCAACATTGGTCATGCGGCCTTTGCGTTGCAATTCGCGCAGGATTTTCCAGTCGGTTTGGTCGAGTTGGGCACCGGGACTCATCATCGGTGTTTAGCAAAGCCTTACCGGTCTGGCCAACGCCAGGTTTACTTTTGGGCAATGTGTGACTGCTAGGGTTGCGCAATGACTACCGAGACAACCCCAGGACGGGTTGCTACCTATGATGATCAGCTCTTGGCGCGCATGAACACCATGCTGGGCGCGATGCCCCATGGCGTGCTGCTGCTTGATCGCCGGGGACAGGTTACACTGTGCACCCACCGCGCTCTTGAACTTCTGCATCTGCCAGTGCACTTCGGCCTTACGCCATATCCGCTGGCGCGCATCATTCCGTTGCTAAACGGGCCCGCCTTTGCCACGGAGAATCTTGACGGCGCAAACCCCAAATTTCTCTCCGGTGATATTTTCACTTTTCCGCCGGATCGTTTCGTCAGGCTCACTCCCAACCCCATCGGCGATGCTGGCACATTTATTCTGATCGAGGATATCAGCGAGCAGATATTGCGCGAGCGCGCCAGACTGCAGGCCGAATCGGAATATCGCAGCCTTTTCGACAACGCCGTCTATGGCATTTACCGCGACCGCCTCGACGGAACGCCAATTCGCGCCAATCCCGCCCTGGCCGCCCTCAATGGTTATGGCTCCGAAGCTGAACACATTGGCGCGGTCACCTCGAAGCCCACAAGCTGGTATGTCGACTCCAACCGGCCCACGGAATTCATGCGGCTGATCACCACGGAAGGCCGCGTCACCGATCTGGTTTCGGAAGTCTACCGGCACCGGACTCGAGAAAAAATATGGATTACCGAAAATGCCTGGTATGTCCGCGATGCTGCGGGCAAGCCGATTTTCATTGAAGGCACCATCCTCGATGCCACCGAGCGCGTGACCAATCACGCGGCAATTGAACGCCAGGCCAATGTCGACAGCCTCACCGGCGCTGCCAACCGGTTCCGCTTTCTGCGCCAGCTGGAAGCAGACACCGCACCCGGCATGGCAGGCTGCGTGCTCTATACAATTGATCTCGACCGCTTCAAGGAAGTCAATGACTCCATCGGCCACGCCGCGGGCGATATCATCCTCAAGACCGCCGCCGAGAGGCTACAGGCTATTGCCGGCAAGAATTGCACGGTTGCCCGCCTTGGCGGCGATGAATTCGCCCTGCTTCAAAGCCATATTAATACGGATTCGAAAGCAGCCGCCATGGCAGCGCTCATCCTCGAGACTCTGTGTCAACCTATCGACGTCAACGGCCGCATGATTGTCATGGGCGCAAGTGTGGGGGCTGCGGCATATCCTGGTCACGCCGCCAGCAGTGAAGAATTGCTGCGCAATTCCGACCTCGCTCTCTATGAAGTCAAGTCATCGGGCCGCAATGGCTTCCGTCTCTACGATACTGAAATGAAAATCCGCACCAAGCATCGCAAAGACATCGCCCGGGAATTGCGCAAAGCCGCGGCGACCGGCGGGCTCGAATTACATTATCAGCCGATCGTCAATTCAGTGTCCGGACAAACCATCGGTTTTGAAGCGCTGATGCGGTGGAACCACCCTGTCATGGGGAGCATTGCCCCGGATACATTCATTCCCGTGGCCGAAGAAGCTGGATTGATGACCCAGCTTGGTGCCTGGGTCATCACCCGCGCCTGCGAGGATTTGGCGTTGCTTCCGTCCGGATTGAAAATGGGTATCAATGTCTCGGCCAGCCAGTTCCGCTCGCCTGACCTGCTGGCGCATATCAAGGATACCATCAGGCGAACTGGCATTAGCCCATCCCGCCTGGTGTTTGAAATTACCGAATCGGTACTGGTGTCCAACGCCGAAGTTGCGCGGTACCTGTTGGAAGACCTGCGCCAGCTCGGCGCCCAGATTGCCCTGGATGATTTTGGAACCGGCTATTCCTCGCTCTCCTATCTGCAACAATTCCCCATAACCATGGTCAAGATCGACCGCTCATTCGTTGCTGGAATGGGCTATCAGAAGGCCAATCAGGCGGTCATCCGGGCCGTCATGGGAATTGGCCGGGAAATGGATATTGACGTGGTGGCGGAAGGGATTGAAACCATTGACCAGGTTGAAGCCCTGCAGAGCTATGGATGTCATATCATGCAAGGCTATTACTTCGGCAAGGCCCGCCCCTTGACCGACGTAATCGCCGACATTGCCATAGCCCAGCTAAGCGCCGACGAGCCGGAGCCAGATTACGAAGCCCGGCACGACTTCAACATGTCCCAGGGCTGAACCGGACTGTTCACAAAGTCTTGTAGCGGCCTTGTAGCTTGCCGCAAATGAGCTATGTTATTTTCTCATAGCAACCCGGAGCCTCATATGTCCGCCCGTCACGCCCGTGTCCTGATCCTCGGATCAGGCCCCGCCGGTTACACCGCTGCCATCTATGCCGCCCGCGCCATGCTGGAGCCCCTATTGATTGAGGGCATCCAGCCCGGGGGCCAGCTCACCATTACCACCGATGTCGAAAATTATCCGGGCTTTGCCAAGGTGATCCAGGGCCCGTGGCTGATGGAGGAAATGAAGGCTCAAGCTGTTCATGTCGGCACCGAGGTCATCGCCGATACGGTTACCGAGGTCCGCCTCAAGGATAAACCGATTTGGCTCAAGGGTGACTCCGGCCAGGAGTATACTTGCGATGCCCTGATCATCTGCACCGGCGCCCAGGCCAAATGGCTGAACCTGCCTTCCGAGGAACGCTTCAAGGGCTTCGGCGTTTCGGCCTGCGCCACCTGCGATGGTTTTTTCTACCGCAACAAGAAGGTGCTGGTGATCGGCGGTGGCAACACCGCTGTCGAGGAGGCCCTGTTCCTCACCAATTTCGCCAGCGAAGTCGTGGTCGTGCACCGCCGCAACGAGTTCAAGGCCGAGCGCATTCTGCAGAACCGCCTGTTCGCCCATCCCAAGATCAAGGTGGTGTGGGACACCGTGCTGGAAGATGTTCAGGGTACCGACAATCCCCGGGGTGTCACCGGCGCGGTGTTGAAAAATGTGAAAACCGGCGCCACTGAGATTGTCACCGCCGACGGCATCTTCATTGCCATCGGCCACAAACCTGCGACCGAGCTTTTCGAAGGCCAGCTTCCCTTCAAGCAGGGCGGTTATCTGATCACCGAACCGCGCTCAATGGCGACCGCCATCGAAGGCGTATATGCAGCGGGTGATGTGACCGACGATGTTTACCGCCAGGCGGTCACCGCCGCTGGCATGGGCTGCATCGCAGCACTCGAAGCCGAAAAGTGGCTCCACACCAGACAACAGGTGCGCGTTGCCGCCGAGTAATATCATGGATTGGGACAAGCTGCGCATCTTCCACGCGGTGGCCGATGCCGGCAGCTTCACCCATGCCGGCCACGATCTCGGCCTGTCGCAATCAGCGGTGAGCCGTCAGATCAGTGCGCTCGAAGACGGGCTGAATGTGCCACTGTTTCACCGCCATGCGCGCGGTCTCATCCTCACCGAGCAGGGCGAGGTCCTCTACCGCACGGCGCACGAGGTGTTCACCAAGTTGACCGCCGCCCAAACCCGGCTGATGGACTCGCGCGAAAAACCCTCGGGCGAATTGCGCATTACGACGACCGTCGGCCTGGGTTCTGTATGGCTCACGCCACGCCTCAAGGAATTCACCGAACTTTATCCGCAGATTGCCGTCACCCTGCTGCTCGACGACCGCGAACTCGATCTCGCCATGCGCGAGGCCGATGTGGCGATCCGCTTGCGCCGGCCAACTCAACCCGACCTCATTCAGCGCAAGCTCTTCACCGTCCATCACCACATCTATGCCTCGACCGAATATGTAAAGAAGCATGGCATCCCGAAATCGGTCGAGGAGCTCGACAATCACAAGATCCTGGTGTTCGGCCAGGCCCCGGCCTATCTCACGACCGTCAATTGGCTGGAAACCGTGGGAAGGCCCGAAGGCGATCCCCGTCCGGTGACGTTGCGCATCAACAACGCCTATGGCATGCGCCGCGCCGTGCAGAGCGGCATGGGCATCGCTTCGCTCGCCGATTATATCGTCGCCGCCGATACCGGCCTGGTACAGATCGACTTGCCCGTCGAGACCCCCGAATTCGACACCTATTTCGTCTACCCGGAAGAGTTGAAGGAAACCAAGCGCGTCACCGTGTTCCGCGACTTCATCGTCTCGAAAGCCCGCGAGTGGAGTTTTTAGCCGTAATGCTGGATCAGCTCCGCCAGCAATCGGCGGCGAGCAGCAGCTCGGTCAGATCGTGGTAGCGTTGGCCATCGAGCCCGGTCAGATCCCTGACCCGCTCGGTCCGGCCATAGACCGTATTCGGATGCTTGCCGAGGATGCGCGCTGCTTTTTGGACATTCATGTCGGCATCGGCAACCGCGCGCAAAGTTTGAATGAGAGCGCCGTCCGCCTTCGCATCCGCATCGACAAGGGCAGCTACCCAATTCGGCGGCGCAGATCGTACATAGTCGGAACCCCGATGCACCAGCAGGCCACGAATTGGCAGTTCCGAGAATTGCACGACGCGTTCGGCGACACTGGCAAAATCCAAGGCAATTGTTGCTTCGTGCAGGGCCTTCGGCAGAAACGATGTCGACGGATGATCGGCACTGATACCGACGAGCACGGCCGGCCCTAGAACAAGAAGCATGGGACGAATGCGTTCTGCGAGGTTTGCCTGAGGCGCGGTCCAACCCGATTGCCGGCGCCTGTCTGATAACACGGCAGTCACCAGATTGTTGCGAATCCCGGCAAGCGTGCGGATCGAGGTGGCGGCAACCGCCTCCGACATGGCGCTGACGATGCGCTGGGCGCGGGCATGATTTTCCATCTCCGATGGATTGGCGGACTGGGCAACGGCAACGCAATAAGACTGCCGCTGCTCGAGGTATCCTGATCGTTTCAACAGCCGTGCAACACGGCCATCGGACTCATCGTAACCACTCAGCAATATATTCAAAAGTTCAGTGCGCAGATCGCCCTCCGCTTCGGCGAGCATGCGCGTATGCGAAACATATTCCGATGTGGTTATTGTGCTGATGGTGTTGGTGTACTCGATCGCAAAGTCGGCGACCGCGGAGACTGCCTTTTCGAGGCTTTTGGGGCCGCTGGCAATTGCCGCATCCCTGAGCCAGCGCGACAGAATTCTGTGGCCACAGCGATAGGCGTGCAGCGTCGCTTCCAGGGGAAATCTCTGCTCGGCTCGATGTTGGGCATGACGTCTGACGAACCCGAAGTCACCAACCTCGCCGCCTCCAAACAAGCGGCGGATTTCCTCAACATGCTCGCCGGCATGCTGATTGAGTTCTGGCAGTATGCTTGGGTTGCCGGAGGCCTGGAATGCCGGAACTTCCGCCAGCACCGCATCGCGAAGTGCCGTGCCGGCGCTTTTGATGGAGTTGTCGAGCTCTGCGGCGGCGCGCGGAATGACGCCGGTTCCGGCGAGCGATGCCAACACCTGGCTGAGCGTTTGGTGTCCGGGCTCATTGATTGCGGAAAATTGTGAAGTATTCACAGTCACGAGAGTAATTTAAGCGGGGTTCTCGCCATGTGCAATGGGATTTGATGGTGATAACTACCATTCCGGCGGCAATCAGCCACAGATCAACAAAGGACAGATCACAATGGCCAAATTCGTATTTGCCTACCATGGTGGAAACCATCCCAATAGTCCTGAAGAGGTCAAGAAAGTGATGGATGCCTGGGGAGCCTGGTTTGGCTCGATGGGCGCTGCTGTCATTGACGGGGGCAACGCGGTTGGAAAGTCCAGCACCGTCAAGCAAGATGGTTCGCTGGTCAGCGGCGGCGGTGCCAATCCGATCAGCGGCTATAGCCTGATCGAGGCCGCAAACCTCGACGAAGCCCACAAGAAAGCCAAAGGCTGTCCGATCCTCAAGGCGGGCGGCACCATCGAAATTGCCCAAGCCATGGATATGTAATCTTTCACTTCACGAGACTGGCCGAAGGGTGAGCCAATGATCGAGGCCCGGACAGCCTGGCCACGCTGCCACCCTATTGCAGCAGCACCTCGATCAAAGGGCATGCCGGGGTGCGGTTACCCCGGCATTTCGCCGAGGTCTCCGCCAGCAGGTGTTCGAGCCGCTTCAGTCCGGCAATCTTCTCGCGAACCAGCCGGAGATTTGTCTCGGCGATGGACTTGATTTCGGCGCACGAGTTTGGCGTTCCATCGGAAAGTGCAATCAGGGCGCGCACCTGATCCTGCGAAAACCCCATGTCACGGGCCCGGCGGATGAATATCAGACGGCGCAAATGCTCCTCGCCGAAGCGGCGATGGCCACTCGCCATGCGCCCGGCCTTAGGAATGAGCCCGATCCGCTCGAAGTAGCGGATGTTCTCGATATGGGTCTGTGAGAGTTCCGCAAGTTCGCCGGTCGAATAGAAGCGTGGTCGCGATTTTGTGATCGGAGCAACCATGTTTATTGCTTGAACCTGTAGTTACTACGGGAGGTAGGTTAGCTCATCGGCCAGGAAGGGCAAGTTATGAATATAGTGGACCAGGCGGCACAAACAGATTCACCGGTCACAACGCCGGCCCTCGCGGCAGGAAGTCTCGCCACCGGCATTCTTGCCTCCTCATGTTGCATTCTGCCGCTGGCGCTGGTGACCGTGGGCATTGGCGGACCGTGGGTCGCGCAATTGACGGCACTGGCGCCCTACCAGCCGATCTTTCTCGGAGCCGCCGGGGTCACTACCGGTTACGGCCTTTGGCGCGCTTACCGCAAGCCCAAGGCCTGCGTGCCGGGCTCGCTGTGCGCCAATCCGGCGGCGGACCGCATTACCAAAACCGTCCTATGGATTGGCGCGGTCATCGCAATTTCCGCTTTCGGCCTCACCATGATTAACGTCCTGCTCGCTTGAGGATAAGATGAAGTACCTGATACTCCTGTTTCTGCTGCTTTCCGCCGCCACGGCTTCGGCAGCTGAAAGAACCGCGAAATTCTCGGTGCCCGGCATGACCTGCGCTCTATGTCCAATTACCGTCAGGACTGCGATGAGCGGCGTCAAGGGCGTCAACTCCGTCGAAGCCGATCTCGATTCCAAAAGTGCCACCGCCGTATTTGAAGACACCGCGGTTACGCCCGAGGCCATAGCTGAGGCGTCTGCCAACGCCGGCTATCCCGCGACGATCATGAGCATCAAATGATCACCCCCACGTCCACCATCACCTGTCCCAAGTGCGGACACCGCAGAACCGAGACGATGCCGGTCGATGCCTGCCAGTTTTTCTACGACTGCCAGAACTGCAAAGCTGTGCTGAAGCCGAAGCCGGGCGACTGTTGCGTCTATTGTTCCTATGGCGACACACCATGCCCGCCCAAACAATCGGAAGGAACGGGCTGCGCCTGCCACTGAATCACGCCGCCTTCAGCACCTTCGCGACGGTTGTACCGATATCGGCTGGCGTTGCCGCTATGGCCACCCCCACCTCGCGCAGGATTTCGACTTTTTCCGATGCGCTTTCGCCGAAGGCCGAGATGATCGCACCGGCGTGGCCCATCTTGCGGCCCTTGGGTGCCGACAATCCGGCGACATAGGCGATGACCGGTTTCTTCATGTAGTCGCGGATATATTCCGCCGCCTCGGCTTCCTGCGGGCCGCCGATCTCGCCAACCATCACCACCGCATGGGTGTCGGGATCATCGGCGAACAGTTCGAGAATATCCTTGAAGGA
>JANLWG010000260.1:0-4708 GCA_031364405.1 Hyphomicrobiales bacterium
CATGGCTGCTTGTGCTGGTGAGCGGATGGTCCAGCTGATCACCGCAGTTCCGGCTGAACGCAATTCGGTGATGGGGGCAAACGGCAGGTCGCGTATATAGAAAGAAATGAAATGCGGTTGGGTTCGGCCGAGATGTGACAGGGTGCGCAGTTCGAGCCGGCGCTTTGGTGGAAGCATATTGTAATATTGTTCGGTAGCGCGATCGGCGACGATACCGCGTATCGTGCGGGGTGACTGCAGACGCAGAAATTCTATCACATCGGGGTCAAAAGACATCAGGCAATAGTGTCCGTGATAATTGCGCAGAACGTCAAGCGCGCGTTGCGCCAGTGCGGTGCTGCCGTCCCAGTGGGTCTTGAGTTCGATTGCCAGTGGCACGCGGCCGTCAACCTGCTGCAGCAGGCTGACCAGCGTCTGTACACGGTCTTTCGAATTCCGGATGGTGAGCCTGGTTACTTCAGCGGCAGTGAGGTCTTTCACCAGCCCCATGGACTCGGTGAGTCGTTCAAGTTTCTCGTCATGGAAAACCACGGCTTCACCATCGGCGGTGATCTGCAAATCGCATTCAATGCCGAAATTGCCGGCGATGGCGGCGGCAAAGGCGCTCGCGGTATTCTCCACGACGTTCCGGGTTTTATCGTGGAGGCCGCGATGGGCAATGGGCCGAGCTATCAGCCAATCCATCGGAGTGTTCATTCGATCTCGGCTACCGCTTCCACTTCGACGGCCACATTGAGCGGCAGCGAACCCGCACCCACGGCGGAACGCGCATGTTTGCCCTTGTCACCGAAAACTTCGACCATCAGGTCAGAAGCACCGTTCACCACCTTGGGGTGGTCGGTGAAGCTGGGAACGGCATTGACGAAACCCAGCAGCTTCACAATGCGCTTCACCCGGTCAAGATCACCGCCGCAGGCTTCGCGCAGTTGCGACATCACATTGATGGCGCACAGCCGTGCTGCCTTGTTGGCATCTTCCAGCGAAATGTCGGCACCGACTTTGCCGAGGTAATGGAACTTGCCGTCGGCCAGCGTCACCTGTCCGGCGGTGAACACCAGATTGCCGGTGCGCACCCAGCCCACGTAGTTGGCAACCGGCACCGCCGGTTTTGGCAGTACGATGCCCAGTTCGGCGAGGCGCTTGTCGATCAGTCCCATGTCAGTCTCCTGTTAAAAGATCGATGGGGCGTTCGCCCCGGAAAAAGGCTTCCAGATTATCGACAGCGCGATGACCCATGGCGCTGCGGGTGCCCGGCGTGGCGCTACCGAGATGGGGCAGCAGAAAGACATTGTCCAGTCCGCGGTAGCGCCGATCGATGTTGGGCTCGCCCTTGAAAACGTCGAGTCCTGCGGCGGCGAGCTTGCCGGATTTGAGTGCGGTGATGAGGGCATCGTCGTCGACAATGTCGCCACGGGCCGAATTCACAATAATGGCGCCGTTGGGCATCAGGGCGATCGTCCGGGCGTTGACGATGCCACGGGTATCGGGTGTCGAAGCGCAGTTGATCGACAGGAAATCGCAATGCGGCAGCATATCGTCGAAATCGGCATGATAGCGCGCACCGTGCTCCAGGGACGTGGCGACCGGCGAGCGCGAATGATAGTGCAGGGTCATGCCAAATGCCGCGGCGCGCCTGGCCACGGCCTGGCCGATGCGGCCCATGCCGAGAATGCCGAGGCGGCGGCCCGAGACGTCAAATCCCATGGGGGTTACCAGTGAAGTTTCGCCCCAACGGTTTTCCCGCACCATGCGGTCGCCCCAAGAGGCACCGCGTGCGGCGCCAAGTATCAGAAGCAAGGTTAGGTCGGCGGTGGCATCGGTCAACACATCGGGGGTGTTGGTGACAGCGATGCCGCGGGTTTTGGCCAACGGGATGTTCAGATGATCGTAGCCCACCGAGTGGGTGGCGATAATGCGGATCGAGGCGGGCAGGGCGGAGATATAGTCCGGTCCCCATTTACTGTCGAAGGAGCAGGTGAGGAGGGCGTCACGGCCATCCACCATCGCCAGCATTTCAGCACGGGTCAACGCGCGGTCGTCCACACTCAATGTGGCGGTGAAATCGCGAGCCAGCCGCTCTTCCACGTCCGGCCTCATGCGGCGGGTGACGAGAATATGCGGTTTCGCCCGCCCGGTTGTAGTCATCTTCGCATTGCCTTAAGGTTTGGCTGTTCAGGTTAGAGCTGGTGTTTGTGACAAAGGACCATCCTGCGCAAGGAGTTTCAAGACCCATGAGAACAGTTTTACTGGCGGTCATAGCGATGGTGCTGGCCGCCACCGCCGGGGAAGCTGCTTCGATTGCCGCGCACCGGGCCATTTATGACTTGAAAATGATCCGGGCCAGTGACCGGGCCTCGTTTTCCGGTGTTGATGGCAGGCTGGCCTTCGAGGTTCAGGGATCGGCCTGCGAGGGCTGGGTCGTCAACTTTCGCATGGTCAGCGAGTATCGCCCGGTTGAAGGCAACACCCGCACCGTCGACACCCAGTCCACTGCCTTCGAGAGCGGTGACGGGCTCGACATGCGATATGACCAAAAGGAATTTATCGACGGGCGGCTGGACAACCAAAGCAAAATCAAAGTGTCCCGGCATTCGACCGGCGATGTGGCGAGCGGCACCCTGAGCTCGTCCGGTGGAAAACCGTTTACCGTCCCAACCGGCACGGTTTTTCCGATGCAGCATCAGTTGAAGCTGATGGACAAAGCCGAACAGGGGGAGACCCGCGATACCAGCCTCATCTATGATGGCTCGGATGGGGAGGCGACATACCGCGCCATCACCTTCATTGGCCGCCGCAAGGATGCCGGAACCAATGCGAGGGACAATGGCAATGGTGAAGCAAAGCCGCTGGCGGGCCTGCCGTCTTGGCCCGTCTCGATCAGCTACTATCACACCAGCGGCGATGATCAGGATGTGCCGAGCTATCAGGTTGGCTTCGATCTCTATGAAAATGGCGTCGCCACCGGACTGGTGCTCGATTATGGCGATTTCGTTCTCAGCGGCGAGATGACAAGTTTCGAGCTGTTGAAGAGCGAGCCGTGTTCATAACCCGGCGATGTAAGAGCCGGAGCAATAATGCCTCGCTGAGGCAGCTCTCCTCGACACAGAGAGGGAACGAGCCCGCAGGCTGCCGGCACAATCGGCAACATTCTGGCAGCACTCCGCCGCGCGCCTTATCAGCTTGATTTTAGCGCCCAACCGGTCCATTTTCCGGCGCAATTTCGATCACCCCCGTTTCAAGGAACCAAATGGCCAAAGAAGAACTGCTCGAATTCGAAGGTACCGTGACCGAACTCCTGCCCAACGCGACGTTTCGCGTGAAGCTCGACAACAATCATGAAATCATCGCCCACACTGCCGGCAAGATGCGCAAGAACCGGATTCGCGTGCTCGCCGGTGACCGTGTGATGGTTGAGATGACGCCCTACGATCTGTCCAAGGGCCGCATCAACTACCGCTTTAAGTAACCACAAGTGGCGGCCGCTCCAGTCAAGCTCGTACTCGCCAGTGCCTCACCGCGCCGGCTGGCGCTGTTGGAACGCGTGGGCCTGGCGCCCGATCTGCTCAATCCCTCGGACGTCGATGAAACGCCGCGCAAGCGCGAAACGCCGCGCGCACTGTCGGTCAGGCTCGCTGGCGAAAAGGCCAAGGCCGCATATGTCATGCCGCAAGTGAAGGCGTTGGGCAGCAATGTATTCCTGCTGGCCGCCGACACTGTAGTGGGGCTCGGCCGCCGTATTCTGCCCAAGGCTGAAACGCCGGAACAGGCCGAGGATTGCCTGTGGCTGCTGTCGGGCCGGTCGCACTGGGTCTATTCGACAGTCTGCCTGATGTCACCGGGCGGCAAGTCCTCGGCCCGCTGTTCGGAAACCAAGGTGCGTTTCAAGCGCCTGTCGCGGGAGGACGTGGCCAGCTACATCAAGTCCGGCGAATGGCGCGGCAAGGCTGGCGGTTACGCCATCCAGGGCCGGGCCGAGGCCTTCGTACGCGCCCTCAGCGGCTCCTATTCCGGTGTCGTCGGCCTGCCGCTTTACGAAACCGTTCACCTGCTCGAAGGCCATGGCTATCCGATCTATCACAGCTGGATGACGAGGCCGTCGGAGGCGCTGTAATGGCTGAACCGGTACGCCTTCGCCCCAAGCGGCCCTGTCCGGTTTGTGCCAAGCCGTCGCAACAGAAGTTTCATCCATTCTGCTCAAACCGCTGCGCCCAGATCGATCTTCACCGCTGGCTCGGGGGCGCCTACGCAATTCCGGTTAAAGAGGCGGAAGAGGATGATCAGTCTACGGACTAACAGAGGTACATTGGCAGGTGAGCTTTGACGAATATCCGCACCCGCCGCCCGCCTTCTTTTTGTTGCCACGTTCATTTTGATCCCCTATACAGCCCCCGGTCGAACACGTGCCCAGGTAGCTCAGTTGGTAGAGCAGCGGACTGAAAATCCGCGTGTCGGTGGTTCAATTCCGCCCCTGGGCACCATTGATTTACCAATGATATCTGATAGTTATGGAGCCCATTGGTTTTGAGAGAACTTCATCTTGCCCTTGCACATCCGTTACATACTTTCGACTCGATTGGGTGGGGAAGTGCCGTTATGGAAAAGCACACAATCATGGGCAGCAAGGTTCACTTCTACCGGCGAGAGAACAGCCGGCTGTGGCGGCGCTCAACCTTTCCCGGTGGAAGAAACCTCCGTGTCAGCACCAAGG
>JANLWG010000273.1:0-8149 GCA_031364405.1 Hyphomicrobiales bacterium
CCGCGCTACTTCGTAATCAAAGCCGGTATGGACACCCGAAGAGTCGGTGAAGCTGAATGGCGCCCATTCACTTTGCTGGGGCATTCGAATAACCCCGTCCTTTTTGATGCGGTCGAGAACCTCTCCGGCATGTCCTGTGGCTAAGAACCATGATGCAGCGGCAAGTACGACAAAAACGGAAATTACCATTCCACGCGCCAGTTTCATTGACCCACTCCAAATTACAGCTGCCGGATTCAGTTCACCGTCATGTCGTAGGCGAGCCACTTCAGTGACAGCTTGCTTAGGGTGCCATCCTCATGCATGCCATCGACGATCTTCATGAATGCATCGGCACGTTCGGGATCGCCAGGTTCGATGGCGATCGCTTGGGGCACACGATACAAAGGTATGCCAACGATCTTGAAGGGCTTGCCCTGCTTGATCAGGTCCATGATGACGGGCAAGTAATCGATGAAGCCATCGAGCTCCACGCCGTCGCCCTTTGCCAGCGCATCGAATGGGCCTGACTGCTTGTCGTATGTAACAACCACAGGGTTATTGATGACGTATGCGGGCGGCTCCATGCCGACAATGCCAAAGGGCTGGCGGCGGATATAGTATTCGTAATTTGCCGACTTCAGAACACCAATACGCTTGCCGCTGGCCTCAGCCGGGGCATTGATGGTCGTGTTGTCCCTATGCACAGCAAGCGACGCGATAGCATAGTAATATATAGCCGGAAAATCCAAATTCTCATCGCGCTTCGCCGTTGGCGTCATGCTGCCGATGACAGCATCGTAGGCGCCGTTCCAGTGCCCGCCCGTCTGTTCCTCCCAGGTAAAAATCGAACCGTCCGGCTTATCGAGGCCCTGGAGCTTCACTCCCATTCGGCGGGCAACTTCTTCTGCAACTTCGACATCGAAGCCGGTATATTTTCCAGCGTTGTCAATAAATGAGTATGGCGCCCAATCGGGCTCATTGGGAATTCGCAGGATACCCGACTTGTTGACGCGGTCGAGAACTTCCCCAGCTTGTGCGGCCGGCCCCTGAAACAGCAGGATCAGAACTGCAAGAATGCACAGTCCAAAACACCTAAGCAGTTGCATTTTGATCCCCCGTTTTGGCCTGACACATCTTCAGTTCTTGGGTCGATCGCCATAACCGGCGAGCAGTTCAGTTACGGTCTCATTGCTGGTGCAAAAAATAGCGTATCATTCAATTTCGGCTGGCTCAAGAGAGACCAACTGGCCCGGATTATTCATCAGGGGCGTGATTTCGGCTTGGAGGGCGTAGCTTAATCTGTTGATTTGTCGTAGAAATTCGTTGTCGAAGCGACCCCAACAAACCCATCAAAGCAGCCACACCCACTATGCATGACGATAGCCTTCTTCCCTTCGAACTTCCAGCCGTTCGGCGCGGGAAAGTGACGGCAGCCTTCGACGGCGGCTGGATTTCGTCGGACGGTGGCCTGGTGCTTCTGCGGCAAGCGAACGCCGCCTTGGAGTGTAAGCACTTCTGGCAAGATGTATCCGGGACCAGCGCGATCCCAGTCGGGTCGTCGATGCATGGCACAGCTTGACACTCGAACAATGGTATAGAAAAACAGACCGCATGGGAATCTTACCCAAGTTCGGCGTGGCAAACCGCGTATTGCTGGCTCTGCTTATCCTTTCGCTGATGATCGGGGCGATGAGCGTGATTGCAATTCGATCCTTCTCGGAATCGCAGCGGAGCTTTAATAGGGTCGCGACCCAGCAACTGGCCGCGATCAATGCCGCGGCAGAACTGAAACAAAGAGCCGAAGCTCTAACCAGCCTGGCACCAGAGCTTTTCGCCAAAGGTTTCGACCAGCAGGCTCTACTCAATTTTTCCATGCATAGTTACAAGGAACAATCAGAACTCCAGGGTCTTATCGACAATCTGAAGACTCAGTCGCAACTCTCCGTCTCTGACGTAGAGACAGCCAAGACCGACCTGTTCCAGAACCTCGATGCATTGGCGACAGCGCTCTATGAACGTGCCTCCGTGGAGGAGTCGTTCAACCAGGCACTGCATGGTCTCTCAGCGATTCAGACCGAGCTGTCTCAGGACGCCACCATGGTTCAAGCAGAAAGGCAAGAGGACCTGCGCAACCTCGATATCATCGCCTCGCAAACGCTCAAGCTGGTGGCCTCTCGCCAATGGGCAGAGCTGGAGGCGATCGAAGGAACCCTGCGCGAGGCCCTATCACGTGCGTTTGTGTCAGATCCCGCTCAGAAATCCAAGCTGCAGGCGATCGTCATCGGTAGCCAGGGAATTGTCGCCTCGAAGCGGCAGCTCCTTACGCTGCTGGGTGACGTCAATGGCCAGCTCACAACAAACAAGGCCTTGTCGGGGAGACTTGTTAGTGCGGCCACCGATGTCGAGAAATTGGTGCAACACGATATCTCCACGCAGAATGCGGCGCAGGCTGAGCAGCTCACGCGACGATCGTTGCTGCTGAAGTTAATCGCAGGCCTCGCTGCCTTCGCCGCGGTTGTCACTGCTCTTTATGTGCAGCGCTCCGTAGTCGGGCGCATTTCTCGCCTGAGCCAGGTCATGAACAACACGGAAATAGAGGGAAAAATTGAGCCGCTCACCAAAGGTTATGACGAGATATCCGACCTTGCAAGGGCCTTTGCACATTATGTCGATGTGATCAAGCGAACGGAGGCCGAACTCAAGACTGCCCGGGAGTCGGCCGATGCCGCCAACGAAGCGAAGAGTACCTTCCTCGCAACCATGAGCCACGAAATCCGCACGCCGATGAACGGCATCATCGGCATGACAAGGTTGCTACTCGACACCGACCTCACCGGCGAGCAGAAAGATTTTGCCTTGACAGTCAGCGAGGCAGCCGAGACGTTGCTCAAGATTATCAACGATATTCTCGACTTTTCGAAAGTCGAAGCCGGAAAGATGGAGCTGGACGTCGTACCCTTCGACCTCCGCAGCTGCATCGAGGGCGCGCTTGACCTCCTTGCCTCTCGCGCTTCAGAGAAAAAATTGTCGCTTGCCTATGTCGAGGAACCACCGATCCCAGAAGGTATTCGCTCGGATCCGACGCGCCTGCGGCAAATTCTCCTCAATCTTCTCAACAACGCCGTGAAGTTCACCGAAAATGGCGAAGTTGTCATCACAGCCTCCGCCCGCAAGCACGTGCAGCCGGATCGAGAGCTGCCGATGTGGACGCTGCTTTTCTCTGTCCGTGACACGGGATTGGGCATTCCTAGGATAGGATGGACAGGTTGTTCCGCTCATTCAGCCAGGTCGACGCCTCGACCACCCGGCGCTTCGGCGGCACGGGGCTTGGGCTCGCCATTAGTAAGCGACTCGTCGAACTGATGGGCGGAAGAATTTGGGTGGAAAGCCAGGAAGGAAAGGGCTCAACCTTCAACTTTGAGATAAACGCCGAGGAAGCCATACTCGACCGTTCCAACGCGAAGTCACCACCAGCGGGCGAGTTCTCCGGACGGCGCCTGTTGATCGTAGACGACAACGAAACCGGAAGGCTTATCCTCAAACGCTACACGGAATCGTGGCGTATGATCCACCGGGAAGCAAAGAATGGTCCGGAGGCATTGGCGATTTTTCGCGCCGGCGAAACCTTCGACGCCGCCGTGCTCGACCTGGTGATGCCTGGGCAGAGCGGCATAGACCTAGCGACAGAGATTCGGTCACTGCCGGCCGGGCAGAACATCCCAATCATACTATATAGTTCTATTACGCAATTCTCGCGCGACGACCGCGAACGGATTCAGCGCATTGGCCGGTGCGACGTGCTGGTTAAGCCGATCAAGCCTTCGCAGCTGCTGGATCATCTGGTCAGCATGTTCAGCAGGGGCACATCTCACATCGTCCTGCCGTCAACCGCTGCCGCGCCGCAGAGCGAGTTCGACGCCAATACCGCCAAAAATCTACCGCTGTCGATCCTGCTTGCGGACGACAACAAAACCAATCAGAAACTCGGGACCAAGATCCTGAATCGCCTCGGCTACGAGCCCGACGTCGTCAGCAATGGGCTCCTGGCCGTCGAGGCTGCGAGCAAGAGGGACTACGATCTGATCCTCATGGACATCGAAATGCCGGAGCTCGATGGGGTCGAGGCGTCGCAGCATATCCGGGAGGTGCGCAAAGCTGAAAGCCCCTACATTGTAGCTCTTACTGCCAATGCGATGGCAGGCGACAGGGAACGATACATAACCCAGGGCATGGACGATTATCTCAGCAAGCCTATCCGCCTCGACGAATTGCTTGCCTGTATTGCCAGGGCAGCGCTACACCGGCAGGTCGCCAAGACCCATGCTCCGCACGATACAGAGTCTTCACTTCAACAAGGGGCTGACGATGTCCGAAAGTACTGATGTTCTTGACCAAGATTCACTATCCCGCCTGCTCGATGTGATCGGCGGCGACACTTCGGATCTTGCTGAGCTTATCGAAAGTTTTCTCAGCGAGACACCCATGCTTCTCGGCCAACTACGAGAGGGATTGGCTCATGGCAGAAGCGAACTCGTGCGCCGTGCCGCCCATACGCTCAAATCCGGCGCGCGCGATTTCGGTGTGCCTGGCCTTGCGGCGCTGTGTACCCAACTGGAGCATGAGAGTAGCGCTGCCATGCCCCTGGACGCCGCATCTCTGGTTACCAGGATTCATGATCAATATGATCTGGCACGGCCGGCGCTCGAATCTCTCTTGAAGGCATATCGAAGCTGACACCCAAGTCTAACAGGCGAAGGTTCCGCCGATGCAATGCTCATTTTGACCAGTCCCCCCGCTTCAATTCAGTAATGTCCCTCCTACGCCCGTTATGAACTCCAGACAGAGCTGTGCCGAATGAGTTGAGATGGTTGAGTAGACGAGTTAGGACTATAAGGAGCCGTGCCGCAGTCTGGCACTAAGTGGTGTCTATGCATTCGAGTGAGGAACTGAATGAGTGCTGGTGGACGTGTCCTGGTAGTCGATGACGATCGCACCAGCCGTATCAAACTCGGGCTTGCCATCAAGAAGTTGGGTTTTGATAAGGTGGAAGTTGAAGATGGCATGAAAGCTCTGGAACTCCTGGGGCAACAGGACTTCGATCTTGTACTTTTGGACATCGTCATGCCAGGATTAAGCGGTTTCGACGTACTCGCAGCCATGAAGGCTGATTCCAGACTCCGTAGAATACCGGTATTGGTCATTTCAAGCATGGACGACGATGTGGCCAGCGTTGTCAAAGCCATCGAACTCGGCGCCGAGGACTTCTTGCCGAAATCATTTGATCCCGTGCTGCTACGCGCCCGCGTCCATGCGTGCGTCGATAAGGCGCGTCTTTTCAATGAAACCCAAAATCTACTAAGAGAGACAAAAAGCGCTCGCGGAAGGCTAATCGACGCTATCGAGAACTCGTCTGAGGGTTTTGCGTTTTACGACGCCGAGGATCATTTGGTCCTCTGCAACAGCAAGTATCGGGAACTGCTCTACCCGGGAGCAGATCTTACCATTGAACAAGGAATGGCGTTCGAGGCAATCATTCGGAGAGCGGCGGAGAATGGCTTGGTCGTTGATGCACAGGGCCGAATTGAGGAGTGGGTTGCGGAGCGGTTAGCCGCTCATCGCAATCCGGGGGAACCACAAATTCAACGGCGCCGCGGCGGTCGATGGGTTCTGATCAGCGAGCGCAGGACGGGGGACGGAGGTACGGTTACCATCTTTTCCGACGTCACGGACTTGAAGCAGCGAGAGGAGGAACTCACGAAGAAATCCAACGCTTTGGAGCAACTCTCCAATCAGTTGGCGAAGTATCTTTCTCCGCAGATCTACGATTCGATTTTCTCCGGTAAGCAGGAAGTCAAACTTGTCAGCCAACGCAAAAGGCTGACCGTGTTTTTCTCAGACCTCGCAGGTTTTACTGAAACAACCGAACGGCTCGAGTCGGAGGACCTGACCCGCCTGCTTAACCAGTATCTGACAGAAATGTCCCACATTGCCCTCGCCCACGGAGCGACGATCGATAAATATGTGGGTGATGCCATCCTGATTTTCTTCGGTGACCCAGAGACACGCGGCATCAGAGAAGACGCGGTCGCTTGCGTCAAGATGGCGATCGCCATGCGCAAGAGAATGAAGGAGCTGGAAAGTGTTTGGAAGGCTTCAGGCCTGGAGAATCCATTGCAGTGCCGGATGGGAATCAACACGGGCGTTTGCACCGTTGGAAATTTCGGTAGTGAAGACCGGATGGACTATACGATCATCGGTGGTGGCGTGAACCTGGCGGCACGCCTCGAAACTGCTTGCCCCCCCAGTGAGATCTTTATCTCCTACGAGACCCACGCACACGTCAAAGACCAAATCTATTGCGAGGAGCAAGCCCAAATCAAAGTCAAGGGCATTGCGCACCCGGTAGCCACGTATCGCGTCGTCGATTTGTATGAGAACCTTAACAAGGATCACCAGATTGTCCGCACCAAGATGCCGCATTTCCAGCTTGACGCCGACATCAATCTGATGTCCGCCGAACAACGGCGTGAAGCTGCGGAGATATTGCTCGAAGTGGCAGCGCGCCTTTCGAATGACGCTGAGAAGGACTAGCGAGCGACCCTGCGGCTGCCAAAGCATTTATTGCCATGTCAACCGCTGTCCACCTCATTCCTCCTTTGTTTCGCCGCAGGCACTCCGGGCGTCAAGGCGCTTTACTGAAATCAAATTGGAACCATTTCATCGAGAGCGTGCCGATTGTGCCATCCGCTATCATAGCTTCAACACTGTTCTTGATAAGCGCGGACAACTCCGGATCGCCTTTATCGATCGCAACCGCATCGCTCACGTAAAACAATGGGGTTCCTATGATACGCATTGACCGGCCTTGCTTGATTTCGTACATCAATACAGGAAGATAGTTCATCGTTGCATCGATCTCGTCCTTCGAAACAGCCTCGAATGAGGCTGAGTCTGAATCATATGGAACGATTGTCGCATTACTTATCATATGTTTCACGGGCTGCATGCCATCGATCCCCATGGGCTCGCCTCGGAGATAGAGTTCATAAGTGGAGGGAACGAGAAAGCCAATCCGCTTGCCACTCAAGTCTGCAGGAGCTTTTGCAGCCATGTTATTCACGTTGACTGCGAGATTGACTGGCGCCCAATAATAGGTTGCGGGAAAATCGAGGTTCTTTGTCCGTTCGACCGTCGGCGTCATGCTGCACACGCAGGCGTCCCACTGGCCATTCCAATGGCCGGCAACCTGCTTGTCCCAAGGTGGTCCAACGAACTCGGCTGTGGCACCAATACGCTTGGCGATCTCCATCGCGACGTCTACGTCGAAGCCAGTCCAAATGCCGTTCGCATCACGCGAAGAAAATGGTGGCCAGCCAGGATCCGTGGCCACGATCAACTTACCGGTTGCCTTGACACGGTCACTTGCCTCGCCAGCCCAGCCAACAGAGAGGTGCGAAATTGCTACCCCAATGTAAACACACAATAGCGCAAGCACGCGAAAACGTTTTGCCATAGAAACCTCCCATCGGCTTACAAGCTCTTTCCCATCGGTCACATCCCCCAGTCTACCCGAAAGTGCAAAATCTCACGTAACGCAAATTGCGACGCCAAACAAGATTGAAAATTGTCAGAAGATGCCGGCTAATTTCATCAGTGATGGCATTCGCCCGTTGGATGTCAAAGTTCTGATTTTGTCTCTAGCGATTCACAACTCTCCTTGGCTATCATTGGAACCCAAGACAACCAAGCTGCTTACGCCATACTTGATTGAATGGGTCCAGGTTAGCACCGAGCTTGAGTCTCAACTCATTTGAGCCAGCCTACGATTGCTTTTTTGCGTCGCTATAGTAGGCAGAGGTAGTAGGGCCACTTGACCTAGACGAGGATCCAGTACGGGATCGATTGGTTCTACGCCTAACAGAACCCACCGCCTCGGTCAGTTGCTGCGCGATCCACTCTGCTGACGGATGTTCTGTCGCTGACAGGTGTAGGATCTTGCGCCGGTCGTGGTTCATCACCACAAGACCGTATAGCAGCTTGAACGAGATGGTCGGAACCACGAACAGGTCCATGGCGGCGATGCCGTCTGCGTGGTTGCGAAGAAATGTCTTCCATCCCTGCGATGGCGGCCTTCTCACCGGTTCATATAATTGGCGACGGTTGTCTG
>JANLWG010000323.1:0-7755 GCA_031364405.1 Hyphomicrobiales bacterium
CATCGGTTCGGAATAGGCATAGCCCTCCGCCGTTGCCACCGGGCGGCCGGCGACGCCCGCGAGAGAGGGGCCGACCTTGTTGGTCTTGCCGGTGAACGCGTGGCAGGCGGCGCATATTTTGGAAGCCTTCTCGCCCTTCGCCGCATCGCCATCGGCGAGGCTCGCGCTGGCCATGAGTCCGAGACAGGTGATGCCAAGTAAAACAGATCTCATATTCCAGAATCCTTTCACGTGATTGGAGGTTGCAAAGCACTTCCCCGGACAGCTATCAAGCTGTTCATACCCTAGTTGGACCGGACTGCGATATCAATGCTCACCATGCCCGTTCCCGATGAAGCCGCCATCGCCCGCCGCAGCGAGATTGCAGCAGGGCTGCGGCAGATTGTCAGTGGTGAAGGGGTGATCGCCAGTGCCGCCGAAATGCGCGTCTACGAATCCGACGGGCTTACCGCCTATCGCCAGATGCCGCTGGTCGTGGTGTTGCCCGAGACGGCGGAACAGGTGTCGAAAATCCTGCGTTTTGCCTATGACAACGGCATCAAGGTGGTGCCGAGGGGGGCTGGCACATCGCTGTCAGGCGGCGCCTTGCCGCTGGCCGATGGCATTCTGTTGGGACTGGGCAAGTTCAACCGGGTGCTCGAGATCGACTTCGACAACCGCTGTGTGGTGGTACAGCCCGGCGTCACCAATCTCGCCATCACCAGCGCCGTCCAGCACCGGGGCTTCTACTATGCGCCCGATCCCTCGTCGCAGATCGCCTGCTCGATCGGCGGCAATGTGGCGGAGAATTCCGGCGGCGTGCATTGCCTGAAATACGGCCTCACCACCAATAATGTGCTGGGGCTGGAGATGGTGCTGGTCACCGGCGAGGTAATCCGATTGGGCGGCAAACATCTCGACAGCGAGGGCTATGATCTCTTGGGGCTGATGACCGGCTCCGAAGGCCTGCTCGGGGTGATCACCGAGGTGACCGTACGCATTCTGCAGAAGCCGGAAACGGCGCGCGCCGTGCTGGTCGGATTTCCCACCAATGGGGCCGCCGGCCAATGTGTCGCCGATATCATTTCAGCAGGCATTATTCCCGCCGGCATGGAGATGATGGACCGCCCCGCCATTCATGCGGTGGAGGAATTCGTCCATGCCGATTATCCGCTTGATGTGGAAGCGCTGCTGATCGTCGAACTGGATGGCCCGCAGGTCGAGGTCGACCAACTGATCGCCAGGGTTACGGAGATTGCCAAAAACAACAAGTCGGCGACGTTGCGGGTTTCCAATTCCGAGGACGAGCGCCTATTGTTCTGGGCGGGGCGCAAAGCGGCTTTCCCCGCCGTGGGACGCATCTCGCCGGACTATCTGTGCATGGATGGCACCATCCCCCGCAAGCGCTTGCCGGAGGTGCTGAAAGGCATGGCGGAACTTTCACGCAAGCATGGCTTGGCGGTGGCCAATGTTTTCCACGCCGGCGACGGCAATCTGCATCCGCTCATTCTCTTTGATGCCAACAAGTCCGGTGAACTTGAACGGGCCGAACAATTCGGCGCCGATATTCTCAGGCTGTGCGTGAAGGTGGGCGGCGTTCTCACCGGCGAGCATGGCGTGGGCATTGAAAAACGCGACCTCATGCCGGAGATGTTTTCACCCGTCGATCTTGACCAGCAGATGCGGGTGAAATGCGCCTTCGACGACAAGGGGTTGCTCAACCCCGGCAAGGTATTCCCGATCCTGCGGCGCTGTGCCGAGTTAGGCCGGATGCATGTGAAGGCGGGAGCCCTGCCGTTTCCGGATATTCCGAGATTTTGATGGGAAATGTTTTCAGGCCCGAGACGGAGGCGGAACTTGCAGCGATGATCGCCAGCGCCCCGGGGCCGTTCGAACTCGCTGGAGCCGCCACCAAGCGCGGGCTAGGCCGCCCGGTCGAGGCCGAAGCCAGGCTCGATCTTTCGGGTTTCTCCGGCATCCACCTCTATGAGCCCGACGAACTGATGCTGGAAGCGGGCGCTGGAACGCTGCTTGCCGAGATCGAAAAAACCGTGGCCGCCGCCAACCAGCAATTGGCCTTCGAACCGCCTGATCTATCCAGGCTATATGGCTCATCTCACGCCGGAACCGTCGGCGGCCTCGTCGCCTGCAATCTTGCCGGACCCCGCCGCATTAAAGTGGGCGCGGTGCGCGATCATGTGCTGGGTTTCACCGGGGTCACCGGCCGGGGCGAAATCTTCAAGGCGGGCGCCCGCGTCGTCAAGAATGTGACCGGCTACGATCTGCCGAAATTGCTGACCGGCTCGTACGGCACTTTGGCGGCGCTGACCTCGGTGACACTCAAGGTCTTACCCAAGCCCGAGACCGAGGAGACCCTGGTCATCAGCGGGCTCGATGATGCGGGGGCGGTGCGCGCCATGAGTCTCGCCATGCAATCCTCGTGCGAAGTGTCGGGGGCCGCGCATGTGCCGGGCAAGGGAACATTCTTGCGATTGGAAGGCATTGCGCCATCGATTGCCTATCGCCGCGATAAACTCCGGACGTTATTGCAGGGAACCATTTCAATCCTCGATGCGGCGCAATCAGAAAGACAATGGCTGGCCATTGGCGATGTGACACCGCTTGCCGATACACCCGAGCGCATCGTCTGGCGCATTTCGGTGGCGCCATCCGAGGCTCCCGCCGTGCTTGCCAGGATCAAATCAAGGGTCGACGCACGTTACTACTTCGATTGGGCCGGCGGCCTCATCTGGCTTGATGTTCCGCCGACGGAGGATGCCTGCGAACCGCTGATCCGTGGCGCCATCACCTCCGGCCATGCCATGCTGGTTCGCGCGCCGGCGGCGCTGCGTTCGCGTATCGCTGTGTTCCAGCCGCAGCCGCAGGCACTGGCCGCCCTCACCGCAAGGATCAAGGCTTCCTTCGACCCCCAAGGCCGTCTCAACCCCGGCCGCATGTACCGGATGACCTGACCATGCAAACCAATTTCACCGCTGATCAGTTGCAGGAGCCGCGCATCGCCGAGGCCAATGGCATTCTGCGCAAGTGCGTGCATTGCGGGTTCTGCACGGCGACCTGCCCCACCTATGTGCTGCTCGGCGATGAACTCGATAGCCCGCGCGGCCGCATCTATCTCATCAAGAACATGCTGGAGAAGGGCGAGGCGGCGACCGCCGATACGGTCAAGCACATCGACCGTTGCCTGTCGTGCCTATCCTGCATGACCACCTGCCCGTCGGGTGTGCACTACATGCACCTGATCGACCAGGCCCGCGCCCATGTGGAGGAAACTTACAAGCGCCCGCTGGCCGAACGCCTGCTGCGTGCGGTTCTCGCCTACACCATGCCGCGGCCAACCATATTCCGGCTGTCGCTGATTGCCGCCAAACTGGCACGTCCGCTGGCGCCGGTTTTCGCAGCGCTTGGGTTGAAACAGGTGGCGGCTCTGCTGCGCCTGACGCCAGAAAAACTCACACCACCTGAAAGTCTTGGAGCACCCGGAACCTATGCCGCACAGGGGCAGAAGAAAGGCCGCGTGGCGCTGCTCATGGGCTGCGTGCAGAGCGTGCTCGAGCCCGGCATCAATGGCGCAACCATCAGGCTCCTGACCCGTCTGGGTTATGACGTCGTCGTCGCTGGTGAGGAGGCCTGCTGCGGTTCCCTCACGCATCACATGGGCCGGGAAGCCGATGCGCTCAACCGGGCGCGGCGCTCGATCGATCAGTGGACGGCGGCCAATGTCGATCAGGTTATCATCACGGCGTCGGGCTGCGGCACCACCATCAAGGACTATGGCCACATGCTGCGGTTCGATGCCAACTATGCCGCGAAGGCCAGGGCGATCAGCGCCAAGGCCAGGGATGTGACCGAATTTCTCACCGGCCTCGATCTGCCCTCCGCCGCGATGAAGCTGCGCGTCACCTATCATTCGGCGTGCTCGATGCAGCACGGCCAGAACATCAAGTCCGATCCGCAAAAACTGCTGCGCCGTGCTGGCTTTGCGGTAACCGAGGTGCCCGAGGGCCATTTGTGCTGCGGTTCGGCCGGCACTTATAATATCCTGCAGCCGGAGATTGCCGGCAAACTCCGCGACCGCAAGATTGCCAATATCGAAACCACCATGCCGCAGGTGCTGGCCACCGGCAACATCGGCTGCATGGCCCAGCTTGCCGGTGGCCTCGGCGTGCCGGTCGTCCACACCATCGAATTGCTTGACTGGGCCTATGGCGGCCCTATTCCAGCAAAACTCAAACCGATCAGCGGGAAAGTTTAGACATGGCCAAGCCGCCACAGGGCGTAACCCTCATCGTCCGCAACAAGGCGGAATACGCCCGCGTGCTGACCCCTGAGGCGCTGGCATTCGTGGCGCAACTTCACCGCGCCTTCGAAGGCGAACGCCAGCGGCTTCTGGCATGGCGGGCCGAACGCAAAAAACTTTTCGACATGGGGGCACTTCCGGATTTTCTGGCGGGCACCGCGGCGATTCGTGCCGCCGACTGGAAAGTAGCGGCGATCCCCGCCGACCTGCACGACCGCCGGGTCGAGATCACCGGACCCACCGACCGCAAGAGTGTGATCAATGCATTGAACTCCGGCGCCAAAGTTTTCATGGCCGATTTCGAGGACGGCAACTCGCCCACCTGGGACAATATGATCCTTGGGCAGATCAATCTGATGGACCGCTGGACCTCGAAGATGGAGCATGTCGATCAGATCACCGGCAAGCGCCATGGGCTGGCGGGCAAGCCCGCCGTCATGATGGTGCGGCCGCGTGGCTGGCATCTCGATGAAGCCCACATGCTGGTCGATGGCAAGCCGGTCGCCGGCGGCTTGTTCGACTTTGGCCTTTATGTTTTTCACAACGGCAAGACAGCGCGCGCCAAGGCCTCGGGGCCTTATTTCTATCTGCCCAAGCTGGAGAGCCATCTGGAAGCGCGGCTGTGGAACCAGGTGTTCATTCTGGCGCAGAGCCTGCTTGGCCTGCCGCTCGGTACCATCAAGGCGACAGTGCTGATTGAAACGCTACCGGCTGCTTTTGAGATGGACGAAATCATCTTCGAATTGCGCGATCATATGGCGGGTCTCAACTGTGGCCGCCGGGACTATATTTTCTCATTCATCAAGACGCTTTCGAACCACAAGAAATTCGTCTTGCCGGACCGCGCGCAGCTGGTCATGTCGACGGCTTTTCTCGCGGCCTATTCGGCCCTGCTGATCAAGACTTGCCATCGGCGCGGCTGCCTAGCCATGGGCGGCATGTCAGCGCAGATTCCCAACCGCAAGGACCCGGAGGCGAACCAAATCGCATTGAACAAGGTGAAGGCAGACAAGGAGCGCGAGGCCCGCAATGGCCATGATGGCACCTGGGTCGCCCATCCCGACCTGGTGGCGGTCGCCATGAAGGCATTCAACGAGCTGATGCCGACGCCAAACCAGCTTTATGTGAGGCGCGACGATGTGCATGTTGACCAGAAGGAATTGCTGGAAGTCCATGATGGCACCCGGACGGAAACCGGCTTCCGCGAAAACATCCGTGTCTGCGTACAATACATCGAGGCCTGGCTCAGCGGGCGTGGTACGGTTCCCATCTATGATCTGATGGAAGATGCTGCCACCGCTGAGATTTCACGCTCGCAGATATGGCAATGGCTCAAGTTCAGCGCCAAGCTGGACGACGGCAAGAAAGTGACGCGCAAATTTTTCGACACCTGTCTGGCTGAAGAAGTGAAACAGGTGAAAGAGGAAGTGGGTGCGGAGGTCTTTGACAAGGGCCGATTCAAGGAAGCCATCGCGCTGTTCAAGGCGATGACGACAGCCGAGGCCTTCGAGACCTTCCTCACCCTACCGGCCTACCGGAAGATCATGTAATCGCGGCCCAAAGACCGCAGCGACACTCATTCTCCGTGTCGATGTGGTTATCATCAGGCTGTGAAAACGGATGGTACAGCTACCCCGGCTCGAACGGGGGACCCCTAGATCCACAATCTAGTGCTCTAACCAACTGAGCTATAGCTGCATCCGTGGCTGCTTAGTAGTCGCAAGCGCCGTCAAATTCAAGACAGCAAAAAGGCCCGCAACAGGTACGGGCCTTCCGCGTCGCGTTCAGTGGACCGGGAGGAGGTGGCCCACTTACGCTCGAACTCTTATCAGGCGGCGAAGGACTTCGAGAATTCACCGAAAGACTTGGTGAGGCCGTCCTGCATGGGCTTCACGGTTTCCTTGGCGAGGGCGGCGTTGAGTTCGCCCAACTCTGCTGCCTGGCGCTGAAGAAGCTGGGTCTGCTCGCGGGCGAAATCCTGCTGGAGAGCGAAGAACTCGGTCGGCTCTTTCACCGAAAACAGCTTGCGGGCGAAAGCAAAGCCGGCGTTCACATTGGTCTGGGTGATTTCCATGGCTTTCATCTGCAGGTCGGCGAAGCGCGACTTGTAAGCACTGGCGGCGGCGTCGAATAGCTGAACATTGCTGTGGGCAATTTCATTGGCCTTTTCGAAGGCCACCTGGGCCTGATCGACGGACTTCTGGGCAAATGCGGTAACGTCTGCTGGGATTTCGCTGTTCATTTCAAATTTCGCCTTTTTGCTCGACATGGGTTTTCTCCTGATTTCCTGGGACCCCTTCGTCCCTCTTAGCCACTTATATAGATCAGTTTATGGTGCGTTGCAATATAAATTTTGCATTGCAATATGAATTCTTGTTTTTCAAAGGGTTAATGAAAGGTGGACGGAATCCGGAAAATTCGTCTAATTTGTTTCGGGTGATCACAGTGAGGAACAGCCGGTGACCGAAGCGTTGACGCCAACGCTGGAAGATTTGCGCGAGGTTCCGGAAGCTGCTTGGCTGTGGGACGGTGCCCGCGCGCGCATTGCCTGGGCCAACCGTGCCGGCATTACTTACTTTGGCGGCCAGTCATTATTTGACCTGATCGACCGGCCGTTCGACTTTGCCGAACCGGGCGTTGAACAGGTGGTCAACCTGTCGCGCTCCCTGCGGCGGGGCCAGATTGAGACCCGCCTCCTGCACTTTCCATCCTCCGGCGCAACGGTGCCGCTGCCATGCAAATGCATGGTGCACGCTTTGGCGGACGGCCGGCCGGGTGTTCTGGTGGTGGCATCCCGCACCGGTCAGGCGCAGGCCGAAACACTCAGCCAGGATATTGCCTCCGCCTTCGATCTTCTGCCAACCCCGGTGGCACTGATCGGCAAGGATGGCACCATCCGTCATCTTAACGCCGCATCGCTGTTACTGCTGGGAGCTGGCCAGCGCACCAATTTGGGCGCCCTTCTGGGCGATGATGCCGCCGCCGAAAACCTTTTGGCGCGCCTCGGCCAGGCAGGCACGGTAAGTCTGGTGCGGGTTATTCCGGTTCGTATCGGGCATCGCGACATCCGCCTGACGGCAAGGCTGCTGGCACCTTCCGCGGGCGATGGCGCTTACGCACTGGTGCTGCTTGACGACATAACCGAGCGCCGCGCACTTGAGCTGAAGCTCACCGCAACGGCTGCTGGCCCTGCCACGGTTGAAACTCCGGCTGGAACACCGGTCATGGCCAAATCCGACGCCGAGGCGTTTGACAGACTGGGCCAGATACTGAAGCACGACGCCCAGCTCGGGCCGGTGCCTTCAGCGCCCGCCGCCGCCAAGTCAATGCCGGCATCGCCACCGGCGCGCAAACTCAGCCATATTCCAGACATGGTCAGGGCCCCGCTCGACCGCATGGCCGAAGCCGTGCTGATCGCCAAAGACGGCATGCTGCTCTATGCCAACCCCGCCGCCCGC
>JANLWG010000342.1:0-2740 GCA_031364405.1 Hyphomicrobiales bacterium
AACATGTCACGCCGTCACCGCGCCGATAAGCGAGAGATCAATCCGGACCCGAAGTTCGGCGATCTCATCGTCTCGAAATTCATGAACAACCTGATGTACGATGGCAAGAAGTCGGTCGCCGAAGGCATCGTCTATGGCGCCATGGAAAAGATTCAATCCAAGGCCAAGCAGGAACCGCTTCAGGTTTTCCACGAAGCTCTCAACAATGTGGCACCTGCCATCGAAGTGCGTTCGCGCCGTGTGGGCGGAGCTACCTATCAGGTGCCGGTCGAAGTGCGCACTGAGCGCCGCCAGGCCCTGGCGATCCGCTGGATCATCACCGCTGCTCGCAACCGCAATGAAACAACAATGGTCGACCGTTTGTCGGGCGAGCTACTCGATGCCGCCAACAACCGCGGAACGGCCGTGAAGAAGCGGGAAGACACCCACAAGATGGCAGAGGCGAACCGCGCCTTCTCCCATTACCGCTGGTAGAAGTTACAAGGACACTGAATTATGGCCCGCGCACACGCCATCGAGGACTATCGCAATTTCGGCATCATGGCTCACATTGATGCCGGAAAAACCACGACGACGGAGCGTATCCTCTATTATACCGGCAAGAGCCACAAGATGGGCGAAGTGCATGACGGCGCTGCCACCATGGATTTCATGGAGCAGGAGCAGGAGCGCGGCATTACCATTACTTCGGCTGCCACCACTGCCTATTGGCAGGGCAAGCGCATGAACATCATCGACACACCTGGTCATGTTGATTTCACCATCGAAGTTGAGCGCTCACTGCGCGTGCTCGATGGTGCTGTTTGCGTGCTCGATTCGAACCAGGGTGTTGAGCCCCAGACCGAGACTGTGTGGCGCCAGGGCGACAAGTATAATGTTCCGCGCATCGTGTTCTGCAACAAGATGGACAAGACCGGTGCGAGCTTCGAGCAGTGCATCAAGGACATCAAGGAGCGTCTTGGTGCCAAGCCGGTGCCGATCCAGTTGCCGATTGGCGCGGAAGCCGAATTCAAGGGCCTCATCGATCTCGTCCGCATGAAGGCGGTGATCTGGGAAAACGAGGCGCTTGGCGCCAATTACCATGACGAAGAAATTCCGGCTGAACTTTTGGCCTCTGCGGTGCAAGCCCGCGCCGAGATGGTGGAAGCCTGCGCCGAGCTCGACGAGCAGGCTACGGAAGACTTTCTGAACGGCAAGGAAATTTCGATCGAGACGATCAAGCGCTTGCTCCGCAAGGCCGTACTCAACGGGGCTTTCTTCCCGGTTCTGTGTGGCTCGGCCTTCAAGAACAAGGGCGTGCAGCCGCTGCTTGATGCAGTTGTCGACTATCTGCCCTCGCCGGTTGACCGGCCCTCGATCAAGGGCATCGATGTCAAGACCGGCGCAGAGACCGTGCGGGTGTCGTCCGACACCGAGCCCCTGGCTCTGCTGGCCTTCAAGCTGATGGATGACCAGTACGGCATTCTGACCTTCTGCCGCATCTATTCCGGCACCCTGCACAAGGGCATTGCCCTGCTCAATTCGACCCGCGACAAGACCGAGCGCGTGGGCCGCATGGTGCTCATGCACGCCAACAACCGCGAGGAAATCTCCGAGGCTTATGCTGGCGATATCGTGGCGCTGGTTGGCCTCAAGGATTCGCGCACCGGTGATACGCTGTGCGATCCGGCGAAACCTGTCATCCTCGAGAAGATGGAATTCCCCGAGCCGGTCATCGAAATGAAAGTTGAGCCCAAGACCAAGGCCGACCAGGAAAAGATGGCGGTGGCCCTTTACAAGTTGGCGGCTGAAGACCCGTCGTTCCGGGTGTCGACTGACTCTGAGTCGGGTGAGACCATCATCAAGGGCATGGGCGAGCTTCATCTCGACATCAAGGTCGACATTCTGAAGCGCACCCACAAGGTCGAAGTGATGGTCGGCGCTCCCCAGGTCGCCTACCGTGAAACCATCACCCGCAAGCAAGAGATCGACTACACCCACAAGAAGCAGACCGGTGGTACTGGCCAGTTCGCCCGCGTTATTCTTGAGATCGAACCCAATGAAAAGGGTGCGGGCTATGAGTTCGAGAGCAAGGTTGTCGGCGGTACGGTACCCAAGGAATTCATTCCTGGCGTGGAAAAGGGCCTGAATTCGGTTCTGACCGCTGGTGTTATTGCCGGCTTCCCGGTGGTCGACATCAAGATTGCGCTGACCGACGGCGCCTATCACGAGGTTGACTCCTCGGCGATCGCCTTCGAAATTGCCGCACGCCAGGCGCTGCGCGAAGGTTTGCAGAAGTGCGGCCCGATCCTGCTTGAGCCCATTATGAAAGTCGAATGCACGACGCCGGAAGATTATCTCGGTGGTGTCATCGGTGATTTGAATTCGCGGCGTGGCCAGATTGTCGGCACTTCGACACGCGGCAATGCCCAGATCGTCAATGCCATGGTGCCGCTCGCCAACATGTTTGGTTACATCAACAACCTGCGCTCGATGAGCCAGGGCCGGGCGAGTTACACCATGCAGTTCGATCACTACGAGCAGGTGCCAACCGCAGTTGCTCAAGAAGTCCAAAAGAAATTCGCCTGACAAGATTGAAGAACGGAGACCTCCGATGGCTAAAGAGAAATTCAAACGCGACAAGCCGCATTGCAACATTGGCACGATTGGCCATGTTGACCATGGCAAGACGTCGCTGACGGCAGCGATCACCAAGGTTCTGGCGGAAACCGGCGGGGCGACGTTCACCGCCTATGACCAG
>JANLWG010000355.1:0-44813 GCA_031364405.1 Hyphomicrobiales bacterium
CCTTGGGGTCGCTGAAGCATTTGAAGACCACGCCGATGGGGGCATCGACGAGGCGCGAGGAGTGGATCTGGTGGGGCGAGACCTTGACCGCATCGAGCAGGTTTTCAAGTTTGTCCAGGCTGGAGCTCCAGCCTTCCTTCATCCCGGCCTTTGCAAAATTGTCACGCAAGGCAATCGATGGGAAGCGGGTGATGATGGTGATCCTTGTGCCCGCGCCATGATCCTCGAAAGTGATGGTGGTGAGCATTTCGATCTTGCGCTTGCCCTGACCCTTACGGTCAGGGTCCAACATGTCGTGCCATTCCTCGGAATGTTCCGACATATCGTCTTCCTTGACAATGCGAATGTTGGGCACGATCTCGCGGAAAATCCCACGCATGGGATAATCGTTGCCCTGGGGGCTTCGCATCACCAATTTGAATTCTCCTCCCACACGGGGCTCGACTTCGCACACCGGACACGTGAACGGCTTTGGCCCCCACCAGCGGGCGAGATGGGATGGCTCCATCCAGCATTTGTAGACGAGTGCGCGCGAGGCTTTGAAAATCCGCGTCAGAATGAATTCCGGCGCATCGGCGGGAAGGGTTACTTCAACGCTGCGGGTCATCGGTTTTTCCTTTCTGGATTTCCTTGAGATAGGCATCGAGGCGGTCAAGCCGCTCGTCCCACAACTTGCGGTATTGTTCGAGCCAGGTGGCGACGTCCTTCAGGGGTTCAGGTGCGAGACGGCAGGGGCGCCATTGGGCTTCCCGGCCACGCTCAATCAAATGGGCGCGCTCCAAAACCTTGAGATGCTTTGAAACGGCGGGAAGACTTATGGCGAAGGGCTGGGCCAGTTCCTTGACCGAGCTTTCGCCCAAGGCAAGTCTGGTGAGGATTGCCCGCCGGGTGGGGTCGGCCAGGGCTGAAAGCGTCAGGCTGAGATGGTCGGGCATCATCGTAGTTAGCCATTAGGTTAATTAACTGAATGGTTTCATACGATGAGTTTTGAAATTCGTCAAGCAGGATTTCGAACTTTAAAGCGCTTCTAAACTGGCCTATATAATTCCCGACAAAGGAAATCGGACATGTTCATCCAGACTGAAGCCACGCCCAATCCTGCCACTCTGAAGTTTATCCCCGGCAAGCCGGTGATTCCGGGCCTGACCCGGGACTACCGCAGTTCTGAGGAAGCGGCTGACTCGCCGCTGGCCCAGCGGTTGTTTGGTGTGCAGAATGTATCAGGCGTGTTTCTTGGCCAGGATTTCATCACGGTCTCAAAGTCGGGTGGCGAATGGCAGCATTTGAAGCCGGCCATCCTCGGGCTGATCATGGATCATTATCTCTCCGGCGCTCCCGTGCTGGTGGGCGAGGGTGCGGCGTCTGAAACCACGAGCACCGAAGACTTCGATGAAGCCGATGGCGAGATCGTCGCCACTATCAAGCAGCTGCTCGAAACCAGAGTGCGTCCGGCGGTGGCGCAAGACGGCGGCGATATTACCTTTCATGGCTTCAAGGAAGGCATTGTCTATCTCAACATGAAGGGCTCGTGCGCGGGCTGCCCCAGTTCCACCGCGACCTTGAAGCACGGCATTGAAAACCTGCTGCGCCATTTCGTGCCGGAAGTGAACGAGGTCCGCCCGGTTTGACGCGATGACGTTGACGGCCTAATGGGCCGCCCATGAAACTTCTCGCAGTTGATACGGCGATGGCCGCCTGCTCGGTGGCGCTGCATGAGTCCGGTCATAGTCTGGCGCTGGCCAAGGCCTTTGTGGCGATGGAACGTGGCCATGCGGAAGCCATTGCTCCCATGGTGCGCGATGTGATGGCAAGGGCCGGCGTTGAATTTTCCGTCCTCGACCGCGTTGCCGTCACCATTGGGCCAGGCACCTTTACCGGCGTGCGCATCGGGCTTGCCATGGCGCGGGGCTTGGGGCTGGCGCTCGGGATTCCGGTCATCGGCATCGACACGCTCTCGGCCATTGCCGCCAATGAGACGGGCGGCGACATGCCGCTTCTGGTAGCATCCGATGCCCGCAAAGATGAGGTCTATGCCGCCCTGTTCAATGCCGGGGGCAAATTGCTGCAGGGGCCTGCCGTGATGCCGATCGGGGCCTGTCTGCGTCTGATGCCGGAGGGACCGCTGCGGGTTATCGGAACGGCCGCTGAAATAATCATTGCCGCGAGTCCGCGCGATGCCATCAAACGGAGCAAGGCTGGCGATGTGCCAGACGCCGCCAATTTCGGCCGTTGCGGCCTCGATATTCCAGCACCAGAGTCGCCGCCAACGCCGCTGTATCTGCGGGTGCCCGACGCCAAGCCACAAGAGTTTGTGCAGAGGAAAACTCTTGCCATCACAGTCCGTGCGGTGACAGCCGCCGAGACCTCGATACTTGAAGCGCTGCATGGGGAGTGTTTTGATAGCGCGTGGACGAAACAGGATTTTGCTGCGCTTCTGGCGATGCCGGGAGCTTCGGCACAACTTGCCATGGATGCAGATGAACCCGTGGGTTTCATCGTCAGCCGCGCGGTCGCCGATGAAGCCGAGATCATCACAATCGCAACCAGGCCATTCGCCCAGCGCCGCGGTGTTGCGAAATCTCTGCTCAATCATCAGTTCACGGAGTTTTCTGGCAAGGGAGTGGCAACTTGCTTCATCGAAGTGGCGGCTTCCAACACCACAGCCCGGGCGCTCTATGCTTCGTGTGGGTTTCACGAGGCGGGCAGCAGGCAGAACTACTACCACCGCAGCGATGGCAGCCGCGAAGATGCCCTTGTCATGCGCAAGAATTTGACACCGTGACAGCACTCCGGCCCATCCTGATCCTGACAGTGTTCGCGCTGGTTACCTTGCCGCTCATGCCGCTGCAGCAGATTTTCGTGTGGACGTGGCCCAGCATGGCGAGGGTGTTTCCGATGCGCTATCACCGGCTGGTGTTGCGCATTCTCGGTGTAAGGTTGAAAGTCGTGGGCACGCCAGCACGCCAGGGCCCAACGCTGATTGCCAGCAACCACGCAGGCTGGCTCGATATTGTGCTACTAAGTGCAGTGGCACCGCTTTCATTCATTGCCAAGCGCGAAGTCAATGGCTGGCCCTTTTTCGGCACGCTGGCGCGGTTGCAGCGTACGGTTTTTGTCCACCGCGACCGCCGCAATGCCACTGGCCAATCACGTAACGAGATGCAGGAACGGTTGAAGGCTGGTGATATTCTCGTGTTGTTTGCGGAAGGCACTTCGGGTGATGGGGTGCGGGTATTGCCATTCAAGAGCGCCTTCTTCGGGGCCGCCGAGTTTCCCGGCGTGGCGGTTCAGCCCATCACCATCGCCTACACCGGGCATCGCAACCTGCCGATGAACCGCAGGCTTAGGCCGACTTACGCCTGGTATGGCGACATGGATCTGCCGCCGCATCTGTGGCGGGCGCTGGCGGCGGGGCCTATTGAAGTTACCGTGATTTGCCATGAGCCTCTTTCGATCAGTAGCGAAACCGGCCGCAAGGCGCTGGCGCTACGGGCGGAGGAGATTGTCCGGGCGGGATTGGTGGCTGCACTTCACGGCCGCGGCAAAATGAGCTAGACCCACCCCATGGAAATTCCGGCCAAGAAGGTCTTCGTCAAGACTTACGGTTGCCAAATGAATGTCTATGACAGCGAGCGCATGCGCGATGTGCTGGCGCCCTTGGGCTATGCCGGAACCGATGCCCCCGAGGATGCCGACCTGGTCATTCTCAATACCTGCCACATTCGCGAGAAGGCGGTTGAGAAAGTCTATTCCGAACTGGGCAAGATCCGCCGCATGAAGCGCGACCGCAATGCCGCTGGCCACCAGATGGTGATTGCTGTTGCCGGCTGCGTGGCCCAGGCTGAAGGAGACGAGATTGTCAGGCGCGTGCCCGATGTGGACCTGGTGTTCGGGCCCCAGACCTACCACCGGCTGCCGCAGCTTCTGGCCCGGCAGGCCGCCAATGGGCGCGCTGTGGTCGAAGCTGATTTTCCGGCAGAGGACAAGTTCGAAAGCCTGGTTACGACCAAGAGCCCGATTAAAGGTGTGACGGCATTTCTCACCGTGCAGGAGGGTTGCGACAAGTTTTGCACTTTCTGCGTGGTACCCTACACGCGCGGTGCGGAATTCTCCCGTCCGGTGGCGCAGATCGAGGCGGAAGCCCGCCGGCTGGCAGTGGCGGGGGTACGCGAGTTGACCCTCCTGGGGCAGAACGTCAACGCCTATCACGGAGCGGGTGCCGATGGCGAACCGGTGTCACTGGCGGGACTTGTCGCGCGATTGTCAATGATCGATGGCATCGAGAGGCTGCGTTACATGACCAGCCACCCGCGCGACATGGATGATGATCTGATTGCCGCCCACGCCGAGAACAGAAAACTCATGCCATTTCTGCATCTCCCCGTGCAGGCTGGCAGCGACAGAGTTCTCAAGGCGATGAACCGCGGCCACACGGCGGAGCACTATCTCCGGCTGGTCGAACGCATCCGCAAGGCGCGCCCCGACATTGCCATGTCGGGTGATCTCATCGTGGGCTTTCCCGGCGAAACCGATGCGGATTTCCGGGCTACCCTCGATCTTGTCGGCGCTGTGGGCTACGCCAGCGCTTTTTCATTCAAGTATTCGCCCCGCCCCGGAACACCTGCCGCCGAGCATGAAGCCCAAGTGCCGGAGGAGGTGAAACTGGCCAGACTCCATGAATTGCAGGCGCTCATTCACCAGCAGCAAAGCGCATTTAACCGGTCCTGCGTCGACCGCAGCCTTGCCGTGCTGGTCGAAAAGCCGGGCCGCGACGCAGGCCAGCTCATGGGCCGTTCGCCTTACCTGCAACCGGTTCACCTGGCCGGCCAAGCGGCGCTGATAGGAAGGATTATCCATACCCGTATAACAGGTGTTGGAACTAACAGCCTTTCAGGCCATTATGATAACGCAGCATGATTGATTCTGGAGAACTGATCCGTTGAATCCACCTGTCTATGCCGCCCAGTTGACCAACGCCAAAACCGGCGCAGGGTCCGATGACACAGATATCCTCACCCTTGCCTTCGATGACAACCGCCTGTTTTCGCTGATGTGCGGCGGGCATGACGAGCATCTGGCGCTTATTGAACACAAACTTGCCGTCGATATGACGCCGCGTGGCAACCGCCTCGCCGTCAAGGGTTCTGCCGCAGCACGGGCGGCCGCGCGCGATGTGCTGGCGACGCTGTACAGCCGGGCAAGACGCGGGTTGGACATCACCCGCGGCGATGTAGAAGGGGCAATCAGGATGCGCGAAGACGCCGAGGCCTCGGAAACCAATACCAGCGGTGCCGTGCGCACCAGGCGGAAGCTGGTGATGCCGCGAACCCCCATGCAGGGCCGTTATGTGGAGGCGATCCGCCGCCATGAACTGATTTTTGGCATTGGACCCGCCGGCACCGGCAAGACCTACCTCGCGGTTGCCTGTGCCGCCGAAGCCCTGATGGCGGGCGATGTCGACCGCATCGTGCTGTCGCGCCCCGCCGTTGAAGCGGGCGAGCGGCTGGGCTTTCTTCCCGGCGACATGAAAGAAAAGGTCGATCCCTATCTTCGCCCGCTCTATGATGCGCTTTACGATGTGATGCCCGCAACCCTCGTGGCCAAGGGTCTGGCCGAAAACCAGATCGAGATAGCACCCTTGGCCTTCATGCGCGGCCGCACATTGGCTGGCGCTTTTGTCATCCTCGATGAAGCGCAGAATACCACGCCACAACAGATGAAGATGTTTTTGACGCGTCTGGGCGAGGGCAGCCGCATGGTGGTGACCGGCGATCCCAGCCAGGTTGACTTGCCGGCGGGCGCCACATCCGGTCTTGCCGATGCGGTAGCGACATTGACGGAGGTCGAAGGCGTTGCCATCACGCGCTTTGCCAATGCCGATATCGTCCGCCATGCGCTGGTCGGGCGGATTGTTGCGGCTTACGACAAGAAGTTGGCCAAGCCGAAAAAATGATCGTCAGCATTGATGTCGACGATGCTGGCTGGGATGATGTTCCGGGGCTGGAGGAATTAGCTACGCGGGCCGTCAGCGCCGCGGTTGCAGCTGCACGCATTGAACATGACACTCTCGAGACTGCCATCCTGTTCACCGGGGACGAAGCCATGATGGCGCTGAATGCTCAGTGGCGCGGCAAGGCATACGCCACCAATGTCCTGTCGTTCGCGGCGGAGGAATTTCCAGCACCCGCCGGTGAAGTTCGGCCCCTGGGCGATATCGTACTTGCCTCAGGAGTTGTGAAGCGCGAGGCGGCCGAACAGGGCAAGATATTGCCCGGCCACACCACACATCTTATTATACACGGCCTGCTGCACCTTCTGGGCTATGATCATGAAACCGACGCCGACGCCGCCGTGATGGAAGGCCTTGAAATTGAAATCTTGAAAGGACTTGGAATCTCCAACCCCTATGACCGATAATGACGACAAGCCTTCTGGTACCCTTGACTCAAGCTTCTGGCGCAAACTGAAGGCGCGTCTGTCACGCAGCCCCGACAAGGGTTTGCGCGAAAGCCTCGAGGGCGCCATCAAGATTCACGCCGCACAGAACCCCGGTGAAAGTTTCGGCAAAGAAGCTAAATCGATGATGCTCAACATCATCGAATTTTCCGACCTGAGGGTAGACGACGTGATGGTGCCGCGCGTCGACATCGTGGCGATCGAAGACACCGCCAGCATGCGCGAATTGATGCATCGCTTTCTGGAGGCGGGTCATTCGCGCCTGCCGGTTTACCGGGAGACTCTCGATGAGATCACCGGCATGGTCCATGTAAAAGACTTTCTCGCCTGGATGACAGCCAAGGGCGCCAAACGCAAGAAGGGTAAATCCGAGAAACCCGCCACCACAGGTATTTCGGTGAGCGCGGCCGAGCTTTCCACCACGGTCCGGCAATCGGGATTGCACCGTGAAGTGCTTTTCGTGCCACCTTCGATGCCGGCAAGCGATCTTCTGGTCAAGATGCAAGCCAGTCACATTCACCTGGCAATTGTCATCGACGAATATGGTGGAACCGATGGTCTCATCTCCATTGAGGATCTGGTAGAAGAAATCGTCGGTGATATTTCCGACGAGCACGACACCGACGAGGAAAATCTCATCAAGCCGGCGGGCGACGGGATCTACGTCGCCGACGGCCGTGTTGATATTGGCCGGCTTGAGGAATTATTAAGTGTTGATCTTCTCTCCGATGAAGACGAGGAAGAAGCCGACACGCTGGCAGGCCTGGTGTTCAAGATGGCCGGGCGGGTTCCGGCACGCGGTGAAATCATTCGCCATGAGAATGGTGTGGAATTCGAAATTTTGGAGTCAGATCCACGCCGGGTAAAACGGCTGCGGATTACGGCGAAGAAACCAAATGAAGAGAAGGCTCCGGAAGGAGAGGTGAGCGGCTGAGGGGTTGATTCGACGCATTGACCCGCCAAAGCCTTATCGCACTTACTCGGGCTGGCCCTTCTTAAACAGCCACATCGGCTTCTTTGGTTTCTTTAGACCAGAAAGCTTAAGGTTAAAGTTTCCGGTGTCGAACAAACCACCCTTGACAACTACGGTAGTGTTCTTCATGCCGGCCTCTTGCACAAGGGCGAAGAGCTTGGCGGCATTTTCCGGGGCGAGGCGGACGCAGCCGTGAGAGGCTCTGCGGCCGAGGCTTTTTATATGATAGCTGCCATGAATGGCATGGCCCTGGCCGGTGAAGAACATCGAATTGGGCATCGGTGCATCATCCCATTCCTTGGAGAAGTGTTCTTTTTCCATTCGGAACGGGCGATATGTACCACTAGGTGTTTCATATCCGGGTGCGCCTGTTGAGACCGGCCAGACGAATTCCCGGTCACCGTCAATGGTGACGGTCATCTTCTGGCTGATCTTGTTGATGGAAATAACCACAAGCTTGGCTTCAGCCGCGCCGGCTCCCACTGCAAACGCCAAAACCAGCGCCACTAGAAATCGCAATCTCATTACCTTCTCCAATTTCTCAAATTATGGGTATATTACTGAGTCGGCTCACGCGGAACAAGAGCGTCAGCTACTCTTCATCAAACCGCGAAGCCACCAGCTCCGACAGCGCGTCAATTGCGGCCTCTGCCTGGGGGCCTGAAGCTTCCACGACAACCGTTGTGCCTATTGCGGCGGCAAGCATCATCAGTCCCATGATTGACGTGGCGGGCACCGTCTGGCCATCACGGCTCACCGATATGTCTGCATCATATCCCTCGGCACATTTCACGAATTTGGCTGAAGCCCGTGCGTGGAGGCCGCGCTGGTTGATGATCGCCAGTTCACGGACAACAGCTGCCACCATCAATCTCCCAGAATCTGACTGGCAATATTGATGTATTTGCGGCCAGCATCCTGGGCGGCGGCTGCCGCTTTTTCGAGATTGGCATCCTTGCGGATACGGGCGAGCTTGACAAGCATCGGCAGATTGAGCCCTGCGATAACTTCGACGTGGCCCAATTCCATCAGCGATATGGCAAGATTGGACGGCGTTCCACCAAACATGTCGGTGAGAATGATAACGCCTGTTCCGCTATCAACGCGTTTTATCGCATCCGAAATATCGGCCCGGCGGATTTCCATGCGGTCGTCGGCGCCAATGCAAATGGACTCGATGCCATCCTGATGTCCAACAATATGCTCCAGCGCATGGATAAATTCCTCGGCAAGCCGGCCATGGGTGACAAGAACAAGGCCTATCATCTCGAAACCGCGGCTGCCGGCAAGGGCGCGCTCCTATGGTTGGCTCATATGGGCAAATACCCGGGGGAGGCGAACAATGCCCCGATCACGGCCACCTTGCAACATCGATTCAACGCTGCTCCAACCAGTCCAGAGCCGCCCTGATACGAGCAGGAGCACAGGCAGAATTTGGGTCAATCAGGATCAGCGGCAGCCGTGCTCCCAGAACCTCCAAGTAACTTTCTTCCAACTCGGGCAGACGTTCAATTGACTCAACGTCGGTGAGCCGCACAGCAAGAGCAAGCGTAACTTCAGCGTGATGAGCAAGAGTTACGAGGCCAAGGCCGCGGATTTCCATGCGGCCTGCCAGAATTGCTGGAGCCGACGCCCATAATTGGCCATCGCCAAACCGGACAACAACCTGATCGTCGGCGACAAGAAAGGCAGATTTCATTTTGCCCGACAGGCCGGTTCCCGGCTGGTCTATCATACGAAGGGCTAGATCGGATTTGCCGCTGCCGGGCTCACCCAGCAACAGCACACCCACATCGCCGATAGCGAGGCAACTGCCATGAAGGAGAGCTTGCTCAGCCATCACCTGGAGGTGTCCAGTCATCGCTTACGGCGGGCATGCGTACGGTGAAGCGGGCGCCGAGCACCGGTCGCTCGCCGTCAGCTGCAGCCTTGCCGTAGCGATTTTCGGCCCATATCCGCCCCTTGTGGGCATCGATAATCTGCTTGGAGATCGACAGGCCAAGGCCAGAGTTTGAACCAAAACTTCCATCCGGACGATCAGTATAGAAGCGCTCGAATATCCGCTCGAGATTGTCGGGCCTGATCCCGGGGCCGTGATCATCGATGCGAAATTCAACTTCCGATCCAACCCTCCTTACACGGATATTAAGGCGAGTGCCCTTAGCGGTGAATGAACGGGCGTTGTCGATCAGGTTGCGCATGACCTGACCCAGACGGGAATCATGTCCGAGGACAACATAACCGCGCAATGGGTCAATGCTGACCGGCAGCTTTGCTGCCTCAAAACTTAATTCGGCCTGGCCTTCTTTGCGGGTTTCGTTGGCGAGTGAAGTTATGGCCTGCAGGAGCTTGGCCACATCAACTGGCCGGTGTTCGGTTCGCGCCAGTTCGGCATCTAGGCGTGAGGCATCGGAAATATCAGTGATAAGACGATCGAGGCGTCTTACATCGTGCTTGACGATTTCGATCAGCCGCGAGCGCTGTTCGTCGGTTTTGACAAAAGCCAGAGTTTCGACGGCACTGCGCAACGAGGTGAGCGGGTTCTTGAGCTCGTGGCTGACATCGGCGGCAAAGGCTTCGATCGCATCGATGCGATTGTAAAGCGCATTGGTCATGTCGCGGATGGCACCGGAGAGGTGGCCGATCTCGTCGCGCCTGGTGGTGAAATCGGGAATCTCGACGCGCTTGTTGATACCGCGGCGCACCCGCTCGGCGGCGGCTGACAGACGGCGTATTGGTTCGGCGATGGTGCTGGCCAAGAAAACCGACAATAGGATGGTCACCAGCGCCACAAAACCAAAGGTATAAAGCACAACGCGGCGCTCGGCTTTCAACACGTCATCAATCTCACCGCCTGTCGTCGACAGTATAAGCGCACCCAACACCGCCTTGAACCTTTGCACCGGGACCGAGACAAGTACAATGATCTGGCGGTTCTCGTTGAGGCGGACAACGCTGACGGAGGCACCGTTTATGGCGGCGGCGACCTCGGGGAAATCCTTGCCGTTATCGAGACCATAATCAACCTGCAAAGGATAATCATAAGCAAAAAACCAGTTGATGAGACGATCCTTCCAGCGCACGAAGACATTGCCATTGCCCGAATCGATGGGCGGAAGATCGGTCTGGATGATGTCGCCACGGCCATAGAGAAAGCGGCTGTCGACGACCATGTTGCCATCGGCGTCGATAATCCGGGCGCGCACGGTGGTGTTGGCCAGGAGGCGCTTGAGGATGGGGCCCGCGGTTTCGGGATTGATCGGGAAATCGAGACCGCTGAGCTGATTCGCATCGGCGGTTGTTTCATCGGCAATATCATCAAGCGAATCGGGATCGATGACGATGGAACCGGTGTCGATGGTAGCCGAGCCAGCGATCGCGGCCGAGATGATGTGGGCCTGTGTCGTCATACTCTGCACGCGAGCATCGATCAGGCCCTGGCGGAACTGATTGAAATAAAGAATTCCGGTCACCAGAATAACCAGGCCAAGCAGGTTCAACAACACGATCCGGCTGGTGAGCCGTTGCGGCGCAAAGCGGTGGATAAGGCCTCCACCACTTTGCGGTATCGCCGCTGCTTCGGTGGAATCAACTGGGTCGTCGCCGTCGGCGCGATCAGTTATTTCAGCCGTTCTGACCTTGTCCAGCATGACCGGGATCCAGCGTTGATCCTACTGCTCCTTGAAACGGTAGCCAACCCCGTAAAGCGTTTCGATGCCATCGAATGCGGGGTCGACCTGGTTGAATTTCTTGCGCAGGCGCTTGATGTGGCTGTCGATGGTACGGTCGTCGACATAGACCTGATCATCATAGGCCGCGTCCATCAGCGCGTCGCGGCTTTTCACGATGCCTGGGCGCTGGGCGAGCGATTGCAGGATGAGGAATTCAGTGACGGTCAGCGTCACCTGTTTGCCGTCCCAGGTGCAGGAATGGCGGTCCGGGTCCATCGCCAGCTTGCCACGCTCGATGATTTTCGCGGCATCCTGCGGTGACGCCGAGGCATCGCGCGCGCTGGCGCGGCGTAGAACGGCCTTCACACGCTCGACCAGCAGGCGCTGGGAGAACGGCTTCTTAATGAAATCGTCGGCCCCCATCTTGAGGCCGAAAAGTTCATCGATCTCATCGTCCTTGGAAGTGAGAAAGATCACCGGCAGATCGGTTTTCTGGCGGATACGGCGCAACAGCTCCATGCCATCCATACGCGGCATCTTGATATCAAAGATCGCCATGTCCGGCGGATTGTCCTGCAGGCCCTGGAGGGCAGTGGCACCATCGTTATATTTCTGGACAGTGTAGCCTTCGGTCTCAAGGGCCATTCCCACGGAGGTCAGAATGTTCCGGTCATCATCGACCAGGGCGATCATCGGCATCTTCTTGTTCATCCTTGCTTGATTTCCTTGCAATGGCTGTAGGGGCGGAACTGGAACAAAATGTGGCGTACATGATAGGGGTTATGGCTGCTGATTGCGAGGACCGAACATGCCAAAGCCCAGAAGTTTCACGGGAACCGAAGCGCGGCAACTGCTGCGCCAGTCGCGGACCGGAACATTGGCGACCCTTAACCGCGACGGCGGCACGCCTTATGGCTCGCTGGTCAACGTGGCGACCGATGTGGATGGTCGACCGATTATCCTGATCTCGCGCCTGGCCTGGCATACCCGGAACCTGCTGGCCGACGGGCGGGCGAGCCTGCTGGTGGCTGAGCCGCCTGCGGAAGGCGATGCAATGACCGGAGTACGGGTTACGGTGATGGGACGGTTCGCCACCTGCAATAAGGCGAGGCTGCGGCGGCGGTATCTGGCGCGTCACCCCAAGGCTCAAATGTACGTGGATTTTGGTGATTTCGGGTTTTGGCGGCTGGAGCCTGAAATCATTCACGTGGTTGCGGGCTTCGGGCGGATTGAGACACTTGCGGCGATTGAGGTTTTTCCACCGGCTACCGAGATTACGGCGCTGGAGGACAGCGCCCTCGCTCACCTGAACGAGGACCACGCGGAGGCCGTGCGGCTCTATGCTAACAACCTTCCCGGCGTTTCTGCTGGCGACTGGAAAGTGACTGCCGTCGACCCGGACGGTATCGATCTCTGTTTCGGGGAGCAGAGTTTTCGGCTGGAATTTTCCCTCCCTGTTTTCACTGCAAGCGACTTGAGACGCAACCTAACGGACCTTTCGGCGAAAGCACAGGCACGATAGACGCCATCACATCTATTAGCGTTATGATGTTAATACGTCTTAACATGATGTTTATACAGCAAATATCTGCTGGTAAATTAGCTTTTCACCATCATTTCTGTTGAGCCAAATTGCGATTCCCCATAGATTTTGATCTCCAAACGAGGAGCCACCGCATGGATACCGCCGCCAATGACGTGGTTCGTTCGCAACTCGGCAACATCGGCCTCAGGTGGGTAGATGGGATTTCCTGAAATGCGCCCGCGATGTCGCTCCATGGGCAGTCCTACGGCCGGAGAGAAGGATTGGTATCTGAGGGCGGCGGTCTTGCTGTGTCGACCGGCGCCCTTACGGGCAGGAGCGCCAATGATAAATTTACCGTACGCGACGCAACCACCGAAAACACCGTCTGGCAGGACAACAACAAAGCCATGCCGTGGGCAAATTTTGATATCCCGAAACAGAATTTCCTTGCCCATTCCCGATTGAAGAACCTCTTCGAGCAGGATATTTTGGGAGGTGCCGATCCGGCCTACGCGCTGCCCATACGGATGATCTGCGAATTTGCCTGGCACGCCCTGTTCATTCAACACTTGCTGATCGTACCGAAAAATCGTGACGGCTTCTCACCAATGCTCACCGTCATCTCAAGGTGACGCGCGCACTGTTGAATGCCGCACTCAAAGGGCGGCTTGAGGGCAGCGAAATGCGCACCGATCTTAATTTTGGCTTTGCGGTTCCGATCGCCGTCGAAGGTGTGGATGAAAATATTCTCAATTCGCGCGAAACCTGGGCCAACAAGCAGGCCTACGATGCCCAGGCCAAAACACTCGTCGGCATATTCATCAAGAATTTCGCGAGGTTCGAGGACCATGCGGGCACCGATGTAAAGGCAGCGTTCCCGGTGGCGCAGTTGGCGGCCGAGTAGGCCTTACGGCGCTTGGTGCTCGATGCAGATGCAATGTGACTCGGTCACTGAAAGCGGTTGATCGAACAGCATACAGAGATTAGGCCCGCGCGGATTATCGTCGCGGCCGTTTTCCCGGAAATAACGGCACGAAAAACAGATGCCAAAACTCTTATGCTGTCCGCGCTTTAACTCTTCGGCGAGTAGTTCACGCAGGCCTTTTGCCAATCGGCGGCGGGTCTTCTTGCCAAGCTCCCTGGCGGTGATCGAGAACCTTGCCCAGGGATCATGGGCAAGTATTTCTCCGCCCTCCGGCGTCAACGCCAATTCGACCGAGCGCTTCTCCCCATCGCGCGCGGATTTTACCACAAGACCTTTGCGCTCAAGGATCTTCACAGTTTGCGAAATCGTGCCTTTGGTGGCGCCGAAATAACGGGCGAGTGCTGTGGGCGAATTGGAAAACCGGTTGGCACGGGCGAGATAGCGCAACACTTCCCACTGTGCCGGGTTCAGACCATGCTCATGCTCGCTGGCGCGCATCAGCCGAGCCAGCCGTTCAAGCGGCAGGGCAATCACGTGGTGATCTTCGTCGCCCTCGGGCATGATAAGCTGGCCTGCTATTTCTTAATGCCGTTGATGCCCAACAGGACATCGATCAGACGCGGCACGAAACGTTCGCCATAACCTTGGTTCTCGGCCACCACGTAGAGCTGGTGCACCGTTTCGGCAAGGAATGACGCTACCGGCATAGTCTCGGTCATGTTGGTGTAATAGCGCATATCCTTGCGGGCATTGCGAATGGCGAACTTCGCGTGGCTGTCATCATCCGAGAGGGGAACATTGATGAGGCGGCCAAACATGACGGAGGAGGCACCGCCTGACATGACGATATCGCGAAATGCCACCATGTCGATACCGGCCTTGGTGGCCACTGCAATGGCCTCGGCCGCCATCGCCGCATGGCCAAGCGAGAGAAAATTGTTGAGAAGCTTCAGGCGGTGGGCCGCTCCCACTTCGCCCGCATAGACGATGGTATCGGCGAAAGCCTCCAGCGCGGGCCGGAGGAGGGCCAGCACATCTCGGGGTCCTGCAATCATCAAGCCAAGTTTGCCAGCCTCGGCTTCCTTCGGGGTCCTGGTCATCGGTGTATCAACGAAATATCCGCCCTTAGCGGCAACATCAGCAGCGATACGAATGGTTGAGTCAGGTTCCGCCGTCGAACAATCGGCGATGATGAAGCCTGGCCGGACAGCACCCAGAAGACCATATTCGCCATAGACCGCCTGCTCCACTTCGGGCGAGCCGGTGACACACAGGAGAACTGCATCACAAGCCTTGGCCAGTGCATTGGGGCTGCCCAGTTCTTTGGCACCTTTGGCAATGAGATCATCGACTGGCGCGCGATTGCGATGGGCCAGCACCGAGAGGGCAAAACCTTTTTCGAGAAGATTCTTGCCGATGCCGTGGCCCATGAGACCCACGCCAATCAGTCCGATATGCTTGATAGTCATATTTATTCCTTTCAGGCGAGAAGTGAGTTGAGCATTTCCTGTTCGAGAATGAAGAGGCGGTCTTCTTCTTTACGGGTAAATCCGAGCCGTTCATAGAAACGGGCGGCGCTTTTGTTGAGTTGATCGACTTCGAGTTTGATGAATCTGGCGCCACGGGCGTGGCCGCGGGATGCTGCAAGTTTCAAAAGTTGCAGCCCGGCATTGCGCCCGCGCGCGTGAGGTTCAACGAAGAGATCGACGATATAGAGACCCTTGGCGCCACGCCATGTTGAAAATGTCATGAGAGACAGACAGGCTCCGATCAAATTGCCCTCCTCCTCAGCGACGACGATATCGACGAGGTCCTGGTTGGTGTTGAGCGATTGAGCTGTCAACTTGGGCATGATATCGGTGCCGATGTGGCGTGCCAGATTTTGCACCATCTTCACCACTTTTTCAGCCTCAGCCGCACGCAATTCCCGGAGCACAAGGCTCATCCACCCAATCCCTTCAGCAGGGATGCCAGATTGGCACCGAGATGGGGCGAAGGATAGCCCCCTTCCTGAACCACCAGCATAGGTCTGCCCAGGTCTGCGATTAGCCGGCCGATGTCTTTGAAATCCTGGGTCCCGATGGCAAAACCCTTGAAGGGATCATCGACGGCAATATCGAGGCCCGCCGCCAGCACCAGTATATCTGGCGCGAAATCGGCGATGCGGCGAAGGGCGACCTCGAGTGCGCTACAATAGAGCTTGAGCACTGCGCCACGTTCGAGCGGCAAGTTGAGATTGAAACCTTCACCTTCGCCGCGCCCGCGTTCCTCGGCATATCCCCAGAAGAAGGGATAGAACCGCGCGGGATGGGCGTGGATCGAGACGGTGAGAACATCGGCACGCTCATAGAAAATGGCCTCGGTGCCGTTACCGTGATGGACATCGATATCGAGGATGGCGGTACGCTTGCCGGCGCGGGTGAGAATTTCAGCAGCAATTGCGGCATTGTTGAAATAGCAGAAGCCCGCCGCCATGTCGGCTGCCGCATGATGGCCGGGCGGGCGGCACAAAGCATAGACCACGCGCTTGCCAGCGAGCACAAGACTGGCACCGTAAGCCGCCGTGGCCACACTGGCGCGGGCCGAGGTCCAGGTATCCGCTGTGATCGGGCACGAGCCGTCACCAAGGTGATAGCCGCACTGACCAACTACGCTATCTGGATAACCGGCGGGCGGCAACGACGGCCTGCCCAGGGCGAAGACATTGGCCGAAGGCGTTTCGGCCGCACCGGGAATGCGGCTCCAGCGTTCCCACAGCGTTTCAAGAAAGGCGATGTAGCGGCGGTCATGCACAAGTGCGAGCGTATCGCCTGAAATCTCCGACGGAGCCACAATGGGCCCACCCAGGCGGCGGAGGCCTTCAAGCAGCATGTCGATACGCTCGGGGCGTTCTGGGATAGGCTGCGGCCTTCCCGAGACGACGAAAGTCTTCGGCGCATGGTGGCGCTGCGCTTCATCGAACACGGTGATCATCGGTTTGCCCCGGCCCTCCCGCCTCTGCTATTAGCCTGCCCACGGGTTTGTTTCAAAGCAAGGTCAATATTCATGCAGGATACCGCTCTACAGCAAGACAGCTATCCCACCGGTGAGATGCCCAAGGTCGCCTGGGCCCGCGGCAGTTATATTTACGATGTCGACGGCAAGCAGTATATCGACGGCTCCGGCGGCCCGGCGGTCTATTGCATTGGCCATGCGAACCCGGAAGTGAACGAGGCGATCCGGGTCCAGCTCGACCGCATCGCCCATGGCTACCGCTACAACTTTACGTCTGATGCGCTGGAGGAACTGACCGACATCATCCGGGGGCGTTGTGGGGGCACGCTCAGGCACATGGTTTATGTGACGGGCGGATCGGAAGCGGTAGAGTCCTGTCTCAAGTTGGCGTTGCAATACCATGCAGCACGCTGCGAGATGAACCGGAAGCGCTTCATCGCCCGCGAACGCTCTTGGCACGGTAATACGCTGGGGGCGCTCTCAGTGTCGGGCTTCCTCGAGCGCAAGAAAGCCTTCGAGGGATCCCTGCTCGACGTCTCAAGGTTGTCGCCTGTCAACGTTTATCGACCCATCGCGGGCGCAACGGCGGAGACAACAGGAGAGGCCTGCGCACAGGAACTCGAAAATGAAATCCTGCGGCTCGGTCCGGAAAAATTCGCCGCCTTCATTTTCGAACCGGTGGTGGGTGCGGCGGGAGGCTGCATTCCGGCACCTCCGGGCTATGCCAAGCGGGTACGCGAGATCTGCGATCGTTATGGGGTGTTGATGATTGCTGACGAAGTGATGTCGGGAGCCGGGCGCTGCGGCACATGGCGGGCACTCGAAACCGATGGGATTGAACCTGACATCATGTCGGTGGCCAAAGGTCTTGCTGCCGGATATTTGCCACTCGGGGCTGCGATCTATTCCACCAAAGTTGCGGATGCCATTCATGGTGCCCATGGCGCTCCGATGACCGGGCATACCTTCAGCGGCCACACGGCCTGCTGCGCGGCAGGTGTCGCAGTTCAGAAGATCGTGGCGCGCGAAAAGCTGGTGGAGCGGGTTCACGCCAACGAAACGAAGTTAAAGGCGATGATCGCGGAGGCTCTCAAGAGCGTGGACGCTGTGGGCGATATTCGCGGGCGGGGCTATTTCATTGCCACGGAATTGGTCGCCGACCGCGAGACCAAGGCACCGTTTTCAGCGGAGCACAAGCTGCCCGTGCAAATTCGCAATCGGGCAATGGAAAACGGACTGGTCTGTTTTCCCGTCGGCGGCAATGTCGATGGCATCAATGGCGATGTGGTGATTCTTGCACCGCCCTATAATGCGACCGACGCGGAGCTGGATGAAATCGTGACCAAGATGGCGAAGTCGGTCAAGCAGGTGCTGGCAGCTTCGGGATTAGCCTGAAGCCTCAAAACCAGTTGCAGCGCTCGGCGCCCATCGCCATTTGTGCCGGGGCGCGGTTAAGGAAAGCATCGGCATGGACGATGGTGCGGTCATCCTCGATGAGCACGACGGCATACATGGGCGGCTCGTCGCTATAGACTGTATCGACCGAGCCGCCGACCAGCGGCAGCTGGTGATTGAGACTGGGCAGGGCCGAATAGGGAATGCCGCGCCATTGGCCGCTGATGGTGCGGTGGGCGTGGCCAAAGAAGATATGGCGAATGTCGGAGCTCTTTAGCAATTCGGAGAATGCATCCGGTTCCTCAAGCCCGATCAAATCCATCAGCGGATGACCTATGGCGAAGGGCGGATGGTGCATGAAAATATAGCAGGGTGCACCGTTGGTTTTTTTCAGTTCCGATTTCAACCATTCGCGGCGCGGTGCGTCATAATGGCCGGCGGAGGATGGCGGGCCCTTGAGGGTGTCGAGAAAAAGGAAGTATTGCCCGCCGTGCCGCTTGACATGCTGGACGTGGCCCGTCGCATCCGCTCCACCAAACACGGCAAGATAATTATCACGGTCATCGTGGTTGCCAAGCATAAGATGAGTGGCAATAGGAAATTTCGCAAGCCGTTGTCTGAGAGCTTCATAGACGACGGCCTCTCCATGCTCTGTGAGGTCTCCGGTGATCGCACAAAAACTCGCATCGCCATGATGGGTTGCTATATCGGCGAGGCAGGCATCAAAACGGGCGGCGGGATCAAGGCCCCAGAGCAGGTTGCCTGGCGTTGTTAAGTGCAGATCGGTGATATGGATGAATTTCACGGGAGGCCAACCTCCTCACTCCTTAACCGCGATCCGCGTAAAAGTCCGGCGGCATCGGCAATCGGATAGCCAGCCGAGACTATATGCGAATTGATACGGTGAAGATCACGTATCATGTCGACATAGAGTGCGCTGCGGCGGAGTGCTCCACGCTTGCCACGTGTACCAATACGGAAATGTTCATCGAGGACCTTGTTCTCGAGCGCGCGGAAGGCATCCTTCTGGGCGATCAAACGTCTGGCGCCTTGGATGTCACCCGACGAGAGGACGCCCGTGGCAATACGAAGATTGTCCTGGATGATAAGGCAGAGATTGTCGAGCGAGGCTTGTTCCTCGACGCTGAATGTTATGCTTTCCTTGGCCTTGGCCTTGATGCGATCGGACAGGTTGAGATGAATGACATCACCGGCATGTTCAAGATTACTGATGTAGAGGGTGATCTCCAGGGCGCGGCGGGATTCTTCGGGTGTCAGTTCATTTTGGGCGAGATCCGAAAGGTAGGACTGCAAGGCATTCTGATAGGCGTTGAGTTGCTCGTCGAGGCCCTTCAGGAGTTTCAGGGTTTCAAGGCTGCCTGACCGCAGCGCCGTGAGGGCTGTTTCGAACATTCGGTCGAGCAGTTCACTCATGCGCACGGTTTCGAGCAGGGCGTTGGACAACGCAACACTGGGCGTTGAAAGTGCCACGGCATCAAGATAGCGCGGCGATGCCAGCCTATCGACTTCCTGCTTCTCTTCGGGAACGAGCCGGCGCATCAGTTTGTCGATTAGTCCGGTCAACGGCAGAAAAACCAGACCGGTGGCAATGTTGAATACAGAATGAAAAGCTACGGCAGTTTCGACAGGTCTTAGTGGCACCAACACGACAAAGGGCGTCAGCCGATTAATGAAGGCTACAGCAGTAATCGATGCCAAGCCACGGCAGAGCAGATTTGCAACCGGCAGGCGGCGTGCTGCGGCAGGTAGGGTAATGGTTGATGTGACCGAAGGCAGGCAGCCGCCAAAATTTACACCGAGTATGAAACTCAAGGCGCCAGCAATCTCCATGCTGCCATTGGCAAGAAATGAAGCGATGAGCAGAATGACGGCAAGGGTTGAATGAAAAGCAAAGGCGAGGACTGCACCCGCGATGAATGCAAGTAACGGTTCGCCACCCACGGCGGCAAGAACTTCATGAAAGAGACTGGCTTCTTTCAGTGGAATCGTTGCCGTCGCAATCAGCTTCAGCGACAACAGCATGAGGCCAAGCCCGATGAGGATGCGGCCCACATTGTGGGGCCGGAACTCTTCCGACACGCTGAATGTGACATAACCCACGAAAAGCAGGATGGGCGAGGCCCAGAGTGCGAAGTTACTGCCCGAGGCGAACACCGACGATACGATGGCCGAGCCCACGTCGGCTCCCAGCAGTATCGCAAGCCCAAGTGCGGTTCCAATGGCCCCTGAAGCTGCTATGCCGGCCACGATGAGTGTCGTGGCGGTTCCGCTGCCGAGGATTGCGGTGGCGGCACCACCGGCAAGAAAGGCGGAAAACCGGCTGCCGAGGCGATGCTCGATGAAAGACTTCAGCCGGTCGCCCCAGGCGCGCATGACGCCAGTACGCACCATGCGCACCCCCCACAGCAGGAGTGCAACACCACCCAACAGATTGACGATGACCAGTGTGCCCGGATTCAACCTGCCCTCAAACCGGCCATGGCAAGGACCACGTTTTCACATTGGTGAAAAACTTCATGGCTTCCATGACGCCTTCCTTTATGCCGTTTCCCGAATCCTTGATGCCGCCGAAGGGCGACATTTCGATGCGGTATCCCGGCACTTCCCAGATATTTACCGTACCCACATTCAAACCTTCGATAAAGTGGGTTATACGATCGAGCCGGTTGGTGCAGACGCCGGAGGAGAGACCGAAGGGGGTTGAATTGGAAATACGGATAACCTCGGCATCATCATTGGGAACACGGACGATAGGGATTACCGGCCCGAAAGTTTCCTCAAACACCAGCTCTGACTGGTGCGGCACGAAATCAACGGTAATGGGTGGCAGCACGGCACCCTGCCGGCCGGGATCATACAGCACCTTGGCGCCCTGTTCGGCGGCGAGATAGACGCGGGCTTCGAAGGTTTTGGCGGCAGCTTCGTGCACCACGCAACCCAAGTCGGTATCGGGGTGCATGGGATCGCCGAACTTGATCTTCCTGGCCTTCGCCAGAACCAGTTCCACAAACTTATCGGCAACGCGCTCCTGTACCAGAATGCGCTTGACCGCCGTGCAGCGCTGACCAGAATTTTTTGTGGCCCCCGCAACGGCGAGATCGGCTGCCTTGTCGAGATCGATATCGGAGAGATCGTCAAGGACGATCAGTGGATCATTGCCGCCAAGTTCCAGGGCGGCGCGCCTGTAACCAGCTTTCGCCGCGATCAACTTGCCGACACGCACACCGCCGGTGAAAGTGATGACATTGATATTGCCATTGGTCACCATCTCATCACCGATATCATCGGGCCAGCCAGTTACAACCTGAAACATCTCGGGCGGCAGGCCTGCCTCATAGAGAATGTCGGCCAGTGCGATGGCTGTCAGCGGCGTCAACTCGGTTGGTTTGCAAACCACGCAGTTGTTGCTGGCGATGGCTGGCGCCACCTTGTGTGAAACCATGTTGAGCGGGTGGTTGAAGGGGGTGATGGCTGAGATGATTCCAACCGGCTCGCGCTTGGTGAATATCTTGCGCGCCTTGCCTTGCGGGGTGAGATCGCAGGAGAAAATCTGACCATCGTCGAGAATGGCCAGCATGCCAGCCAACGAGAAGACGTCGTAGGCGCGGCCACACTCGTAGAGTGAGTCCTTCTTGGATAGGCCAAGTTCCAGCGTGATGAGATTAGAGAGTTGATTTTTGCGGGTCCGGATCAATTCCGCTGTGCGGAACAGGATCTGCTGGCGCTCGTAGCGCGTGAGTCTTGGCTTGAAAGCCGCAGCGATGGCAAAAGCCTTGGCCGCATGTTCGGCGCGGCCGGCGGGCACCGTACCGATCACTTCGTTGGTGTAGGGATAATGCACCGGCACTTGGGTCTCGGTATCGACGTGTTTGCCGCCGATACGCATTTGTTCCTTGATGAGCGGACGCGCCATGTCAGGTCTCCACGATATGGTTGCAGCCGATGGCAAAGGCATCGAAATTACGTATTGTGCCGGAAAGTCCCTTCAACTTGCGATTGGTAATGACCGGCACTTCCTGCTCAGTGAGGCCACCATGCGAGCGCAGCGGTTCCTTGAGACCCGAGAGATTGTGTTTGCTGCGGCTGGTGCCGATGACTTTCGAGGCCGCGGGTCCGCCGGAGACGACGATCACATCGCCCATGCGGTCTTCCGGCAATTCAAAGCGGGCGCAGCCATCCTTCCTGTTCAGCACGAGGTCGATGCCCGGCTGCCTGGATATTTCCGCCATCACATCAGCAATTGCTCGCCCACGGGCATAGACAGTGGCAAATGAGCCAAGGGCGCCGTGATGAACGACATAAGGGTCGGTGATCGGCAGAATAACCGTGGTCTTGCCCACACCAAATTTCCGGTCGAGCACATCCTGAAGATAGATCACGTCCGGCTCGCCATTGCTGAGGTGCTTATCCTTCATGCCGTGATCGGCAACGATGACCACAATCGCTCCACCGGCATCAAGCTGGCCAAGGTATTTGTCCATCATTGCGTAAAAGCTGTAGGCTCCGGATGAACTCGGCGCATATTTATGCTGCACGTAGTCCGTGGTCGAGAGATACATGAGATCGGGGCGCATTGAGCCCAAGAGCTTTACGCCAGCGGCAAAGGCGAATTCGGAAAGTTCGGCTGAATAAACTTCTGGAACGCCCATACCGACCATAGCGCAGACGTTAGTGATGCCGTTGTCCTCTGGTGTGGTCTTGTCAGCTCTCTCGGATGAGAAACATACTGCATTGCCGTTAAACACAAGGCCTTTGCCGAGGAGCAGCCGCAGCTTGTCCTTGGCGGTGACGACGGCGACTTTGGCGCCGGCCTTCTGGAATGCGTCGAAGATGGTTGGCACGCGCAGCCATTTCGGGTCGTTCATCATCGTTTCGACCCCGGTTGCGGGATCGATCAGATAATTTCCGCAGATACCATGCACAGCCGGTGGACGGCCGGTGACAATCGAGAGGTTATTCGGGTTGGTGAAGCTCGGGATTACCGAGTGTCCGCGAAGATTCTCGCCCTTGACGATCATGCGCTGGAGGTTCGGCATGAGCCCTGCCTGCATGGCGAGTTCGGTGTAAGCCGGTTCGCTACCGTCGCAACAGATCACCACGAGCGGGGACTTGGGCCAGCGATAATCGCGGCCATTGACGCTAACAGTCTTCATATCAACCCTCAAGCGGCGACATATCCGTCACCTGCATCTCAGCCAACACATCGCGGATTGCCTGCAAAGCACCCTGCATTACGTCTTCGTCGATCTGACCGATTGTTCCAATACGGAAGCTTGGCCGTTTGGTGAGCTTGCCGGGATAGATGGCAAAACCCCGGGCTCTTAGTGACTCGTAGAAATGTTCAAAGTCGAAGTTGGGGTCCCGAGGAGTAAGGAAGGTCTGGATGATGGGGCCTGCTACATCGTCGTTTAGAAGTGTGACAAAGCCCATATCACGCAGGCCTTTGATCAGCGCTTGTGCATTGCGGGTGTAGCGCGCGCGGCGGGCTGCAACTCCACCCTGGTGCTCATGCTCATTCAGCGCCTGATTAAAAGCAACGAGGGCATGGGTGGGAGGCGTGAAGCGGAATTGACCGTTGGTTTCGAAAGTTTTCCACTGATCATAAAGATCAAGCACCACCGAGTGGCATTTGCCCTGGCTGGCCGCCAGCATATCGCGTTTCACCAACACGTAGGAGAAACCTGGAACGCCCTCGATACATTTGTTGGAAGACGAGACCATAACGTCGATCGCAGAGGCTTCCATGTCAAGGGGAAGTGCTCCGAAAGACGACATGGCATCTACCATGTAGACTCGCTTGCGCTCCTTCACCACCTTGGCGATATCGTGAATCGGATTGACGATGCCGGAAGTGGTTTCGCAATGGATGATCCAAACGTGGCTGATTGTAGGATCGGCGTCGAGAATGATCTCTAAGTCCTCGACCTTGGGGGCGGTACTGTCGCCATTGTCGATCTTCAGGTGGGGGCGGTCCATACGTTCCAGGATTTTTGCTGCCCGATCACCATAGGCGCCGTTGGCGACGACAAGTGTCTTGGTTTTCGCCACCGGGCAAAATGAACCCAAGGCGGCTTCAATGGCAAAGGTTCCGGAACCCTGCATGATCACGCATTCATATTCTGGTCCGCAGTTGGCCAGCTTGAGGAGCCCTTTGCGAATATTGGCGACGACCTGGCGGAATTCCACATCGCGTGACCCCCAATCGGCCAGCATGGCGAGCTTCACTGTCCGCGATGTGGTGAGGGGACCTGGCGTCAGCAGATAGGGCATGTCTTCCTGGCCCGGCGGGCCTTTAAAGGCTGGAACAATGCGGGGTGCGGGGAAAACCATGAGTAACTCCTATTAGCTTGTCTCCCTCTTCGGCGCTTGACTACTATCAGTCAAATCGTATGTTCTTATATGATATATAGGTTCTAGTGATATGCGGTATGCTCAGATCAAAGCCTTCCACGCCGTCACCATCCACGGCGGATTTTCCCGTGCGGCAGAACGGCTGGCGTTGACCCAGCCTGCGGTTTCCGACCATGTTCGCAAGCTTGAAGAGACCTATGGCGTGCAACTGTTCAACCTTACGGCGCGCGGCGTGGATATGACAGCCATGGGTCGCAAGCTGTTTGCCGTTACCGAACACTAATTCGAAGCCGAGGCGGTGGCCCAGGGGCTCGGCGTGGCGGTAATGTCGGAAGGCGAACTGGTGCCTGATGCCCGGTTAAAGACGCTGGCAATTTCGGACTGGCAGGCCACCATGGAAGAATGGTTGCTGTGCCTCAAATCGCGGGCGAGCCTTCATGTCATCCGATCATTTTTCGAGGAATTGCCGGGGAGCACTTCAGGGTCTAAACAGAAGCCATGAAGTTCAAGACAGCCTGCATCCAGAATTCGGCCACGCCCGACGTGCTCCATGATATCGGCGTACTCACGCGGCTTATCAACCAAGCCGCAACACAAGGTGCGCGCTTTATCGCGACGCCGGAGTATTGTGCGGGTCTCGATAGCAGGGACGGATTGCTTACGCCCTTTGCAACAGTGGAGCAAGAGCACCCGGTGATCGAGGCACTGGCAGCGCTGGCTGTCAAACACGACGCGTGGATTCTGATCGGCTCGATTGGCGTCAAGGCCCCCGATGGCCGCATTCTCAATCGCTCGATCCTGCTGAACCCGCAAGGGGTAGTTGCGGCGCGCTATGACAAAATCCATTTGTTCGACGCCAATCTCGGCGGCGGTAAGTTCTACCAGGAATCAGTCACCATCGCGCCGGGCTCCGAGGCTGTTGTGAGCCCCTGCATGGGCGGAACAATTGGCCTGTCAATCTGTTACGATCTGCGCTTTGCAGCACTCTACCGCTCATATGCGAAGGCGGGTGCCAGCATGCTGGCGGTACCGGCGGCCTTCACCAAGCTCACGGGTGCGGCCCACTGGCATGTCCTCAACCGGGCTCTGGCCATCGAGAACGGTGCCTATGTGATCGCGCCGGGCCAGTATGGGATCTTGGCGGGCGGATCAAAATGTTATGGACACTCGCTGATTGTCGATCCGTGGGGTCGGATTCTCGCCGACGGTGGCTCAACCGAGGGTGTCGCTGTCGCCGAGATCGATCTTGCCCAGGTAGAACTCACCCGCAGCCGCATTCCCTCGCTGCAACATGATCGGCCATACACCATCGCCATTCAAGACACCGGTGTCCACAGGACCTGATCAATGTGCGTGGCACCAGTTGCCAGCATGATCAGGCGGTCGAGGCCGAGAGCAACACCGGATGCGGGCGGCATTGTCACCAAGGCTTCAAGCAATTCCTCGTCGATGGGATAACGTTCGCCATAGATGCGTTCCTTAACATCCATCTCCACTACAAAGCGGCGGCGCTGCTCCACCGGGTCAGTCAGCTCGCCAAATCCGTTGGCTAGCTCGATACCACAGGCATAGAGTTCAAAGCGCTCAGCGATACGGACATCGTGCGCACAAGTGCGGGCCAGTGCGGCTTCAACTGAAGGGTATTCATAGAGAATCGTCGGGCCTTTTGTACCAAGATTTGGTTCCACTTGTTCTACGAGGATTCGGCTGAAAATATCCGACCAGCTGTCATCGGGGGCAACGCGCACTTGTGATTGGGCGGCAAGCGCATCGCGGTCGGCGCCGGAATTGTCCAACGTCGCCAGCAGATCGACGGCGGCATAGCGGCTGAAGGCCTCGGCAACCGTCAACCATTCGGGATCGGAAAATGGATCAAGGTCGCGTCCCCGCCACTTGAAAACCTTGGTTCCAGCGACCTCGGCAGAGAGCCGCAGCAGGGTGATCGTATCGACGATGATTGTTTGATATGGTTCATTGGCCCGGTACCATTCGAGCATGGTGAATTCCGGCGCGTGGGTGAGTGTACGCTCGCGGTTGCGATAGACCCTCGCTAAGTCAAATATCCGCTTCTCTCCAGCCGCCAGCAGTTTCTTGCAGGCGAACTCCGGTGAGGTGTGGAGATAGCGGCGCTCATGGCTGCCATCGGGGTTAATAAGTGCTGTGGCAAAGCCATGGAGATGGGCTTCGTTGCCCGGTGACACCTGCAGGCTGGCACATTCAACCTCGGTGAAATCATGGGTCTCGAACCAAGCACGGATCGCTGTGATGATACGGTTGCGGGCAATCAGAAACGGCCTGCGGTCGCGGTGGCGGGCGGGCGAAAACCAAGGCGATTGAGCTGGCGTCAACACAGATTCCCAAGGGGGTTGGCTTAGTCGGTCCCCACTGCTAATACCCCGCGCTGAGCCCTCGGGCAATTCAAAGAAAGAACGGGATTCGTGGCCAAGATCATCGCAAGCGGTGCCCGCAAGGGCAATGTCATCGAACATGAGGATGGCAAACTCTATGTCGTGCTCAAAGCCGAAAGCATGCACCCCGGCAAGGGCACGCCAACCACAACCATCGACATGCGCCGCATTTCCGATGGTGTTAAGACTACCGTCCGCTTCAAGACGACGGACAATCTGGAGCGTGCCTTCGTCGAGACCATCATGCACAGCTATCTCTACAAGGACGGCGATATGTATGTATTCATGAACCCCGAGAGCTTCGAACAGATCAGCGTCACCAGCGACATGCTCAGCGATCAGGCGGCTTTTCTGCAGGAGGGCATGGAATGCCAGATTGCCCTGTTCAATGGCGCGCCCATCTCCATTGAGTTGCCGCCGCGCGTGGTGCTTGAGATTGTCGAAACCGAACCCGCCATCAAGAACCAGACGGCGTCATCTTCGTTCAAGCCAGCTGTTCTCTCCAATGGTGTGCGCACCATGGTGCCGCCGCATATCGCCGCGGGTACGCGTATTGTGGTTTCGACGGAAGACTCATCCTACGTCGAACGCGCCAAGGAATAGTCATTTCTTGAAGACCGCGACGGTTTCCACGTGCGACGTCCATTTGAATTGGTCGACCGGGGTGACGGTTTCGAGCCGGTAACCGCCGCCGATCAGGATTTCGGCATCCCGTGCCAGTGTGACTGGATCGCACGAAACAGCGACAACCGTCTTTGCCCGAGATTTGGCAATCTGACGAGACTGGGCCTCGGCGCCCGCACGCGGCGGATCGAAAACAATCGCGTCAAAAATTTTCAATTCATTGGCCACCAGAGGCTCGCGCAAGAGATCGCGAACCGCGGCCTCCACTGGTCTGAGACCCGGTGTAGTCCGGGCGGATAGGCCTAGTGCGGCAATCGCCGGTTTGTCATTGTCGAATGCCGCAACGCGCATATTTTCGGCGAGACGAAAGGCAAAGGGGCCACAACCGCAAAACAAATCCGCCACTGATTTCGCCTTGCCGATGCCATCAATGATGAGTGCAGCCAGTTGCTTCTCGCCCTCTTCCGTAGCCTGTAAAAACGAAACTGCTGGCAACACCACGTCGGCGCGGCCCATTTTCACTGTTGGCGGGTTTCGCGTGACGATTGTTTCACCATTGACCGACAGCCGTGCCAGATCAAGCTCAAGCCCGAGGGCTGCAAATTTCGCGGCTTCGCGCTCGACGATCTTGCGCTCGGCTTTCACCGCCGCATCAATGCCGCCATTGGTGGCTGTCAGCACTACGCCGCAATCACCAAGCTTGTCGCCAAGTCTGCGGGCGATAGTCGTTGCGTTATGGAGTGCCGGAACCAGAATCGGACAGTGATCGATAGCTTGCAGCACATGGCTGCGCACTGCCATGAAACCGGCGGTAACGATGCCGTCTTTCCGGTGCACGTGAAGGCTCACCCTACGGCGGCCAAAACCGTGGGCATCGATCAAGTCAGAGACGGGAACTGCGATGCCACGATGGTGGAGTGTAGTCTCAACCAGACCGCGCTTCCATGCCTGATAGGGTATGGTGTCCCAATGCTGCAACTGGCAACCGCCGCAGGTACCGAAATAGGAACAAAAAGGTTGTACCCTCGCAGGCGAGGCTTTCTCGATATGGCTGATCGCCGCCCGTTCTCCGCTGATCGTCGCAGTGATGGTTTCACCGGGCAGCGTATAGGGTACGAATACCCGACGCCCATCATGCATGGCGAGACCTTCACCACGGCGGCCAATCCCGGTTATGTCGAGGCGGGGATCATACATGCGCGATACTCGGATAGGTGATGGCGATAGCATAGCCCTTCTGCAGGGAAATTCTCACAGGGCCATGGGCCACGTTCGAAAGCGTGAGGGTCGAGCCCAGGGGAACATCGCGTTTCACCAGTGGCCACTTCACGCCCGAGAGATCGAGCCCGACAAGGCTGGTAAAGGGGATGAGGCTTATGCGGCTGTGTTCCGGTACATCAATCTCCGTAAATCCGGGAAGGACCGGGTGGGCCTCTTCATTGCCGCTTGTAATGAAGCTGGACAACCCAGTGTGCGCCAGCTGCAGCATTTGACCAAAATGCCCGAGGGTATGATCTGCCTGTCCGCCAAATCCGCCGACCAGCACAAGTTCACGTGCGCCGCGCGTTAAAGCAGCGGCGATGGCGAGGCCACCGTCGGTTGTATCCTTTTCAGTTGTATGAGTCTGGCGCGGGATGTGGGCGTATTGCCCTGCCAGTTCCAAGCCAGTGGAGTCAAAATCGCCCACCCATAGTTCTGGTGTAACGCCTAGTGCCGTTGCATGGATAATGCCGCTGTCGGCGGCGACAATTCGGGCGCCTGAGAGTTGCTGGCGCAGCCGCAGTGTGACAGTCAGGGTGCCGCCGAGAAGGATTGCAAAGCGTGTCATATGATCCCTCTAGCAAATGACGCTTGTCAGCGCATCCTGCAAGGCCTATTTGTCGGACTGCTCTCAACGGGGTGCCGCATCCAAGTGGCTGAGAGGGGCTAGCGCTCCAACCCGCTGAACCTGATCCGGATCATGCCGGCGGAGGGATTGATAGCGGCGCCCGCTCGGGTTCCAATCCTCCATCCACTGGCGAATGGAGGACTTATGAAAAGACGTATCACCACTCTGTTCGCGCTTCTGATGTTTGCCGTGCCCGCAACGGCCAAGGAGACGCTGACCATCTACACCTATGACAGCTTCGTCACCGAATGGGGACCGGGTGCCAAAATCAAAGACGCCTTCGAGAAAACCTGCGACTGCACAGTCGAATGGGTGGCGCCGGGCGATGGTGTCGCGGTGCTCAACCGCCTCAAGCTCGAGGGCCACAACACCAAAGCTGACATCGTTCTCGGCCTCGATACCAGCCTCACCTCGGAAGCCGTGGCGACCGGACTTTTTGGCAAACACGGCATTGACCTGGCGCTCGCCAAGACGCCGGTGGCGTGGACCGATCCCTATTTCATGCCTTTCGATTTCGCCCATTTCGCCGTGGTCTATGACAGCCATGCAGTGGCGCATCCGCCCACAAGCCTTGAAGAATTGGTGAATGGCGATGACACCCAGAAAATCGTACTGGAGGATCCTCGTTCATCAACGCCGGGACTGGGTTTTCTGCTGTGGATGAAGTCGGTCTATGGCGACAAGGCGGGCGAGGCATGGGCCAAACTAAAGCCGCGCATTCTTACCACCGCACCCGGTTGGTCCGAGGCCTATGCACTTTTCACCAAAGGTGAAGCGGCCATGGTGCTCTCTTACACCACCTCACCCGCCTATCATGTGATTGTCGAGAATACCGACCGCTACAAGGCGGCTGATTTCGCTGAGGGTCACTATCTGCAGATCGAAGTTGCGGGCCTGATCGATGCCTCGCCACGCCGCGATTTGGCCGCCAAGTTCCTGCAGTTCATGATGGAGCCGGGCTTCCAGGACCATATCTCCACCAACAACTGGATGTTCCCGGCTGGCACCACATCCGCACCCTTGCCCGCCGCATTCGATGCACTGGTGAAGCCGTCGAAGTCGCTACTCTTCACCCCTGACGAGGTGGCGAAAAACCGCCGGGGCTGGATCAACGAGTGGCTCAACGCCATGGCGCAATGAGCGGATACGCGATCAGATACGCACGGGCACCGGCTATTGTGGCGCTCGTGATTATTCTGGCGGCGGTCTTGGCCGGGTTCCTTCCTGTCCTCGCTCTTGGTCTCAAGGACGGCCTGGCCCGCAGCGATTCCTATCTCCTGCATGTCGCGGGCTTCACGCTCCTGCAGGCGGGACTCTCGACGATTCTGTCGATCCTGCTGGCTGTGCCGATAGCCCGGGCGCTGGCGCGCCGGAGATTTCCCGGGCGCGATCTCGTCCTGCATTTGTTTGCCTTGCCGCTCGCCCTTCCCGCCATCGTGGCGGTTCTCGGTATTGTCGAAATCTATGGTGCGCAGGGCTGGTTCGGCGGATTGTTCAACATCTATGGCTTGCCTGGCATTCTGATTGCCCATGTGTTCTTCAATTTTCCGATGGCCACACGCATGATGCTGGTACGGCTGATGGCAGCGCCACCAGAGAGCTGGCGGTTAGCGGCGCAACTAGGTTTTCGTGATCGTTATATCTGGACACGCATCGAGTGGCCGCAAATCTCAACCGTGCTTCCGGGCATCGCCATCCTCGTCTTCCTGCTGTGCACGGCGAGTTTCACGGTCATCCTCACACTTGGTGGCGGACCCAATGCCACAACTCTGGAAGTCGCTATCTATCAAGCACTGCGTTTTGATTTCGATCCGCCACGCGCCGTCGGATTGGCACTGATGCAATTGGCGATCTGCTCGGTGCTAGCCACACTCGTCCACCGCATGGGTGGCGAAATGCAATCTTGGCAATCTTTTCGGACGATCGTCATGCGTTATGATGGACAAAGCATCCTGGCGCGCTTCACCGATCTCCTCGCAATCACCATAGGGCTGGCGATCCTGTTGCCACCTGTTCTTGCCATGGCTGTTTCGGGCATCACCCACTTGGAACTTGGGGCGGACGTCATCACCGCAGCGATTACAAGCCTGATGATAGGTGCTGTGTCCGCGAGCTTTAGCGTTGCTCTCTGTTGGCCTTTGGCGCAGATTGCGGCCCGCAAGCAGGCTTGGGCGCAACTTTCAAGGCTGGTCATTCTCGCAGGGCTTGTCATGCCGCCAGCGGTGCTGGCGACGGGCTGGTTTGTCTTGCTCGCCCACGTCTCACTACTTTCGCTGCCAGCGCCTGTACTGGTGATTGCCATGAGCACACTGATGGCCCTGCCCTTTGTCTACAATGTACTGGCGGCGGCAGTTGCTGCCTCCGCCCGGCAACATGACCGGCTGTGTGCCAGCCTTGGCATATCAGGAAGTAACCGTTTGGTGCGGATCGATTTGCCAGCGCTCCGGCACCCGCTTGGGTTGGCGTTTCTGATGGCGGCGATTGTGTCGCTTGGTGATCTGACGGCGATCACCTTGTTTGGGTCGCAGGGCTTCGTCACTCTGCCCGCCTTGATATATCGCCAGATGGGCAGCTACCGCATGGAGACAGCGGCAGGCACGGCACTCATTCTCGCAGTGTTCACACTTTCGTTGGTGACACTTGCCGATCGCTGGAGTGGCCGCAATGATTAGCCTCGATGATATCAGCTTCCGCTACGAAGATATGGAGATGCGCTTCACGCTCGACGTGCCCAAGGGCTCGCTCACGGCGGTGATCGGACCCAGCGGTGCTGGCAAGTCGACACTGCTGTCGCTGATTGCAGGCTTCGATGTACCCGTCTCCGGCAGCATTCGCATCGCAGACCGCAACATGGCGGAGATCACACCCGATCAACGGCCAGTGAGTATGATTTTCCAGGACAACAATGTCTTCGGTCATCTCGATCTCAGGCAGAATGTGGCTATCGGCCTGTCGCCCAGCCTGAAACTCACTGAAGATCAAAACATTCAGACCGAGGAGGCCTTACGGCGCGTGGGCCTGTTCGAATTGCGCAACCGCAAGCCCGGTGAGGTCTCAGGCGGCGAACGCCAACGCGTTGCCATTGCGCGTGCCCTGGTGCGTGACAAGCCGGTGTTGCTGCTCGACGAGCCGTTCGCGGCCCTGGGTCCAGCCCTGCGACGCGACATGCTGGACCTTGTCCGCGAAGTGCAGAATGACCGGCAACTCACCATTCTCATGGTCTCGCATCAGCCAGAAGACGCCCGCTCCGCCGCAAGCCATACGGCTTTCGTCGAGCAGGGCTGCATTCTCGCCATGGCGCCAACCGAAGAATTTTTCCGCAACATGGACTTGCCGCAAGTCCGGGATTATCTGGGGGACTGGAGAAGCTGAGCACAATCGGCTATCGCTGCCCCCAAATGGCCAGACTTCTCCTCAATCTTCGCGACATTCACCTGACTTTCGGCGGCAAACCTTGTCTCGAAGGGGCTGATCTCAGCCTTGCCGATGATGAGCGTATTGCGCTTGTCGGGCGCAATGGCTCTGGCAAATCAACGTTTCTGAAGATCGCCTCCGGCCTCATCGAGATGGACAAGGGCGAGCGCTGGCTGCAATCCGGAACCACGGTGCGCTACCTGCCGCAGGAGCCAGATCTTTCTGCCTATGCGACAGTGCTCGCCTATGTTCTCGACGGGCTTGGCCCCTCGGATGATGCGCATCGCTGCACCTATCTTCTGCAGCAACTGGGACTTGATGGATATGCACATCCGGCAAGGCTTTCGGGCGGTGAAATCCGGCGGGCCGCCATCGCGCGAACGTTGGCGCCGAACCCCGATATTCTGTTCCTCGACGAACCCACCAATCACCTCGACCTGCCGGCGATCGAATGGCTCGAGGCCGAACTCCGCAGCCTGCGTTCGGCGATGGTACTGATCAGCCACGACCGGCGTTTTCTCGAGCGGCTCTCCAACCGCACGGTTTGGCTCGACCGCGGCACGGCGCGGCGGCTCGATCGCGGTTTTGCCGAATTCGAGGTCTGGCGCGATCAGGCGCTTGAGAAAGAGAAAACCGAGCAGGCCTTGCTGGCACAGCGCATCGCTACGGAAGAGCGTTGGATGCGCTATGGTGTCACCGCACGGCGCAAGCGCAATGTGCGCCGTGTGGGACTATTGCAGTCTCTCCGCAAGAACCGGCGCGAACATGTGGGTGCGGTCGGTGGTGTGAGGATGGCAGTATCTGCCGGTGATATTTCCGGTAAGCTTGTAGCTGAAGCAAAGAATGTTTCGAAATCATTTGGGGAACGGCCGATCATTACCAATCTTGATCTTCTCATCATGCGTGGCGACAGGCTTGGTATTGTGGGGCCCAATGGTGCGGGCAAGACCACACTGATCAAGCTGCTCACCGGGCGCCTGGACCCAGACAGTGGCAGTATCCGGCTCGGCACCAATCTGCAGACTGTGACGCTCGACCAAAGCCGCCAGAGCCTTGATCCCAATGACACGCTGGCCAATGTCATTACTGCAGGACGGGGCGAAACGGTTACGATCAATGACGACACACGCCACGTCGTCAGCTACATGAAAGATTTTCTATTCCGGCCCGAACAGGCGCGCACACCGGTTTCGGTTTTGTCGGGTGGCGAGAGGGCACGACTCATCCTGGCGCGCGAACTAGCCAAGCCGTCCAATCTTCTTGTACTCGACGAACCGACAAATGATCTCGACCTCGAAACACTCGATCTGTTGCAGGAGATGCTGGCGGATTTTCAAGGCACCATTCTGTTGGTCAGTCATGACCGTGATTTTCTCGACCGTGTGGCAACATCCATTCTGATGTTCGAGGATGACGGCGAGTGGGTGGAGTATGCCGGTGGCTATAGCGACATGGTGGCCCAGCGCGGCGTTGGTGTTGAAGCCCGCAAGATCAAGACGGTGCCAACAAAATCCGCGACAGACGTTACTTCTGCGGCGACCACCCAGACCCAGCGCAAATTGTCATTCAAGGAAAAACATGCGCTGGAATCGCTCCCCGGCATGATGGATAGGCTGCAATCGGAAATCCAGAGGCTTGAAGGCAAACTCACCGATCAGAATCTTTTCGCGCGCGATCCCCAAGCCTTCGAGGTTGCGGCAAAACGCTTGTCAACTGCGCGTCACGAACTGGCCCAAGCAGAAGAACAATGGCTGGATCTCGAAATGAAGCGCGAGGAACTGGCCAGCGCTTGACCCTACCAGCCTGATCCGCCGCCACCGCCACCGCCGCCACCCGAAGAGCCGCCGCCACTTGAGCCCGAACTGCTGCCGGGGACCGAGGATGCCGAAGATATGCTCGATGACAGGCTGGAGCCCAGGCTGTCGGTAAAACCTCCACTGGAACCTGAATCCCAGTGATTACCGGAATACCATAGCGGAGCCGTGGCACCGGCTGCGGCGGCAGCTGCCAGAACGGCGGCGAATTTGGTGTTCCACTCATTCTCGCAATCAAGGGCCAGGGCATAGGGGAGATAGCGCTCAAAAAGCGCGGGGGTTTTTTCAGGCGGATTGAGAACATTCAATCTGTCCTCCTCCGCCGTGGCCAGATACATGCGGAAGCCTTCGAGCTGATCAAGCAGTTTACGCCCCGGGACGGTGGGTGCGCGCAACAAGTGGAAAAACACCAGGTTCATAATGGCGAGAAGCACGGCGGTTGCCATCAGCATGTAGAGTGCCGGCGTACCGGCGCCGAATATAACAGCAGCTGGTGCTGCCACGCCGCCAATCATGAATGGAATCATCACCAGCATGGCCCCAAGGGAGCTGAGTTTCTTCAACATACCGCGAGATTGATAAAGACCCCGGACCGCACCCCAGGCGAAGGCGAGAATTGCCGCCCACCATACCGCTGACCAGCCAATTGCGAATAATCCAGCCAAGCCATCTTCGGCCGGCAGAAGCAGGGCTGAGATCACCAGACCGACGATGGAAAACAGCAAACCTTTCCAGAACCAGCCGAGGTTGCGCAGGAAGACCGTGCCTTCGTATTCCTGGGTCAAAGATTTTTCCAGCGCGGCGCTGATGGCTCTCACGGTCACATGGTTCGACTGCTTGAAATCCGTCGTACCATTTGGCAGTGCTGCGTAAAGCGCCCGCTCGGACAGCGACAGGGGCGAACCTTTGTCGGCTTTCTTCTGGATGGCATATTCGCTGTCATCATCGACAATCCTGGCGCGCCCCGCGACAGCGAGCCCAACTAGGGCAGCGGCAAAGGCACGATTGTCAAATCCCTGTTTCCAGATGAAGCGTGAACCAGCGGGTGACAATCCGTTTGGCGGCACAAAAAGCGGGATGATCGCACCCTTGGGCGGATCGCGGCCAACCTTGTTCCAGGCAAAAAAATAGAAGCCACCCGCCGAAGCCAGGGTGGCGAGCAAGGCAAATAACCCGGCGTTGTCCTCGAGCCACCATAACCATTTCTGATTTTCACTGGGGGCGGTGACCAGACCTTTCTGCCAGGCAACGGCAATGGTGAACCCTTCGCCGGCTTCCAGCCGGCGCGCGGTGGTGGCGCGGTATTCAGAGCCTGATGCAGTCAGCACACGGGACTCGTTGGCGGTCGAGCCTGCCGGGCCCGTGTATTCGGCATGCTGCTTAATGCGGGCTCCCGCCGGAAGTCGCACGATTGCAGTCGCCGCCTGGATGGGCATGGTCCAGCCATTGCCGGTGGCATTCCAATAGAGTTCGTCGAAACCTGCAAAGAATCCGAGCTGCCGCGTTGTATTATAAATAATCCGATAAGTGTGGGCGCCATCGGTCAGATAAACGTCGCCTTCGCCAATTTTGATACGCTTGCCGTTGGAGGCCGACTCGATGCTGTAAGGTTCCGCATGGCCATCGCGTTCCACATCCACGACCACAAAACCAACACGCACTCTTTGGCCGTGGCGGTTGGTATATGTGGTCGGAAAATCGCGCAGGATGCCGTGCTTGATGTCATAACCTTCTGACGTGACGATGATGGTCTCGCGCACGGTCAACGATGCGTCAGCATTCACCGTAGCATCGCTGACGAAATTTTCAATACGCTCCTCAGCTGCCGCAGGTATGGCGAGGCTGAGAAACAGGCCCAGTCCAAACAGAAAGCCGTGCATGGCCGGTTTATTTCTTGAAATCGACTTTGGGCACTTCACGCGCCACCGCATCGCCGATTTCGAAGAACTCAGCCTTGGCGAAATGAAATAAGTTGGCAATGATATTGCTTGGAAACGATTCAATCATGGTATTGAAATTGCGCACGGCGCCATTGTAGTAGCGCCGCGACATCTGGATTTCGTCCTCAATGCCTGAAAGCTTGTCCTGAAGGTCACGAAAATTGGCGTCGGCCTTGAGTTCGGGATAGGCCTCCGCCACGGCGAAGAGTTTTCCCAGTGCGGCACTCATGGCCTGACCGACAACCGATTGCTCTCCCACACTGCCGCCACCGATGCTCTTGGCACGAAGTTCGGCAATGTCGCGAAACAGCTTATCCTCATGAGTAGCGTAACCCTTGACCGTCTCGATAAGATTGGGAATAAGATCGGCGCGGCGGCGCAATTGGACATCAATGCCGCTCCAACCCTCGGCCGTGAGATTCTTGTTTCGAACCAAACCATTGTATACAAAAATCAGGTAACCCGCGCTCACAACAATGAGACCCAACAAGCCATAACCGAAAGTCATGTTCGTTCTCCCATAAATGATGACCAGTGACTATCCAGCCTCTAGCTCCGGTAATCAAGCGGATATAGCGATAACCTCATCGGAGCGTTCGGCAAGTTTAGCGCGTTCCTTGGCGCGCTCGGAGGCGGCCTCTTCACGGCGTTTCATCACTTCGTAAGCGATGGCACCCACCAGTGAAATCGAAATAATGATGACGGCGAGCGCTGAAAGTGCGGGCGTGGTGCCCTGACGCACTTCGCCCGCCAGCACGGTGACCAGCGTCTTGTCGGCGAGAATGGCGAAGGTGGTGGTGTTGTAATTCTCGAAGGACGACAAGAAGGCAATGACACAGGCTGAAATCATAGCGGGCTTCAGGAATGGCAAAAGAATGTGCCAGAACACTTGCGGATAGCTGGCACCGAGATCGAGGGCGGCTTCCTCCTGGGCCTGGTCGAAGCGCTGCAGCCGGGCCATGATGATCAATAGGCAATAGGCGGCAACGAAACTTGATTGACCAAGAATGGCGAGGATGATCCCCTTGTAAAAAAGCGCCTTGGTAATATCGGTGACGCCGAGTACGTCTTTCCAGAAGATCACCGTCGAAATCCCGATGATAACACCTGGCGTGAGCACGGGGGAGACGGTCACGAGATAAAACACGCTGCGCGCCCGGTGGTAGATCTGGCTCATGATGATCGAGGCGGCAAGTCCCACGGGCACCGAAACGGCGACGACGCCAAGCCCGATGATGACCGAGTTGCGCAGACCCGCCATCATCGTCCGGTGGTTCCACAGCTTGACGAACCAATCAAGGGTGAAAGTTTCGAAGGGAAAGGCTTGTGGGTAGTTCGGCGTATTGAAAGCGGTAATACTCATCACCAAAAGCGGACCGAACAGGTAGAGGAAGAACAGGAAGATATAGAACCCGATCATTCCCTTCATCACATGTTTCGAATTCATCGGATGGTCTCCCCGAGAGAGACCTTAAAGAGACGCAAGGACAACATAACGAAGGCGATACAAGCCGCCAACAATATGAAGGCGTAGGCCGCACCGCGCGGCCAGTTGAAAGCCTGGAAAAAGAAATCATAGACGATCGAGGTGAACCACAACGTTCTGGGGCCGCCGAGGAATTGCGGGGCGGCCAGCGAGCCCGCCGACAACATGAACACCATGGTGCAGCCCGAGGCAATGCCGGGCTTGGCGTAGGGCATCACGACTTCCTTGTGAATGCGCCACCAGGGTGCTCCCAGATCGCGCGCCGCCTCGATTTGGTTTTTGTCCAAGCTTTCAATAGCATTGTAGAGCGGGAACATCATCACCAACAGATAGGCATAGGAGAGGCCGACATAGAGGCCGGTGTTGTTGCCAAGGAAATCGACCGGCGCGTCGGTGATACCAAGGCCCATCAGCATCTGGTTGATCAGACCCTTTGAGGCCAGCAGGAGCCTGAGCGAAAAGGCGCGGAGAATTTCGTTCACCCAATAAGGGACGATGAGGCCGAGCATCAGCAGTCTGACCTTCTGGGCCGTTCCCGCCTGCGCCATGTAGTAGGCAAGCGGATAACAAATCGCGAAATTGAGCGCGGTCACGGCCATCGAAGCGATGATGGTGAACACAAAGGCTCCCATATGGGTCGTGTTCCACGAGCCGTCACTGGGGCTAACGAAGAACGACCGGTATTGCTCGGTCGTGAGAAAATCCTCCGGACCGCCACGGCTCAGGGGCGCCAGTCTTGGATGGAAACTTTCCACCGCCATGTAGAGATAGGGCAGCACGACCAGAAACAGCGTCCAGAAGGCGACGAGGCCAATGAATACGGCGCCCAGCACTGTTCCGTTGCGCTCGAAGAAACCCTTGTGGGTAGGATCGTGGGCAAGCTTCGTCTCCTGGTTCGCCATCACCCAGAAGATGGCGATAACCGCCAGTGGGATGAGGAAGACGAAGAAGCGGCTATTCACGGGCCATCTTTCCTGCGGGAAGAACCAGACCAAGCTCGGCGCCGTAATTTACTGGAGTTGCGGCTCCGGCTTGAGGAATCTTGGTGCCGTCATGGCGGCCGACGGTGAGGGTGATGTCTTTCTTGCCCGGCCCTTTGAGAAAGATGTGGCTGGCATTGCCCTCGAAAGCAACGCTCAGAACCCGTGACGTAAAAGTCGTATCGTTGCCGCCCTTGCCAAGCTTAAGCGACTCGGGCCGCACAAAGAGGATGGCCTGGTCCCCTGTCTTGAGGCCCGTGGGATTGCGGCCGCGCAATTTACCGAAGGCGGTTTCGATTACGGCGCCAGAGGCATCGGCCCTGACCACCTTGCCGATGAACGGATTGTTTTCGCCGACGAAGGAGGCAACGAAGGTCGTGACCGGGTCGTCATAAACCGTCTTGCCGTCGGCCACCTGCTGGATGACGCCGTCGCTCATCACCGCGATGCGATCCGACATGGTCAGTGCCTCGCCTTGGTCGTGGGTAATGTAGACAAAGGTGATGCCGACACGCTTTTGAATATCGCGCAATTCATTGCGCATATGCTGGCGGAGCTTGAGATCAAGGGCCGAGAGCGGCTCGTCGAGCAGCAGGACCTTGGGCTCGACCGCGAGCGCGCGCGCGATAGCGACGCGCTGTTTCTGGCCGCCGGAAAGCTCGCTGATAAGCTTCTGGCCTTGGTCGGGGAGGGCAATGAGATTGAGCAGTTCATCGGCCTTCTTCATGCGGCCGGATTTGGAAACACCGCGTACACGCAATCCGTAAGTAATATTCTCGGCCACCGTCATCAGCGGGAAGAGCGCCAGATTCTGGAAGATCAGCGCGGTGGGGCGCTTGTTGGGGCCGATCCCCGCCATGTCCTGGCCGCCGATACGCACCGAACCCTGCGAGGGATCGAGGAAGCCCGAAACGGCGCGCAGGATCGTGGTCTTGCCGCAGCCCGAGGGGCCGAGGAAAGAAAAGAACTCGCCGCCTTTGATATTGAGGGTCGCGTCATTTACGGCCGTGAATTGGCCAAATCGGACCGTAAGATGGTCGAGTTCTACGCCCTCACTCATGCGCCTCTGTCCCCTATAACCTGCGGCCTTTGTTCTTGTCACCGCTCGGCTGAGTTTCTACCTAAGCCCGTGTCAGATCAAGTAGAACCAATTTGAACCCCAAGACAAACCAGCCCCGGTTTTTCCGGGGCTGATTTTCTTGCACCGTCACCCCGGTGGAAGCGGGGATCCATATTTGATTTGGATTCCGGTTTTCGCCGGAATGACGGATGACTCTTTCGCTTATGCGGCCTTGAACTTGTCGACGTACTGGCTGCGGATTTCCGCATACCAACTGGGCTCGGCCGGCCAGGGCCAGAGGTTCTTCAAGGCATCGCCCGGGAAAGCCTCCTGGAAATTCTTCTTGGCGGCGGCGGACAGGAGCGCATCGGCTCCGGTGATGACCGGGTTATAGCCCGAGCCTTCGGCCACCATGGCGGAGACTTCCGGCGACTGCATGTAGTTCAGGAATTCATAGACCTGATCCACGTTCTTCGCGGCCTTCATCAGCGAAACACCGTCGACCCAGGCGATGGCACCTTCCTTCGGAGCCGTATAGTTCACAGGCTTGCCGTCCTTCTTGAGCGACAGCGCCGGGCCATCCCAAGTCTGACCGATCCAGACATCATTTTCCATGAGGCCTGACTTGGTGTTGTCGGCCGAATCCCAGAACTGCTTCACCCACGACTTGTGCTCAATTGCGAAGGCGAGGATCGGATCCCATATCTTCTTGAAGTTTTCTTCATCCTTATAGCCGTCGAGCATGCGGTTGGTCGGCATCTTGCCGCTCGCATCCCACCACAGGCCAATGCCGAGAAGGAAAGAATGGCCGCGGCCTTGGGTGTGGCCTTTGACTTCCTCATCCCAGAGCGAGCCATAGCTCAGCTTAGAGACATCGCCTTTGTAGAGGTCGGTGCGATAGGAAATCGCTTCCGAGCCCCAAGTATGCGGGAGGTAATAGAGGCCGTCTTCCCAAGTCCAGAGATTCTTCGCACCGTCGAGCATTGAGGGGATGATCTTGCCGGTGTTCGTCAACTTGTTCGTGTCGAAGGGCGCCAGTACCGCGAGATCCTTATATTGCGGCGCGCGATTTTGCGTGGGTGAGCAGAGGTCGAAGCCTTCGCCGCCAGTCGCCTGGAGCTTGTTGATCTGCTCTTCGTTCTGCGAGAAAGGCGTCTGGTTGACTTTGATGCCCGAGGCCTTTTCGAAGTTCGGGATCACGTCTCCCGGATATTCATCCGACCACATAAGCAAGTTGAGTTCGCCCGACGAAGAGTAGGCATTTTTCACGTAGAGCGGACCGGCGAGGCCGGCGGCACCCATGGCGGCAGCAGACTTGAGCAGGCTGCGGCGGGAAATCATGGCCGCCCGCAAGGTCTCCTGCGTTGGGGTCATGTTCACAGTGTTTTTCATGCTGACTATCCTCCTGGATCGCGGTTGGCGGGATGCCTGACGCAACAAAATGATTCTGGTTCATGTCCGGTTTGACCGGCTTCTTCTTTCATTTCAGTTGAGTATGACGGTCCTGTGACAGGGTGGCAATGAGATTTTGCAGACTGGCCCCAGCCCCCAAAGACCTCTGGCCCTACTAAAGGAAGGTCCGCCTCTGATGGAGGCCGAAGCGCCACTTGCTGAAGGGGAGTGTCCATAGAAACCCGACGGCACAGCGGTCAATGTGAACCATGGGTCAAACATCAAGCCGAAGGCTACGGCAACAGCAGCCAGCGTTGTAATGATAAAGAGTAGTCGATAGGCCTTGCGCATCATCGCCGCGGCAGCAGCGACCAGCGCGCAGGCAATCCCCACCTCAAAATTCTGTTCCTGGGCATAAACCAACACGGTCAAACCAAGGAAAAACGCCTGAATGGTTACGCAATTAGGCAGCGCGTGCCTGAGAAACATTCTCGTTTCAAGCGAGACCCATTCGCGGAACCGCAGACGTGGCAATGTGCGCCCCCCAGGCCGCCCGGACACAGAAGCTCGGCTGGAGAGCCGCTACGACGATTCCGGCAATCGCCAGGCCCCAGATTGCCAGGAAGGCCAGATGTGTGTTGAACCTCTGGATATCCACAAGCAGGCTGACGCGTTGCCAGAATCCGAAATTGGTTAGTGCTATGAAAACCCCGATCAGCACGAGTCTGACCATTGTCAACCGCACGGTACGTGCCCTTCCTGTACCTTTGGACAAGAGCTGGCGATATTGGCGGATATCCTTGTGGGCATAGCCTTGCCTCCTTTACCATTTTGCGGCAGTTGCGTGACAGATGTGCAATCATCCTGTCGCATTGCCAGATAGGCAGATTCTTGGTTAAATCGTGCCTCCCCGAAGGAGCGCTTTCAGCATCATGAAACTGTCCCTGCAATCCTTTGAAGGCCAGCTCACCGCCCGGCTGACGGCGCGGGGCATTGCCGAGCCGGTCGAAATCGCCTGGGCTTGCGCATGGCTTGAGGCCTGTGGCTATCCTGGCTTGAAGCTGCTGGTTGAAGCGCTCGGCGACCAACGCTGCGATCTTGAATTTTCCCGCGATGCCCTGGGAATCGACCTGAAAAATGCATCTTGTGCTTTTCTGGCACCACACATCATGCGCGAAGTAAGTCGTGGCGGACGGGCATTCCTGCGCAATGTCCGTCACGGGCTCTATCTCCTGCCCTTCACCGTACAGGCCAATATCGGCATCGGCTGTCCCGTCGATCCGGCCTTTGCCGTAGGCGGCGAGCGGACGAAGAACCCCTATGTCGAGAAACTCGCACTGGCCCAGAGCGGCGGCATCGCGGTGGACGATGGGTTGTGGCGTTTGCTAGAAGTAGCGTCTCCATAGGAGATTTTGATGGTAGGCCCGTTGTCGCATATCCGTGTTCTCGATCTCACTCGGGTGCTCGCCGGGCCTTGGGCTACCCAGATGCTCGCCGATCTTGGAGCCGAAGTGATCAAGATCGAAAAGCCCGGAGAAGGCGATGACACCCGCGGTTGGGGGCCGCCATTTCTAACCAATGCTGACGGGACGCCCGGTGATGCCGCTTATTTTCTCTCGGCCAATCGCGGCAAGTCGTCGGTCTGCATAGACATGGCGAGGCCTGAGGGACAAAAACTGATCCGGGATCTCGCTGCCAAATCAGACATCGTCGTCGAAAATTTCAAAGTTGGTGGGCTTAAGAAGTATGGCCTGGACTATGAGAGCCTGAAGGCAATTCATCAACAGCTCATCTATTGTTCAATCACCGGCTTTGGTCAAGACGGACCCTACGCCAAACGCGCCGGGTATGATTTCATGATCCAGGGCATGGCCGGTCTCATGTCGATCACTGGTCAACCCGACGGTATGCCCGGTGCCGAGCCAATGAAAGTGGGTGTAGCTTTCGCTGATATCTTTACAGGTCTCCACGCGGCCATCGGTATTTTGTCAGCACTCTATCACCGCGACCGAAGCGGCGAAGGCCAATACTTGGACTTGGCTCTACTCGATTCACAAGTGGCTGTGCTGGCCAATCAGGCGTTAAATTTTCTGGTGGGCGGCACAGTACCTACCCGTCTCGGCAATGCCCACCCCAATATCGTGCCTTATCAGACCTTTCAAACCAAGGACGGCCACATCATCATGGCGGTGGGTACCGACCGGCAGTTCAAGGAATACTGCACCATCATCGGTGTGCCGGAAGTGGCCGACGAGGATCGCTTTAAAACCAATCGTGGCCGCGTTGAAAATCGCACAATGCTGGTCCCGCTGCTCGCCGAACCCATGAAAGCCCGCACTACGGCGAACTGGATTGCGGCTTTCGAAGCAGCGGCAATACCTTGCGGTCCAATCAACAGTATTGATCAGGTCTTCGCCGACCCGCAGGTTTTGGCGCGTGGCCTGCAGATCGGCCTGACGCGTGAGGACGGCGTGCAAGTTCCCGGTGTGGCCAACCCGATTCAATTCTCGGCAACGCCAATTGAATACAACAAGGCTCCGCCCAAGCTGGGCGACGGTACGGAGCGGGCGCTACATGAGGTTCTTGGACTGTCGCCGGCTGATATTGGCCGGTTGCGCACTTCGGGAGCCATTGGCTAGGCGTCGTTTTCAGGCTATCTGCCGGTTTCAGAACAGGGCATAGAAGCGGCACAATGGCAAACCTGATTATCACCTATTGGCGCGACATTCCCTCGGCGGTTTCGGTCAAGATCGGACGCCATGAAGAAAAGCGCATGTTGGCCGAGCGTTTTCAGGAAGCGATCGACATGGCGGCCATGCGGGGTGGTGCCTCGGATACGGATTCCTACCTGGCCGACTGGCGGCGGGCAGAGCCAATCGTCGTAAGTGACGATCTTCTGGCCGAGGTTGAAAAAGCCAGGGCTGACCTCGAAGCACACTTCACTCGGGATTTGCTCAAAGCACTCATCGCCAATAGCGGGAAAGCCTGATCCATGACCCATACCCTCGTTGCCTCCGCCACCCGCGAGCATATCATCGGCTTTGACCGGCCTTTCACGGTGATTGGGGAGCGCATCAATCCAACCGGCCGTAAGAAACTTGCTGCCGAAATGCAGGCAGGAAATTTTGAAACCGTGATCCGGGATGCACTTGCTCAAGTGGCCGCCGGCGCACATATTCTTGACGTAAATGCCGGCGTCACCGCGGTCAATCCCAATGAAACCGAACCCCCGCTGCTGCGTCAAACCATCGAGATCGTGCAGTCGCTTGTCGACCTGCCGTTGTGTATCGACAGCTCGGTAACTTCCGCGCTGAAGGCGGGGCTTGAAACCGCAAAGGGGCGGCCCTTGGTGAACTCGGTAACGGGTGAAGAGGAAAAGCTCGAGGCCATCCTGCCACTGATCGCCAAATACAATGTAGCCGTTGTGGCGATTTCCAATGACGAGACCGGAATTTCCGAAGATCCTGATGTACGCTTTGCAGTCGCCAAGAAAATT
>JANLWG010000357.1:0-2777 GCA_031364405.1 Hyphomicrobiales bacterium
CAGGAAAGAGGCCATGGCGACATGGGCGGCAGCGACTGCTGCTGCCTGAGGATGGCAGTCAGAATGAAACATCTGCCGCTTCAATCGGTAACTTGACAGTCCCCTTCAATCGTATCCATCAAGGTCCCGCAAGGCGGTCAAGGCCGGACGCTTACTTCTGATGCGAAGGCGGTAAACCTGATTACATGCCTGATATGTCCAGGTTTAGGGCCAATTGGACAGACTCTACTCAAAACTGTCGTAGTCGAGCCTCAGGTCACAGTTTTCGTCACGTGTGTCCTCGCATAGTGCCTTGTTAAGAAAATTATACCTTGCTACGGCGGGATTTTGCGAATGTATCGAACGCGACAGCAAGCACGATGATTACGCCAATAGTAATCTGCTGGATATAGGTGGAGACATTCATCAACACGAGGCCATTGAGAAGGACGCCGATCAGGATCGTGCCAATGACCGTGCCAAAGATCGTGCCAACACCGCCAAAGAGGCTCGTTCCGCCTATGACCACCGACGCTATGACGGTGAGTTCGTAGCCAGTGCCGGCGACCGCTTCGGCGGAATTGAGCCGCGCCGAAAGGATAAAAGCCCCGATTCCGGCGAAGAAGCCAGTGATCACATAGACACTGGTAGTGACCATCCGGACGTTCAAGCCTGAAAGCCGCGCCGCTTCCGGATTACCACCGACGGCATAGACTTGCCGACCATAGCGCGTGTAGCGGAGCGTGATATGGGCGATTACAGCGAAGGTCAAGAAGACGACGACCGGGATTGGCACTTGACCGAAGATCCGGCCTTGTCCCCACCAAACAAAATCTGGAGCGAATCCGCTGATCGGTCCACCTTCAGAGAAGAGAAGTGCTGCACCTCGGAACGCCGACATGCCGCCGAGTGTTACGACGAATGGTGGCACCTTGAGCCGCGTGATGGCAAATCCCTGCGCAAATCCGCAGGTCATCCCGACCGCAATTGCCGCCAGAGCCGCCAATTCCCATCCATAACCGAGAGCCTCTTGGCCGGCGCCGACGCTGAAGCGGTTACTAACGCCGCCCTTCGCCACTGCGGCGGCAACCAATCCACAGAAGGCGACGAGCGATCCGATCGAGAGGTCGATGCCGGCGGTCAGGATCACGAAGGTCATGCCAACGGCGAGAAGTCCGTAGATCGACACCTGTCGAAGCACGTTGAGGAGATTGAATGGCAAGAGAAAACGTGGTTCGACGACAGAAACCCCCACCATCAACACGATCAGAAAGATCAGAGGGGCAAAGCGCGCCAGAAAGCCGATCACGTCAGTCTTTTGGGCCCATTGCGCGCTGGCGCGCAAAGCTTCGATCATTTCTGTCTTCCTCCGCAATCGACCAACACTACGCTGCTTTTGAAGTCAACGTCATCATGGTCATAAGAATTTCTTTCGTTGCTTCCGCGCGATCAATGCCGCCAGTTACCCGGCCCTCGCGCATAGTGACGATACGATCGCTGACCGCAAGTACCTCTGCCAAGTCCGACGAAATCGCGATGATGGCAATGCCGCTGCTCGCCAGTTTGAACAAAAGGTTGTGCACTTCGACTTTTGCCCCGACATCGATTCCCCTTGTCGGTTCGTCGACGATCAGTACCTTCGGGTTGAGCGCCAGCCAGCGCGCCAGCACCACCTTTTGCTGGTTGCCGCCCGATAAATTCGCGATGATCTGTTCCGGACCGGCCATCCTGATGTTCAGCGCCTGGCGATACTTCTCCATCAGTTTGCGCTCCGCATTCTCGTCAATGAAGATTTTCCAGCGGGCGATGCGATCATGCGCCGCCATCGTGAGATTGGTTCGGACGGCAAGCGCCAGAAACAGAGCTTGCTGCTTGCGATCTTCCGGCACCAGTCCGATGCCGTGGCTGATCGCGTCTTGCGGCGAACGGATGTTGACGGCCTGGCCGTCAACGATCACCTTGCCAGAGTCGAAGGGGTCGGCGCCGAAAATCGCCCGCGCCGTCTCAGTCCGCCCAGCACCGACAAGACCCGCGATGCCCAAGATTTCGCCGCGCCGGACCTCGAACCCTACATTGTCGAGCACGATGGCATGTGGATCCTGCGAATTGCCCCGACGTGAGAGACCCTCTACGCGCAGTGCGACGTCGCCGGGTTTCACACCCTCGCGGTGGGAAAAAAGAAGCTCCTTGACCTTGCGACCAACCATCAATTGGATGAGGCCGTCGACGCTGGTTTCGGCAACCTTGCCGCTTCCCACCAGCTTGCCATCGCGGAGCACTGTGTAGCGGTCGCAGATTTTTATGACCTCTTCGAGGCGGTGGGTGACAAAAATGACGCTTAGGCCCTGCGCCTTGAGATCGCGAATGATACCAAAAAGCTTGTCGACCTCGGAGGAACTGAGCGCCGAAGTCGGTTCGTCCATTACAATCAGCCGCGATTTCATCGAAAGTGCGCGGGCGATCTCAACCATCTGTTGCTCGGCAACATTGAGTTCCCGGACGACATCCATTGGCTTCAGTTTGAGCCCCAGCTGCTGGGTGATGGCGCGGGTGTCAACAACCATTTTGCGCCAATTGACAAAGATGCCTTTCCCTGGCTCCCGGCCAATAAAAACATTCTCGGCGATTGTCATGTTAGGGGCGAGCGTAAACTCCTGGTAAATCGTGACGATGCCAAGGCGCTGCGCGTCATGAGGCGTCGGCATAGTCACATCATCGCCGCCGAAGTTGATGACACCTGCACTCGGCTGCTGGGCGCCTGACAGGACCTTGATCAAGGTTGACTTGCCGGCTCCATT
>JANLWG010000359.1:0-8375 GCA_031364405.1 Hyphomicrobiales bacterium
TTCAACCTGCTCGATACGCCGGGCCACGAGGACTTCTCCGAGGATACCTACCGCACCCTCACCGCCGTCGATGCCGCCGTCATGGTGATCGATGCGGCCAAGGGCATCGAAGCCCGCACCCGCAAGCTTTTCGAAATCTGCCGCCTGCGCGACATTCCGATCATCACCTTCGTCAACAAGATGGACCGCGAGGCCCGCGAGCCGCTTGACCTTTTGGACGAAATCGAAAAAGGCCTGGCGCTCACCGTCGCCCCCATGGTGTGGCCCATCGGTCAGGGCCGCGATTTCGCCGGAACCTATGATCTCTCAACCCCCAGGGTGCGCAGGCTCGACGCCGACCCCGCCGGTCAGCCGGTTTCCGGCCCCGATGATCCGCTGATCGGCACACTGATCAAGGGCGATATCCTCGCCAAGTGGCGCGACGAGATCGAACTGGTCCGCGATCTGTGCCACAGCTTCGACCGCAAGGCATTTCTCGAAGGCCATCTGTCGCCGGTGATTTTTGGTTCGGCCTTGCGCAATTTCGGGGTGCGCGATCTCTTGGAAGTGCTGATTGCCCAAGCACCCAGCCCGCGCGATCAGGCGGCGTCAAGCCGCGTCGTCCATGCCACCGAGGCGAAGATGACCGGCATCGTGTTCAAGATCCAGGCCAACATGGACCCCAATCACCGTGACCGCATTGCCTTCATGCGGCTGGCCTCGGGCAAACTCACGCGCGGCATGAAGGTGAAGATTGTGCGCACTGGCAAACTGCTGGCGCTTAACGCGCCGCAATTTTTCTTTGCCCAGGACCGTTCGCTGGCCGAAGAAGCCTTTGCCGGCGATGTCGTCGGCATTCCCAACCATGGCGTGCTGCGGATTGGCGATACATTGACTGAAGGCGAGGATATCGTGTTCACCGGTGTACCCAGCTTTGCCCCGGAAATCTTGCGCCGTGTTAAGTTGGGTGATCCGATGAAGGCCAAGAAACTGCGCGGCGCATTGGAAGAACTGGCCGAAGAAGGTGTAGTTCAGTTGTTTCTGCCGGTTGATGGTTCAGCCGCTGTCGTTGGTGTGGTCGGTGCCTTGCAGCTTGATGTTCTGGCCGACCGCCTCGCCAATGAATATGGCGTACCGGTTGATTTCGAGCCGACGCGCAATGAGGTCATGCGCTGGATTTCCTGCGATGATGAAAAGAAGCTTGATGAGTTTATCGCCGCCAACCGTTTCTCGGTCGCCAATGATCTTGACGGCGACCCGGTGTTCATGGCGCCATCGGCTTTCAGCCTGGGTTATTCGCTTGAGCGCGCTCCCGGCATTCACGCCACCGAAATCAAGGAGATGCACCGCGCGCCATGAGTATCCTGCCGGATGATCTGTATCTTCTCCAAGCCGTTGCGGTCGGGCTGATCTTCGCCCTGTGGGGATTGTACACGCCCATCCTGAAAATTTTTGGCCGGGGCTCGCTCAACACCCAGCTCCATACGGTGCGCCTGCGCTGGCTGCGGGTGCACCAGGGTACGGGCCGCGAACACCGGGTTTTCGATGCCATCATGCTCGGCCATATTGCCAGCTCGATATCCTATTTCGGTTCGGCGACACTCTTGGTGCTGGCGGGCCTTGTCGGCACGCTGATCAACGTCAATCGCATTTATATCATGACGCGCGAGTTGAACTTTCTTGCAGTGATGAGTGCCGATCTCTTCACGCTTTATTTCGCCATCCTGACACTCATACTCGCCCTGAGCTTTTTCGCCTTCACCTATGCGCTGCGCAAGATGGCCTATACTTTTGCACTGCTGGGCGGATTGCAGGAAAGTGCTGCCGACACACCAGAATCCCGCATCATGGTCGAACAGACCACAATAGTGCTGACCGAAGCCGTACGCAGCATTAACAACGGCATTCGCGGATTTTATTATGCGATTGCCGCGCTGTTTTTGTTCGCGGGTCCCTATATCTGCATGGCGGCAACCATCATCATCACCGGCGTATTGTATTACCGCCAGTTGTTCTCCCCCACCGCGATCGCCATTGGCCGCTACGTGGAAGCGCTTAAAAAGATCAAGGATTGAATTCACCGGTCTTCCTTCTCCCGCGAGGTGAGAAGGATTTAGTTTTTGAGTTTCGCCGCCTCTCGCGCCAGCGCTTCGATTGCGGCCCAATCCTTTGCCGCGACCAGTGCTTTCGGCGCCATCCAGGAGCCGCCGATGGTGATCACATTGGCAAGCTTCAAATAGCTGGGCGCGGATTGCAGGGTAATACCGCCGGTGGGGCAGAAGCGCACCTGAGGCAGGGGCGAACCGAGGGACGCCAAATAGGCCGTGCCGCCTGCTGGTTCGGCCGGAAAGAATTTCTGAAAGCGGTAACCGCGTTCCATCAGCGCCATGCATTCCGATGCCGTGGCACTGCCTGGCAACAGCGGAACAATTATATCCTCGGCCGCATCAAGGAGAGCTCTCGTCGAACCGGGCGAAACCGCGAAGGCGCAGCCGAGGTGCTCGGTTTCCTTCAGTTTCTTGCCGTCGAGCACAGTTCCTGCGCCGACAATGGCGCCCTCCACTTCGGCGATGATGGCGCGGATGCACTCAAGTGCCGCCTTGGTGCGTAGCGTGATTTCGAGCACCGGCAGGCCGCCCTTCACCAAAGCGCGCGCCAGCGGCACCGCATCGGCGACATTCTCGATGACCATCACCGGAATAACCGGCGCTGCCTTGAGCATGGCCTCGACGCCCTTTTGAACATCATTGGCCATCATGCCACCTCGAAGATCGATGCGCCCTGATCGGCGTGGCCTGCAATGTTGCGGAAGGCCTGGAACAATTCGCGGCCCGTGCCTTCGCGGTTGGCGGAAAGATCGGCGGTAACCAGATCACGCGCCGCCAATTCCTTGGCGTCCACCAGAACGTTGAGCGTGCCAGCGTCACCGTCGAGCCGAATGATGTCGCCATCGCGCAGCCTGGCAATGGCGCCGCCGTCGGCTGCCTCCGGCGTCACATGAATGGCGGCGGGCACTTTGCCGGATGCGCCTGACATGCGTCCATCGGTGACCAACGCGACGCGGAAACCGCGCTCCTGCAGTACCGCCAGCGGCGGTGTCAGCCGGTGCAGTTCCGGCATGCCGCAGGCCTTGGGGCCCTGAAAGCGCACCACCGCGATCACATCGCGGTTAAGCTCGCCCGCCTTGAATGCCGCGTGGAGTTCTTCCTGCGAATGAAACACCCGGGCTGGCGCTTCGATCACATGGCGGTCGGCGGCAATCGATGAGGTCTTGATCACCGCGCGGCCGAGATTGCCGTCGAGCACATTGAGGCCGCCGGTGGCTTGAAACGCGTTGCCGCAACCGCGCAGCACGCTCTCGTCGCCCGATGTGGTTGCCGCTTCGTGCCAGACAAGTCCGCCATCACCGCCGAGCTTCGGCTCGTTGAGGTAACTCTTCAGCCCCATGCCCATGATGGTCGCCACATCCTCGTGCAGCAGTCCCTCACCGAGCAATTCGCGCATCAAAAAGCCCATGCCGCCAGCCGCGTTGAAATGATTCACGTCCGCCTTGCCATTTGGGTATATGCGGGTCATCAGCGGCACCACCTTGGAGAGTTCAGCCAGATCGTTCCAGGTCAGCGCAATGCCCGCTGCCGCTGCCATGGCGATCAAATGCATGGTGTGATTGGTCGAGCCGCCGGTGGCCAGAAGACCAACTACGCCGTTGACCACCGCCTTCTCATCATAGATGCGGCCAATCGGCATGTAGTTGTTGCCAAGCGCGGTGATCGATAGCGCCTGCCTGGTTGAAGCTTTGGTGATTTCGCTGCGCAGGGCAGTGCCCGGATTGACGAAGGTCGAACCCGGCAGATGCAGGCCCATGATCTCCATCAGCATCTGGTTGGAATTGGCCGTGCCATAGAAAGTGCAGGTGCCGGGGCCATGATAGGATTGCGCCTCGGCCTCGAGCAGTACATCGCGGCCAACTTTGCCTTCCGCATAGAGCTGGCGGATGCGGCCCTTCTCATCATTGGCCATGCCCGATGTCATCGGTCCCGCCGGAATGAACACCGCTGGCAGATGGCCGAACGAGAGAGCGCCGATGATCAGCCCCGGCACGATCTTGTCGCACACGCCGAGATAGACAGCGGCATCGAACATCTGGTGCGAAAGTGCTACCGCTGTGGAGAGCGCAATCACGTCGCGCGAGAACAGCGATAATTCCATGCCGGTTTCGCCCTGGGTAACCCCGTCGCACATGGCGGGAACACCGCCCGCTACCTGCGCCGTGCCGCCGGCCTCACGCGCCGCCGCGCGGATGATTTCGGGGTAGGTCTCGAACGGCTGATGGGCCGAGAGCATGTCATTGTAGGCGGTGACGATACCGAGATTGGCGCCATTGCCATTGCGCAGCGCATTCTTGTCGCTGGCGCCGCAGGCGGCAAAACCATGGGCGATGTTGGCGCAGCCCAGCGCCTTGCGCTTAGGCTGGTGGCTGGCAGCCCGGCCGATGCGGTCGAGATAGCGCCGCCGTGTGGATGAACTGCGCGCCATGATCTTTTCTGTAACCGCCAAAATAGTTGGGTGAACGGTCATGTCGGAACTCCTTGTTCAGCGGCACCAGTATAGCGTGAGCGGTGTCCTGGCGCGCAGCACCGCCCGCACCGGCATTTCCGCAATGGGTCCATCGGCAAGGGCTTGATCCAGAACCTTGCGTTTTTCCGGCCCTTCGATGTGTAGCACAAGAAACCCCGCGCCGGTCAGTACGGGAAGGGTAAAGGTCAGGCGCGGTTCGGCCGCACCTGGCGCAGTCATGGTGACGATGGGTTTTGGCGTGGCGGGATCGAGAGCTTCAATGAGGTTATCGCCGCCGGGAAAAAATGAAGCCGTGTGCCCGTCATCGCCCATGCCGAGAACAGCCACATCAAGCGGAGCTAATTGATCCGCGCCCGGATTATCGTAAAGCGGCACAAAGCGCGCATCCGCCGCCCTGTTCTGTATGAGTGCCGCCCGCACCAGCCGGGCGTTGGAGCGTTCGCTGGTCTCCGGCACCTGGCGCTCATCGACAAGGGTCACGGTGATATCGCGCCACGGCAGTTCCATCCGCGAAAGTTTTTCGAAGAATAGTTTGGGTGTGGTTCCACCAGAAACCGCCAGCGTGGCTTGGCCTTTCGCCGCAAGGCAATTGCGCAGAGCACTCGCCACGTCGCTGGCGAGATGCGCGGCCAGCTGCTCGCGGTCAGCGAACACCCGCTCGGCGGCAATCACTTGGTTTCACTCTCATACCAGGTACGTCCGTCGCGTTCGATCAGGGCAATGGCTGCCGTGGGCCCCCAGGTGCCGGCCGTATAGGGTTTTGGCATATCGGACGAAGCCTTCCAGGCTTCGAGGATGGGATCGATCCATCGCCACGCGGCTTCGACTTCGTCGCGGCGCATGAACAGGGTCTGGCTGCCGCGCACCACATCCATCAGCAGGCGCTCATAGGCATCGGGGTTGCGCACGCCGAAAGCTTCGGCAAAGCTCATGTCGAGAGGCACGTGGTGCAGCCGCATGCCGCCGGGTCCCGGGTCCTTGATCATCAGCCATAGCTTGACACCTTCATCGGGCTGCAAGCGCATGACCAGCCGGTTGGAGGCGATGGGACCGGCCGAGGGTTCGAACACCGAATAGGGAACCGGCTTGAAGGTGACGACGATTTCCGACTCGCGGGTGGCCAGCCGCTTGCCGCTGCGTAGATAAAATGGCACGCTATTCCACCGCCAATTGGCAATTTCAGCTTTGATGGCAACGAAGGTCTCGGTCTTCGACGTGGCATCGCCGAGCTCGTCGAGATAACCCGCAACTGCGGCCCCGTTTGAGGCACCCGCACGATACTGGCCACGCACCGTCAGCGCCGCCACCGCATCTCCGGTGATCGGCTTCAGCGACTTCAGCACTTTGAGTTTTTCGTCACGCACCGCATCGGCAGCAGTCGATGCCGGCGGTTCCATGGCAACCAGACAGAGTAGTTGCAGCATGTGGTTCTGCACCATGTCGCGCAGCGCGCCTGCCGTATCATAATAGCCGGCCCGGCCTTCTACCCCTAACGTTTCGGCCACGGTGATCTGCACATGATCGACGTGGGCGGAATTCCACAGGGGCTCGAACAGGGCATTGGCAAAGCGCAGCGCCATCAGGTTCTGCACGGTTTCCTTGCCGAGGTAGTGATCGATGCGGTAGACGGCGGGTTCGGCGAACACCTTGCCGATTGAATCATTCACCGCCTTTGCCGATGCGCCGGATTTGCCCAGTGGCTTTTCGATGACGACGCGCGACTGCGCCGTGACCAGACCATGGCTGCCGAGGCGGTCGCAGATCGGCCCGAACAGATCGGGCCCCACCGCGAGGTAGAAGACGCGGATGCGGCCGGGCTCCGATGCCAGCACCTTTTCAAGTTCGCTCCAGCCCGCCTCCTGGGCCGCGTCCACCGTTACGTAGTCGAGACGGTCGAGGAAGCGCTTGCTCATCTCCGGGCTGCGATCAGCCTCGGCCACATGGGCCTCGATAGCGGCCAGTGCCATGGCCCGGAAGGCCTCGCGCGACAGGACCCGGCGCGAGGCCCCGACAATGCGCGCGCCCAGCGGTATCTGGCCCTGCAGATCACGGTGAAAAAGCGCTGGCAGCAACTTGCGTTGCGCCAGATCTCCGGTGGCGCCGAACACCACAAGATCGAACACGTCGACGGGGATAATTCTGGCAGTCATCTGTTCCTGTTCCGGCGTCTTGATATGCGCCACTCATTAGCGGCGATTTAGCCCCAGTCAAACCTCTTGGCAATAATTCAACTCCCGTGATTTATTGCAATTGGCATCGATTTGCGCCATGAATATGGCAAAACACGGCAAATACCGGGAGGTTGCATGATTGTCTGTTGCGGCGAAGCGGTCATCGATTTTCTGCCGCGCAAAACGGCGGCGGGCGAGACGGCCTATCAGCCCTTCAATGGCGGCTCGATCTTCAACACCGCCATTGCGCTCAGCCGGCTTGGCATCCCCACCGGGTTCTTCAGCGGCCTTTCCAGCGATTTCTTCGGCGATGGCCTCAAGGCCGGGCTTAAGGCCAGCAAGGTCGACCTGAAATACACCAAATTCTGGGACCGGCCCTCCACCCTGGCTTTCGTCAAGCTTGAAGATGGTCACGCGCGCTATTCCTTCTTTGACGACAATTCGGCTGGCCGCATGTTGACCAAGAAAGATTTGCCCAAGCTTGCGCCCGGTGTAACCGCACTGCATTTCGGTTCGATCAGCCTGATAGAGGAACCCGGTGCCGCAACCCTTGAGGCATTGTTGAAGCGCGAAGCCAGAAAGCGGGTGATCTGCCTTGATCCCAATATCCGCCCCAGCCTGATCAATAATCGCCGCAGTTATCTTGCCCGCATCAACCGCATGATCGCGCTGAGCGACATCGTGAAAATCTCAAATGAAGATGTCGTCTGGATGACGGGCAAGAAAGACCTCACCGGTGCGGCGCGCAGATGGCTGAAGGCGGGGGCCAAGATTGTCGTTGTCACCAAGGGCAGCGAAGGAGTCGAGGCCTTCACCAAACGCTTCGACATCAGCCTGCCGTCGGTCAAGGTCAAGGTTGCTGATACCGTTGGTGCTGGCGATACCTTCACAGCGGGCCTGCTGACCGCCCTCGTCAGAGCCAAACGGCTCGACAAGTCCGCCCTTGCCGCCATCGGCGAGGAAGCCCTGCGCGAGGCGCTCTCCTTTGCCGCCAGAGCCGCCGCCATGACCGTATCGCGCCCCGGTGCTGACCCGCCGTGGGCGCGTGAGCTTGCTTGACAAGGCCTGACGATCCGTTGACTTGAGCGGCATGGATTATCCCGTCGATGCAGTGATCCCGCAGTTAAGCGCGGCGTTGGCGCTTGGCCCCGCTGTTGTGCTGGTGGCCGAACCGGGCGCTGGCAAGACGACGCGTGTGCCCTTGAAGTTGCTGGATGCCGCGTGGCTCAAAGGCGAGAGCATCCTCATGCTGGAACCGCGCCGGCTTGCGGCTCGCGCTGCCGCGCACCGCATGGCGGAAACCGTCGGCGAGGCGATTGGCGAGACCGTGGGATACACCGTCAGGCTTGATCGCAAGGTGTCGGCCCGCACCCGCATCGAGGTGGTGACCGAAGGCATTCTCACCAGGCGCTTGCAAGGCGCTGCGGATTTGCCGGGCGTCGGTCTCGTCATCTTCGATGAGTTTCACGAGCGCTCGCTGGATGGCGATCTGGGACTGGCCCTGACCCTCGACGTGCAGCGGGCCTTGCGCGATGATTTGAAAATTCTGGTGATGTCGGCAACCCTTGATACCGCACGGGTCGCGGCGCATCTCGGGCATGCGCCAGTGATTGCAGCACCAGGAAGGGTTTTCCCGGTCGAGACCCG
>JANLWG010000375.1:0-13983 GCA_031364405.1 Hyphomicrobiales bacterium
TTACTTATGCTTGAAGCTACCGGAATTTGCAGAAAAGTTTCACTGTCCACTCGTTAGAGTCTTTCCGGCCTTGATTGAATCCCCCATCTCGTCACGGCCATCTTCTTTGCATGCCGTTGAAGAAGATGCCCGCAGCAAGTGCACGGCTGTCCGGTTGAGCGTCGCTATTGATGTATATCTGCCTTTGTCCTCGCCCGCGAAAGCGGGAGAGGAGGAGACCCGTTGCGGCACGCAATGGGGAGGTGAGGGTGTTTCCGCGCCGAAGGGCCCTCATCTCCCCGTTGCTTTGCAACGGGTCCCTTCTTCTCCCGCCTTCGCGGGCGAAGACCAAGGCGGCGCAGCACCATTCCGAACCTGGCTCATGCACCTTCGCCGGAAACCTCAAATGAATTCTCACCATAAACATCGCCGGTGCCATGCTTAACCGGACAGCTGCGCACTTGATGTGGGCATGATGAGTTGGGGGATTCAATCAGGGCCGGAAAGACTCTAGGGGCTGCTGCATGAGTGACGATCTCCGCGCGCCAGAACGGAATCATATTTTACAGACAAAATCACTGTAGATCTCTCTTTCCGCAAGGGGGAGGGAGAAGTAAGTAAAATCAACTTGCTTTGGTTATGTTCCACCCCGCCTCATCTTCTCCGCAAGGCCATGCGGCTGAGGAAGCGCTGGGCGAGTGCTGTGCCGGCGAGGAGGGGGGTTACCATGAGGATGGTGGCGGCGGAGAGTTGGGGCCATTCTTCGGCGTCGCTGCCGACCTGGGCTTCCTTGATCGACATCTGGCCGATCATCCAGGGCGGCAGTGTCGCGGCTTGAGTGCTGGTGAGGTAGGCGGCGAACAGGTATTCGTTCCAGCACAGGATGAAGATGATCAGCCCGGCAGTGGCCAGGCCCGCGGCTACCATCGGCACGAAGATGGTGAAGAAAATCTGGAGGTGCGAGGCGCCGTCGAGCTGGGCTGCTTCTTCCTGGTCTGTCGCGGTATTGCCGAATATCGGCCGCAACAGCCACACGGCGACGGGAAGATTTGCCGCCGTGTAGGTGAAAATGAGGACAAAGCGCGTATCCAGCGTGCCGGTGTATCGGGCCATCAGGTAGATGGGCAAGACAACGACGACCGGCGGAAGAACGCGGGTGGCGAGGATGGCAAGCAGGATGGCCTCGTTGCCGGGCGCCAGGCCCGCCCACGGCAAGGCAATGCGAAAGCGCGTCAGGCCGTAAACCGCCATGCCGGCAAGCAACACCGTCAGCACTGTCGAGGCCAGCCCGACGGCAGCCGAGTTGAAAAACCGCAATAGCAGATGATCATTGACATAATCGAGGATGTAGCCCCAGGCCCCAAGCGAGGGCGTGAAGTCGAGAAAAGGCAGGTAAAATGGGCCGCCGATTATTTCAGGCCCGCCCTTCAGCGACGTAACCGCGGCCCAGTACAGCGGAAACACGCACACAAGGCTCCAAAACCCCAGCACGGCATAGATCAGAATGTTGACCAAGTGGTTACGGTGACAGTGCATTCATTTGACTTTGCCGGTTGATGTGGTAAGCTTCAGGACATGGCCCGTCTTGCCCGCGTCGTCATTGCCGGATTGCCGCATCATGTGACCCAGAGGGGGAATGGCGGCGGCAAGGTATTTTTCTCGGACGCCGACTATAGGCTTTATCGCGATCTTCTGGCGGAAAGTTGCAAGGCGAACGGGGTTGCCTGCTGGGCCTGGTGTCTGATGCCCACGCATGTTCATCTGATCCTGGTGCCTGCCGACGCGGACGGGTTGCGCGCCGCGCTGGCGCCGGTGCACCGGCGCTATGCCGGGGAAATCAACCAGCGGCGCAAGCGCGGCGGGCATTTCTGGCAGGGGCGCTTTGGCGCCGTGGTGATGGACGAGGAGCATCTGGCGGCGGCTCTGACCTATGTGATGGCAAACCCGGTGCGGGCGAGATTAGTGGAACATGTCCGGCAATGGCAATGGTCGAGTGCGCGGTGTTATGTCTCCGGCAAGGACGACGGCGTGACCGAGCCTGGCCCGGTGCTCGAGCGCTTTCCCGATATCGCCGCGCGGCTGAAACAGCGCGGCGGGGATGAAGCCTGGGCGAGGATCAGGATGGCGGAAACCATTGGCCGCCCGCTGGGCGACGCCAAGTTCATCAAGAAGATCGAACGCCGCACCGGGCGCCAATTGCAAGCCAAGAAGCGCGGGCCGAAGCCGGGGTGAGAGTTTAGTGCACTGTGATTGGAGGGCCCTCACCCTCCCATTGCTCTGCAATGGGCCCCAACCCTCTCCCGCCCTGCGGGAGAGGGAAGTAGTGGAGGGAATTAGGTTAGGCGGCGCCAGCTGTGTTTTTCCAGGGCTTGGCTGAAGGCTTGGGGTTCCCAGTTTTCGTCGAGGGCCTTGCGCATGAGTTGGGCTTGCGTCTGCGGGGCCAGGCCGCCGATGGGGGGATCGCGGTCCAAATTGGTGGGGAAGGCATAGCCTTCGGCACAGGCGGCAATGACGTTGGCGAGACCGGGAGAGTTCCTCTGTGTACGGAGCACCGGATAGAGGCTGGCGCACATGCGGACGCGGTCCACCGCTTCGAGGGATCGTCCGTAGGCTGACGATATTTGCAGCAGGTTGGCCATGCGTTTTACATCCCGGGTGCGGTTGGTGCCGGCGGCATGAAACAGGGCGGGGTTGAAGAAGGCGGCATCGCCCTTGGCCAGTGGCAATTGCACATGGTGTCTGGTGAAATACTCGACGAACTCAGGCCTGCGCCAGGCGAAGTAACCGGGCGCGAAACTTTGCGAGTAGGGCAGATAGAGCGTGGGGCCGGTCTCAACCGGCATATCAACATGGGCCACCGCACCTTGCAGGGTGAGGACCGGCGACAGCAAATGGGCATGGGCGGGAAAGCGCTCGATCTCGTTCACCGTCTGAAAGCCCATGTGATAATCGCGGTGCACCGACTGGGCTTCGCCGCCGGGATTGACCACATTCAACTGCGAAGTCACCTGATAGCCGGTACCCAGCCAGGCCTCGCTGACCATGGCGATCACTTCATTGCCATAGTAGCTGGCAAACACCTGGGGCGCGCGCACCGCGAGTTTCTCCAGGGCATTCCAGATGCGGTCATTGGCGCCGGGCTTGGCGAAATGATCGCCGCCGCCGGTGCCGCCGGCATGCTGTTCGGCAATCATCGCGAAGAAGATTTTGGTGGCTGCATCAACCGGGGCCGTATCGGCGAAAGCCTTCCTGAAGACGACGATGCCGGGGCCGGTGAGCATCACCTCGGCCCATTCGGCCAGCATGGCCTTGCGGTCATCACTGCCGCGTGCCGCCTGGCGCACGGCATCGCCATCATAGATTGGTACGTTGGAGACGATCTCGCTGGCCAGGGGATATTCATCAGGATCGGTGACGCGGCCGATCTCAGCAATGAAATCATCAAGATTGCAAGAGCCCGAAGTGAGCCAGACGCGATCAGCGCGGAGTTTGGCGGTGTTGCCGGTTTTCATGGTGGGCCATCCCGTTGCTGCCAAGCGGTAAGCATAACACATTTGGGGCCAGACCGGCACAGGCCACTGCTGACAGGCCTTCACCCTCCCACGCGGGCCGCGCGGGCCCCTCCCTCTCCCGCAAGCGGTAGAGGGGTTCAGGCGCTTTCGAGGAGTTCCATGCTGCCGTGCATGGGGGGTGCGCCTTCGCGCAGGACGTAGCCGCGGCCCCAGACGGTTTCGATGAAGTTCTTGCCGCCCGCCGCGCTGGCCAGCTTCTTGCGCAGTTTGCAGATGAAGACGTCGATGATTTTCAGTTCGGGTTCGTCCATGCCGCCGTAGAGGTGGTTGAGGAACATTTCCTTGGTCAGCGTGGTGCCCTTCCTCAGCGAAAGCAGTTCGAGCATCTGGTATTCCTTGCCGGTGAGATGGACGCGGGCACCGCCCACTTCGACGGTCTTGGTATCGAGGTTGACCAAAAGCTCGCCAGTCAGGATAACCGACTGGGCGTGGCCCTTGGAGCGGCGGACGACGGCGTGAATGCGGGCGACCAGCTCATCCTTGTGGAAGGGCTTGGTCATGTAATCATCAGCACCGAACCCAAGCCCGCGCACCTTGTCTTCGATGCCGGCGAGACCGGAGAGAATGAGAATGGGGGTGTTGACCTTGGAGACCCGCAAAGTCTTGAGGACTTCATAACCCGACATGTCGGGCAGGTTGAGATCGAGCAGGATGATGTCGTAATCGTAGAGCTTGCCGAGGTCGACGCCCTCTTCGCCCAGATCCGTCGTGTAGACGTTGAAGCCCTCCGACTTGAGCATCAGCTCGATGCTCTGGGCGGTGGCGGTGTCGTCCTCGATCAGCAGTACCCTCATCTCGAATCCCCTATCGTGCCGGACCCACCTTGTGGGGCCCATCTGATTGCGCGAACCCTGAGCGGCCCGCTGCAACTAACCGTTAACGCTCGCTGTTAAGATAAACCCGGAAAGGTTAACAAAACCTAATCCCGGTGACTCACATGCATTATATATGTACGCAACATCTAGGGGGCAGGGGCAAAAACAATACCACATCGTGTACCACCGCCGGCAAGGCGCGAATGTTTTTACTTTCAGTCCGCACCCTGCCCCGGTTTACCTGCCTTTAAGCTTACCCGTTCATCATTGATCACGGCGACTCCCCGAATCCTCTGCGTAGTTGATTCGATGATTCGTGAAAAGGGGCAGCGTAAGTGTTCCCGGTCTTGTAAGTTTGAGTGAGGATTTCCAATGCGTTCACGCGACACTCTTCTCCGGCTGCACCGCTTCCGCACCCAGGAAAAACGCCGGCAGACCACTGATATCGAAAGCATGATCGCGGAATTCATGCACAAGTACGATGATCTCGACATCCAGGTGAAGATCGAAGAAAGCCGCAATGGGGTGTCCGATCCCGCCCATTTCAATTATTCGCTGTCGGCAAAAGCCGCACGCGCGCGCCGCGACAATGTGATGAAATCAATCGGCGAACTGAAGGACCAGCTGACCGAAGCACGGACGGCGCTTGGCGAGGAAGAACAGGAATTGCGCCGCGTCGAGATGCTGATGGAAAAAGAAGCGGGCTCAATGGCTGCTCCCGCGCCGGCTGCCAGTGCCGCAGCGGATGCCCACGTCAGGTAAGGCGGTAACTCCGGGCGTCCGATTGTTGTTTTAGGTTTCCGCCGCTTTTCAAGTGGATGGCCGGAACTTTTTCCCGCATTGCCGTTTCAGCCTGAAAGGCTCGCGGTTTTCAGCGCTTCATAATAGGGCCGCGCGGCATCGGCGATCTTCGCCAATGCGGGGGCAAGTGCGATGGGCTGGGGTTCGGGTTTTGCAAAACCGGTCGAGGCCCAAACGGCGTTGTACCAGTGTGGCGCCCAATTGCCGTCGAAGGGCTTGGGGCCGGCGGGCCAGTTCAGCATTGCCGGATCGAAGGCTATGCCGCAGGCCCGGCACAGGGCCGAGAGGGTGGCGCGTGGATCGCTCAGCACATCCTCAGCATCGATCACCGGAGGAGCGTGGCCCTGCTTCTGGGCCACCATGTCGAAAATTTCGGCCTGTTCGACAAAGCCGATATCGCGCAGACTCACATCGGACCATTTTCGCGCATAGCTTGCCAACACCTGCTCGGGTGCGCGGATCAGGAATGCATTGGTGAGCTTGAGCAGCCAGGAACGGCCGTAGCCGGGCAGCATGTGGTGGGTCATGTGCTTCTGGTAGAACAGCGGCTTGGCCGGGGCCGCCGTGCAGGCGGCGACGAGCTTGTCCCAATCGCTTTCGTTAGCGGCGATGATGTCTTCGCGCATAGGATGATCGTTGCCGTGATGGATGAGCGAGAAGGCATAGAAGGGCTCGTCCCAGGCCTGGCAATCGGGGCGGTTGCCGAAGGCATACATCATGGCGGTGGAAATATTGCGCGGTCCCGACCACATGGCGATGGTGGTCATTCAGAGCGTCCGCCTGGTGTCGCGGGCGCAGAGTTCCTTGTAAGCTTCCGACAGTTTGCGCGAGATGGGGCCGGCACCGGCCCATTCATCCGTACACAGAGGATGGGCGACCTTGCGGCCGTCGATTTCGCGCACCGGGATGAGGCCAGCGAAGGTGCCGGTGACGAAGGCTTCATCGGCACCATAGACATCGTAGAGCGAGAACGGTTTTTCAAAAACCGGAATGGCGTTGGCGCGGCACAGGGCGATCATGTTGGCGCGGGTGATGCCGGGGATGCAATACTGGCCGGTCGAGGTCCACACTTCGCCGCGGCGGATGATGAAGAAGTGGGTTGAATTGCAGGTGGCGACAAACCCCAGGGGATCGAGCATCAGGGCTTCATCGGCGCCGGCGTTCATCGCCTGCACGCAGGCGGTGATGCAGTTGAGCTTGGAGTGGGAATTGAGTTTCTGGTCCTGCACGTCGGGCGCACCACGCCTGACGTTCACCGTGTAAAGCTTGAGGCCGCGCTCGAATTTATCGGGACTCGCGGTCTTGTATTCGGGGATGATGACGATGGTGGCGGGCGAGATGGTGACCCGCGGATCCTGATAGGGTGTCGCCTTGACGCCACGGGTGACCATCAGGCGGATGTGCACGCCATCGGTCATCCGGTTGGCATCGAGGCAATCGAACAGGCGCTTGACCAGTTCTTGGGGTGTGATGCCGACATCCATGAAGATCGACTTGGCCCCTTCATAGAGCCGCTCGATGTGGGGGCGCAGAAACGGAATGCCGCCGCCGACCATGCGCAGGCCTTCCCACACGCCATCGCCAAGGATGAAGCCTGAGTCGAATACCGAGACGACGGCCTGTTCGCGTGGAAACAGGGTGCCATTCACCGAGATGAGGATATTGGCGTTACGAGGGTCGATCTTGATGTCGTGGAGGGAATTGGACATGGCGCGTTATAAGTGAAGGTGGTGGCCGGTAATAGGGGTCGTTGGCGGCATCGGTATTTTGACGCTGCGTTGGTTCTTAACCAATCGTTAATCGACTCACTGCATCGATCACAAGCCAATCACGGGAGCTTTGCGGCATGGCCATCGACACCACCCCCGAAACCACTGTCAATTCTCCGCTTCTCGGCGGAACCCAGGATGCCACGCAAACCGTGGCGCTGGCCACTGGTGGCTATGTCACGGCATGGAATACCGACATCGGCGGCCAGAAGGATGTGGTGTTCCAGCGTTATGATGCGCTTGGTAATGCGGTGGGCGGTCCGGTTGTCGCCAATGCCACGGTGGCGGGCAATCAAGTACTGACCGATATCGCGGTGACGGCGGACGGCAAGTTCACGCTGGCCTGGACATCGGGAACCACGGTCACCACCCGCTCCTTTGATGGGGCCACGGGTGCGGCCAGCAGTGCCGAGGTGAACACAACGGTGACCGGCACGAGCGCCAGCGGCGCGCAACTGATCGCGGTCTCGGCCAGCCAATACAAGGTGGTGATGTCGTCGGATTCCGGCGCTGCGGCGGTCATTGAACAAGCGACAGTCGATACGGCGGGCGTTGTAGTTTTGGCAAAAGCAACAATTACCGCCGCCGCCGCCCCTGGGCAGCAGCGTTACGGAAATGGTCGATGGCAATCTGGCGGGGTCGCAATTCATTCTGCTGAGCGGCGGATTTCTGCTCAATTCAGTCAATGGCGGGCTGAGGGCCATCGGAGCAACCGAGGACATCCTCAAATTGCAGAATGGCGTTCATGTGCTAGCCGGTGAAAGCGGGGCAGACGTCACGATGACGGGCTTCTCCGGCGTTGGCAATCTTTTCGGGACCTATAGTTTGGGTACCGCGCAAGCCACCGCTAGTTTGACGGACATACTTGAGACCGGACAGAATGTGTTTGACCGGGCCCTGGTCAATCTGGGCGGCAACCGTATCCTTGAAGTGTGGGTCGCCGACACCGGTACGGCTGGCTTGAATGTCAACCCGGATGGCGTTTATGCCATCGTCTATAATGCCAACACCGGGCAGTACGAAGGCGGCCCCACCCTGATCAGTGATCTTGGTTTTGGCGGCGCGGGTGCTGCCGCCAATCTGGCGGCCATCAGGCTGGAAGCTGATCTCATGGCCGACGGGCGGGTGAGCCTCAGCTGGTCGGAGAACAATGGACTGACCGGCTTCGATGTTTTCAACGGCATTCTTGATACGCGCGATGGGCCGGTGACGGTGTCGGGAACGGCGATTGCCGGTACTTTCGTTGGTACGGGTTTTGATGATACCTTCAGCTACGCGGCCTCAGCCGCCGGTGTCAGGGTTGACCTCGAACATGGCGAGCTTAACCGGGGCGATGCGGCTGGCGACGTGTTGGTTTCCTTCGAGACCGTTATCGGGACTGGTTTTGCCGATCAACTCCGGGGCTACGATTTAGCGAACGACACCCTGCTGGGTGGTGGCGGCAACGATCAGTTGATTGGCCGGGGCGGCAATGATTGGCTCGACGGCGGGCTGGGTGACGACGGAGTTGCCGGCGGCTTTGGTGACGACATCATTTTTGGCGGCGACGGCAACGACGTGCTTTATGGCAACGCTGGCGGCGATGCGATGGACGGCGGCATCGGCGTTGATTTTCTGGCCGGTGGTGTGGGCGACGACGTCATCGACGGCGGCGACGGCAATGACACCATCAATGGCGGCGACGGGGATGATATCCTTGATGGCGGCATCGGCAATGACGTGATCGCCGGTGGTTTGGGCTTCAATGTGATTGATGGTGGTGCCGGTACTGACACCCTCTCCTATGCCAGTATTGCCAGCATTCCGGAACAGGGCTTCCCCCATGGCGTCTACGTCGATCTTGACTACACCGCCGACGCCGTTGGCAACATGGACGGGTTCCAGGCGGACGATGATCTCATTTTCAATATCGAGAATATTTTCGGGTCGGCCAATGCCGATTATATCGCGGGCAATGCCGGCGTCAACGTGCTGCGCGGCGGCGCGGGCGACGACTTCCTGCTGAGCCGTGGTGGCAATGACCGGTTGTTCGGCGGTATTGGCGCCGACAGTTTCATCTTCGAAAATACCGCCGGTGGCGCCGACCAGATCCGGGACTTCGAATTGGGTATCGACAAGATCGCCATCGTCAGCGACAATTTTAGCGGTATCAATGCCGGCAATATCGCGTCACGCCTTACCATCAACAGCAATGGATCTGTCGCGGGTAATTCAAACGCACAATTCATCTTCGACAATTCCGGCGCCGACGCCGGGCGGTTGCTGTACGACGCCGACGGCAATGGCGGCGGCGCCGCGGTTCTGCTCGCGACACTAACCATCGTCACACCAACGGATCCAATAACCGACCTTCCGGTATTCAGTGTGGACGACTTCATCTTCATCTGAGGTGACTGGCCGCAACAAAAAAGGACCGGAAGTTTTGCTTCCGGCCCCTGAAACTCCCTTGACGCCGTTAGGACGCTACTGACGATACTGCTGGATGCGGGTGGTGCGCAGACCGGCGAGGCCGTGGCGGTCGATCGACCGTTGCCAGCTCAGATATTCCTCGACGGTGAGCACATAACGCTCACAGGCTTCTTCGAGACTTAACAAACCACCGCGAACGGCCGCCACCACCTCCGCCTTGCGGCGAATGACCCAGCGATGATTGCCGGGCGGTGGCAAATCGGTAATCGTAAGCGGGCTGCCATCGGGCCCGATGACGTAGTTTACGCGTGGACGCAACTGACCGTTCATTGACGATACTCAACCTAATACGCAGGTACTAACTGCCATCGACACTAGGGGGGCCGGCTTAAAATTGACCTAAGCTACCGTGAACAATTGGCAAATTTCAGAAGATTGATTGGTCCATTTCAGGACAGGGTGGCGGCCTGGAGGTTTACATTTGCGGAGCGATGCCCCATTTAGGCGGCGATGAGCATCAATCCCGCCATTTTGGACAAGGTTCGCGCCAGTGTGGGGCTGGCAGGCGATCCAGCTTCGATCCGTATCGTGTGCGCCATGTCGGGGGGGGTTGACTCCTCGGTGGCGGCGGCCCTCCTGAAGCTGGCGGGCTATGATGTGGTAGGCGTCACGCTGCAGCTTTACGACCACGCGCAGGCGGTGCAGCGCAAGGGAGCCTGCTGTGCTGGCCAGGACATTCACGACGCCAGAAGGGTGGCGGCGAACCTCGGCATTCCCCATTATGTGCTGGATTTTGAGCAGCGCTTCAGGGAAGCGGTGATCGATGATTTCGTCGGGAGCTATCTCAGCGGTGAAACGCCGGTGCCGTGCGTTACCTGCAACCGCACGGTGAAGTTCGCCGACTTGCTGGAACGGGCGCGCGATCTTGATGCCGCCGCACTGGCGACCGGGCATTATATAGAATCGCGCCAGCGTGATGATGGTTCGGGCCGCCGCGATTTGTTCACCCCTACCGACATGGCGCGCGACCAGAGTTATTTCCTGTTTGCCACGACCCAGGCGCAGATCGATTTCCTGCGCTTTCCGCTGGGCGGGCTGACCAAGCCCGAAACCCGCGCCATTGCGGTGGAGCTTGGCCTTGGCGTGGCCGGCAAGCCCGACAGTCAGGACATCTGCTTTGTGCCCGGCGGGCGCTATGCCGAGGTGATCCTGAAGCTCAGGCCCGACGCGGCGGAGGCTGGCGATATCGTCGATCTCGAGGGCCGGGTCGTGGGCCGCCATGCCGGCATCATCCACTATACCATCGGCCAGCGCCGGGGCCTGGGGCTTTCAGGCGGCGAGCCCCTCTATGTGGTCAGGGTCGATGCGGAGAGCCGCCAGGTGACGGTGGGGCGGCGCGCGGCATTGCTCACCCATGACATTCACCTGACCGGGCTGAACTGGCTGGGTGATGCGCCACTGACGGCCATGCCCATTGATGTTCATGTCAAAATCCGCTCGGCGCGCGAGGCTTTGGCCGCATCGATCAGGCAAGAGGATGGCGGCGCCGTCGTTAACATTCCCGCTGGCGAATACGGCGTTTCGCCGGGGCAGGCTTGCGTCCTCTATGAGGGTGCCGGGGCTGGCGCCAAAGTGCTCGGCGGCGGTTTCATTGCACGAAAGCCCAGGACTGCTATAATGCGCCAACCGTCGGCCCATAACCTTGCCACCGCATCGGTCATTGCCCAAGGCTAAGGTTGGAAACACACGATGACGCAACCACGCCGCAAATTGGCTGACCTCGACAACCCGGCCGTCACCAAGACCTACCGCCGCCTTGCCCCCATCTATGACAAGACCTTTGGAAAATTCGCCGACGCAGCCTTGCGCCAGACCATCGAGCGGGCCAACCAACTGGAAGGCAACCTGCTCGAAGTCGGCGTCGGAACCGGGCTTGCCCTGCCGCACTATAAGCCTCAACTGGCGGTAACCGGCATCGACCTTTCGCCCCACATGCTGCAGCGGGCGCGCGCCCGCATCAGCAAGACCGGGTGCGGCAACATTCATTCGCTGCTCGAAATGGATGCAACGAAACTGGAATTTTCCGATGCAAGTTTCGATGTGGTGGTGGCGCTTTATGTGATGACGGTGGCGCCGGAGCCGGCGAAAGTCATGCATGAACTGGCGCGGGTGACGAAGCCCGGCGGCAAGATTCTCATCTGCAATCACTTCAGTGTGGATAAAGGTCTGCGCGGTATCATCGAAAAACGGCTGGCGAATTACGCCGATGTGCTGGGCTTCCGTTCGGAATTTCCGCTGGCCACCCTGCTGGTCAGCGATGAGCTCAAGCTTACCGCGCAAACGCCGCTGAAACCATTTGGTTTCTTCACGCTGCTGGAATTCACCCGCCGCGATTGAGTGAATTGCCACGGGGACAAGGGTTTCCTATAGTCGAACCCAGGCAACAGGACTCCCCAGTACCGTGCACAAGCGTATTCTCAAGCCAAACATCGACCGCGAGTTGAAGAAGGGGATCGCGTGGGCGGTGCACGCATTTACCACCTGCGGCATTGTATTGGGTTTTCTGGCATTGGTGGCGGTGCTGAAGAACGATCCGGTGGCTGCCTTCATGTGGCTGGGGCTGGCGCTGTTTGTCGACGGCATCGACGGCACCCTGGCGCGCAAAGCCCGCGTGCTCGAGTATACGCCCAATGTGGATGGCCGCACCCTCGACAATGTGATCGACTTCTTCACTTATGTGGCGGTGCCCGCCCTGATGGTTTACTGGTTCAACATGACGCCGGCGCCATTCTTTTTCGCCGGGCAGACGTGGAGCCTGATTTCGGCAGCCGCGATCATGGCGGTGTCGTGCTACACGTTTGCCAATACGGGGATGAAATCCGACGATTACTATTTTGTCGGATTTCCGGCCCTGTGGAATGTGGTGGTGCTATATTTCTTCATTCTGCAAACCGGCTGGGCGGTCAACATCTTCACGATTGCCGGGCTGTGTGTGCTGACTTTCATCCCGATCAAGTTTGTCCATCCATTGCGGGTGACCGACTGGCGCGAGATCACCATTCCGATGACGGTATTGTGGGCGGCACTTTCGCTGAGCCTGATTTTCGCCGCCAAGGACCGCAGCGACTGGGGCGGGATCGAGCAGGTGGAGCTGTGGGTGTGGGTCGCCGCTTCGCTGTATTTCGCGACAATCTCGCTGTGGCGGTCATTCCTCAAGAAGCCGGAAGAACCAGACGACGACAGCGAGTCCAACCCGGCTTGACTTTGCCGCCCCGGCCTCCCTATAAGCCCGTCACCTTTGGCGGGGTAGCTCAGCTGGTTAGAGCACGGGAATCATAATCCTGGGGTCGGGGGTTCGAGTCCCTCTCCCGCTACCAAGGTACTTTGCAGGCTCGTCGATGACGCTGGCCAAGGCTGGCGGCAACATCGTGGTGCCGGTGCCATATTCCGCTACTCCTGAATCGACTCGACGTAGTCCACGAGTGCTTCGATGCGGGCGCCGGCGATCTCTTCCTGAGCCGCCTTGCTGGCGCCCGACATGGCGGCCTCGGATTTGAACCAGTCGCCCCACACTGGCATGTCTCTGGGGCCGTGGACCTTCACCTCGACGCGGCCGTCGATCACCCCGATCAGGCGCTGGCGCGGAAACACCCCGGCATTCCGTTTTTTGAGCCGGGTCAGATCGGCCGCGGCGATGGTGAGAAACTCCGCAATGCTGCCATCACCCTTGCCGCCGACGCCGTGGCAGGCCGCGCAATAGGTGACAAAATCAGTGCCGCCCAGCTGGACATTGAGATTCGCAGGCTCGGCACCCGCCGCCTGGTTCGGCGCATTGACCAGAGCACCCGGCAGACCGGTCAGGAAAGCCAACAGCAACGCATGATTCAATTTCAGTTTTGGCATCACAAACTGCTCCTCGATTTTAAATTATCATCGGATTTTTGCCCCCAGACGTCCTTGATCGGGATCAACCTGAACCATCGGGCTCGCGGTTTTCATTCGGCGTACCTATGTTGGACTGGCGGGCTGGCGTTAACCAGCATATCCTGAATGCCGGGTCGAATGGCCGGACCAATGGGAAATGCTCGAAATGGCTCTTCTGTTAAATATACTCTGGATCGCGTGCGGCGGGTTGTGGATGGCGGCCGGTTGGGTGATTGCGGCATTTATCATGGCCATCACAATCGTCGGCCTGCCGTGGGCGAGAGCAGCACTCAATATCGCACAGTATACACTGCTGCCCTTTGGCTACACCGCGGTTTCGCGGCAAACATATACCGGAAATCCGGACTTGGGCACCGGCCCACTCGGCGCAATCGGCAATTTGATCTGGCTGTTGCTTGCCGGATGGTGGCTGGCGCTGGCACACCTCCTCACGGCAATTCTTCTGGCACTTACCATAGTCGGATTGCCTTTCGCCTGGGCGCATTTGAAACTTGCCGGCCTTGCTCTCTGGCCAATCGGCAAAGTCATCATCCCATCGGCCTAGGCCGCAGCAAAGCAAGGGATCCGGCGATCAGATGCCCGCTTGCCCAATCCCCCTATGTCGCATCGCAGCCGCTTCCGGCCAGATGATCTGCGTTACTCCACCATTCAAAGGTCGGCACTCGATCGTTCATGGGCGGACCGCAGCTTGCC